>DASUZD010000152.1:0-7450 GCA_036377055.1 Gaiellaceae bacterium | reverse complement strand
CGCCAGCGGCAGGAACTCCACCGGCGGGAGCAGGCCGCGCTCGGGGTGAACCCATCTGACGAGCGCCTCGACGCGCTCGAGCGCGCAGGAGCCCGCGGCGAGCTGCGGCTGATAGTGGAGCGTCAGCTCGCCCTCGGCGATGCCGCGGCGGAGCTCGCCGAGCAAGCTAAGGCGCGGCTTCGAGTGCGCGTCGATCTTCGGGGAGTAGACCTCGAACCCGCTTCGCGCCGCCTTCGCGACATGCAGCGCGACGTCCGCGCGGCGGACGAGCAGGGCGGCGCTGTCGGTGTGCTCGGGCGAGATCGCGATGCCGACCGTCGCCTCGACCGCAAGGGGCAGGTCCTCGACCAGGATCGGCTGGTCGAGCGCGCGGCGAAGCCGGCGCGCGACGATCGTCGCCGTCTCGGGCGAATCGAGGCGCGGGAGGAGGACGGCGAACTCGTCAGCGCCGAAGCGGGCGATCGTGTCGCCCTCGCGCAGCACCGGCCGGATCCGCGGTTCGACCTGGCGCAGCAGGTAGTCGCCGGCGCCGTGCCCGAGCGTGTCGTTGATCTCCTTGAAACGGTCGATGTCGAGGATCAGGACGGCGACCTCCGCCGCGTCGCGCTTCGCGGCGAGGATCGCCTGCTCCGCGCGGTCGAGGAAGAGCGTCCGGTTCGGAAGGCCCGTCAGGCTGTCGTGCAGCGCGAGGTGGCGGTTCTCTTCCGACTGGCGGCGCAGCCGCTTCGAAGCGCTCGCGACGAGCCGGAAGAGCGTCGCCCACAGGAGGAGCAGCCCGAGCGCGAGCGCCAGGCCGAGCTTCAGCACGTCGTGCCGGATCGAGGCGAGCACCGGCGAATACGGGACGTAGATCTCCGACGCGCCGACAACCGAGCCGTCCATCTGGAGCGGGACGTAGACCTCGAGCAGCTGCCCGTCGGAGCGCTCGGCGACGTTCTCGGCCTTCTCGAGGTCGGAGACCTCGGACGCGATCTCGCCGTCGAACGCCTCGTCGAGCTCGTCCGAGACGGGGAACCTTCGGCCCACGAGCGCGTGGTCGTCCGAGTAGACGACGCGACCATGCCGGTTCCAGAGCTTGAACCGGCTGATTCCGGCCGACCTCAGGCCCTGGCTGACCTCGCGGTCGAGGTCCGAGACCTGCTTGGGTGTCAGGCCGTCTTCGAACCCTGCGCGTGTGACGTGCGGCCCGACGACTGCCCGCGCGGTGAGGACGGCGGACTGACGCGCGCTCGCGAGCGCCCGCGAGCGGATGCTCGAGTCGAGCACGTGGAACAGGACGCCGCCGAGCGCCAGCACTGCGACCGCGCTCACGGCAGCGAACCTCGAGAGGAGGCTTGGAAGCAGGAATGATCGCCGCAGTCGCGTCATGGCCGCTGATGACGCGGCGCCCACGAACGGGCGCCGTCTGCTCACGATTTGCGAAGGCGCCGATCCGCGCATCCCTCCAAAGGAGCACCTGCGGCGCGTTACTCGTCGTCGCGCCCTGTGAAGAACTCAGCCGCCTGCGGGCGCGTCAGCTCGTAGACCGCCAGCCGCTGGCCGCCCGGCGCGCGGAAGGTGGCGCACGGGCCGTGAGGGATCTCGAGCTCGTGCAGGTCGGCGGCGCCTGCGGCGCGCAGCTCGTCGACCGCCCGCGCGTAGTCGTCCACGCGGTAGATCAGGATCGGGATGTCGCCCTCGAGGTGGCCGCTGAGCAGGATCGCCGGGCCTTCGTCGGCCGGCCGCAGGTGCGCGACGACGGTGCCCATCCCGCGAACCTTCCAGACGAGCTCCGCGCCGAGTTCCTCCACCCACCGCCGAGCCGCCTCGTCGACGTCCGCGGTCGGCACGTAGACGAAGTCGAGCGAGCGGAACACGGCTCGATTGTGAATCGTGCTTGCCGCTTGACGCACTTGACGCTTGACGGCTTTGACGGTACCTTGAGCTGATGGCGGCGCCTGCATCGTTGGCCGAAGGCGAGGCGGAGCTCGAGCAGCTTTCGCCGCAGCAGCGAGATCTCGTCGAGACAGCACTCATGCTGGTCTTGCGCTACCTCCTGGACGAGCCCCCCGCCGAGTTGCGGAAGTTCCTGGCCTCGGCCGACCTCGAGAAGCCGGCGCGGCTCAAGAACCGCGCCCGACTTCAGCTCTTGAGCGCCCGTGTGCAAGAAGAGTCGATCCGCGGAAGCGAGCTACGCGAGCGACTCGGCGTCAGCCGTCAGCGACTCGCCCAGCTGCGGGACTCGGGAAAGCTCCTCGGAATCCAGCCGCCGCTTCGGAGCGAGCATTGGTATCCAGATTGGCAGTTCGACGCCGCCGGCAAGGTGCGGCCGATCGTGCCCGTCCTGGTCGAGGCCGCTCGCGCCGCACGATTGACGCCGCTGTCGCTGCACCTCTTGCTCACGAACCCGGACGCCGGCGTCGCGGGCTCACCACTTGTGGACCTCCTCGACGAACGACCCGACGACGTTGTCGAGCTGATCGAAGCCGGAACGGCCCAGGGAACCTGAGCGGCCCGGGCCTCACGATCGCCGAGCCGCCCGCTGCGTTGCCGGCCGATGCCTGCGAGCCCATCGACGACGTCGTTCGAGCCTTTCGCCTCGATTGGCACGAGGATCCTCTCGCTCTGCGACGGTATCCGAAGGGCAAGTTCCGCTTCGACGCGCCCCGAGGCGAGTTCTCCGTCATCTACCTCTGCAGCGATGACGTCGGCTGCTTCGCCGAGGTCTTCGGCGACACCCGCTACATCGACGTTCCGGATGGAAAGCGCCGGCTCTTCGCGATCGCGTCGTCGCGTCCGCTGCGGCTGCTCGACCTCATGGACGGAAGCTGCCTGATGACGTTCGACCTCGACGCGCGGATCTGCACCATGAAGCCGTATCGCCGACCGCAGCTCTGGAGCCGCGCCTTCCATGAGTGGTATCCCAAGCTCGACGGCCTTCGTTACGTGCCACGGCATGCGACCGGCAAGACGAACTACTGCCTCTATCTCGACCGTTGCGCCACCGATCTGCGCCCCGACGACCGCGGGCCCATTGAGAGGGACGTCGACCTGCTCGAGCGCGCGGTCGACGCGTATCCGCTCACGACCCCGCTTCTGGTCTAGTCCAGACCGCCGACGTCGAGGACGACCGTCTTCAGGTCGGTCATGTCCAGCATCGTGTAGCGACCGCCGATGCGGCCCCAGCCGCTCCGCGTGCCGCTCGAGCCGCCGAACGGCTCGTGCGACTCCCAGTAATCGGTCGAGTCGTTCACGACGACGTTGCCGACCCGCAGCGAATCGAGATAGCGGAACGCGCGCTTCAGGCTCGACGTGTAGACGGCCGCCTGAAGCCCGAGGTGCGAGTCGTTCGCGACCGCGAGCGCCTCCTCGTCGGAGCCGACGCGGATCAGCGGCACGATCGGGCCGAACGTCTCCTCCCGGTTCAGGAGCGTGTCGGTGCCGACCTCCGTGACGACGGTGGGCTCGTAGTAGAGCCGTGTCGGCCGGTCCGGCGCACGCCGCCCGCCCACGACCACCGAAGCGCCCTGAGCGACCGCGTCCTCGAGGTGCAGGTCCATCTTCCGCGCCGTCGGCTCGTTGTTCATCGGCCCGACGAGCGTCGTCTCGTCGAACGGGTCGCCGAGCTTCCACTCCGACGCGGCCCGAACCACCTCGTCGAGGAACGCGTCGTGCACGCGCTCGTGCACGAGCACGCGCTCGGTCGCGCAGCAGACCTGGCCGGCGCAGAAGAAGCCGCCGAAGACGGAGCCCTGCGCCGCGCGCTCGAGGTCGGCGTCCTCGCAGACGATGACGGGGCCGTTGCCGCTGGCCTCGATCAGCGATCGCTTCAGGCCGGCGGCGCGCACGATCTTCTCGGCCGTCGCGTGCGAGCCGACGAAGCCGATGCAGTCGACCTCGGGGTGCGTGACCAGCATCTCGCCGACATCGCCCGCGCCGTACACGACGTTCACGACCCCTTCGGGCAGGCCGGCGTCGGCCATGATCTGCATGAAGTTGGCCATCGCGATCGGCGTCCACTCGGACGGCTTCATCACGATCGTGTTGCCGGCCGCGATCCCGGGCGCGATCAGCTCGACCGGGATCAGCGTCGGGAAGTTCCAGGGCGTGATCCCGGCGTAGACGCCGTTCGGCTTGCGGAACGTGAGGATCCGCTTGGCGACGTCCTGCGACGGGATGATGGCGGTCTCCATCCGCTTCACGTCCTCCGCCGCGACCCGGAAGTTCTCGGCCGTCTCGTCGATGTCGCCAAGGGCCTCGGCCGCGTACGGCTTGCCCTGCTCGAGGGACAGCTCGCGCGCGAACTCCTCACGCCGCTCCTCGATCAGGTCGGCGATCGCGTGGCAGACCTTCGCGCGCTCCCACGCCGAGAGCGCCGCCCAGCGCGGCTGCGCCGCACGCGCGGCCGCGACCGCGCGATCGACGTCCTCGGGGCTGGCATCGGGCACCTCGGCGAGCGTCTCGCCCGTCACCGGCGAGACGATCTTGCGCACGCGCTCACCGGTCGACTCGACCCACTCGCTCCCGACGAAGTTCCGGAGGACGCGAACGGTCGTCGCCATCGTGGAGAGCCTACTGAGGATTCGGCGCGCCGTCGCGCGGAACAACACGGCCATGGCCAAGATCGTCGTCGGCGTCGACGGCTCCGATCCCTCGCGGCACGCGCTGCGCTGGGCTGTTGAGGAGGCGCGCCTCAGGGGCGCCGAGGTCGTCGCGCTGCATGCGTACCAGGTGGTCGTCGTGCCGACGGACGTGACGCCGGTCGTCACGCTCGAGCTCCCGAGCCTCGTCACCGACCTGCGGGCGGCAGCCGAGAAGATCGTCGAGGACGCCGTGCGCGAGGCTCGGCGCGACGGCGACGTGAAGATCACCGGCCAGATCGTCGAGGACACGGCCGCGGAGGCCTTGATCGAAGCGGCACGCGACGCCGAGCTGCTCGTGGTCGGCTCGCGCGGGCTCGGCGAGCTCAAGGCTCTCCTCCTCGGATCGGTCAGCCACCGGGTCGTGCAGCAGGCGACGTGCCCGGTGGTCGTGCACCGATAGGCGTCCAGCGTTCTTGCTAGGTTGCGCGGGTTCGCCGCGCCGCGGCGTTTCTTTTGTTTGATTCCACCGTGTCGGACGACCACGAGACGATGAGCGGCGACGAGCTCCGGCGAACCCTCGATCGGCTCGCACGCAACGTCGCCTTCTCCTGGCTGCCCGAGGTCCGCAACGTCTTCCGCGAGCTCGACCCGGCCGATTGGGACGAGGCCGACCACAACCCGATCGTGCTCCTCGCGGGCCTCTCCGACGATCGCTTCGAGCGTGCCGCCGGAGATGACGCGTACATCGCGCGCGTGCGCGAGGCCGAGCGGGCGCTCAGAGAGGAGCTCGAGGAGCCGGCGTGGTGGGACACGGCCGGCGTGGACGAGCGGTTTCTCGTCGCGTACTTCTCGATGGAGTTCGCGCTCGACGAGAGCCTTCCGGTCTACTCGGGCGGGCTCGGCGTTCTCGCGGGTGACCACCTGAAGTCGGCCTCGGAGCTGGGCGTACCGCTCGTCGGCGTCGGGCTCTTCTACGAGCGCGGCTACTTCCGGCAGTCGCTCGCCGAGACCGGCTGGCAGCGCGAGCGGTATCCGTTCAACGACCCGACGCGGCTGCCGCTGACGCTCGAGCGCGAGGCGAGCGGCCGCACGCTGCTCGTCCACCTCGAGCTCGCCGGCGAGCCGGTCGCGGTGCGCATCTGGCGGGCGGACGTGGGCCGGACGCCCCTGTACCTGCTGGACACGGACGTCGAGGAGAACAGCCCCACCGCGCGCGCCGTCACCGACCGGCTCTACGGCGGCGACCGCGAGCACCGGATCCGCCAGGAGGTCGTGCTCGGCATCGGCGGGATCCGCGCGCTGCGCCGGCTCGGCGTCGCGCCGAGCGTCTTTCACCTCAACGAGGGGCACTCGGCGCTGCTCGCGCTCGAGCGGCTCCGCGAGTGCGTGGCCGCGGGCGCGTCGCTCGACGCGGCGCTCGAGGACGTGCGCGGCTCGACCGTCTTCACGACGCACACGCCGGTGCCCGCCGGGAACGAGGTGTTCGAGACGGCGCTCGTCAAGCGGTACCTCGCCGGGCCCGTCGCCGCCGTGGGGTTCGACTGGGACCACTTCGTCGCGCTCGGGAGCGCGCCCGACGACGGCGGCCAGTTCGGGCTCACGCCGTTCGCGCTCCGCATCTCGGGCCGGGCGAACGGCGTCTCGCGCTTGCACGGCGAGGTGGCGCGCGAGATGTGGCGGCCGCTCTGGCCGGACCAGGGTGTGGACGATGTCCCGATCGGCCACGTCACGAACGCCGTGCACGCGCGGACGTGGCTCTCGGCGGACCTCGAGCAGCACCTGCGCGGGGAGTGGTCGCGCGTGCGCGAGCTCGGGGACGAGGAGCTCTGGCGTCTTCATTCGCTCGCGAAGCGCGAGCTGCTGCGCGTGGCGCGGGAGCGGGGGAGCGGGCACACGGTCGGCGCCGACGAGGACGTACTGACGATCGGGTTCGCGCGGCGGTTCGCGACGTACAAGCGCGCCGGCTTGCTCTTCTCGGATCCGGACCGGCTCGCGCGGCTCGTCGTCGACCCGGAGCGCCCCGTGCGCGTCGTCCTCGCCGGGAAGGCGCACCCGGCCGACGACGGCGGCAAGGAGCTGATCCGCTCCGTCTGGCAGATGGCGCGTGATCCCCGCTTCGCCGACCGGATCGTGTTCCTCGAGGACTACGAGATGACGCTCGCCCGGTACCTCGTCCAGGGCGTCGACGTCTGGCTGAACACACCGCGCCGGCCGCAGGAGGCGAGCGGGACGAGCGGGATGAAGGCGGCGATGAACGGCGGGCTCAACTGCTCGATCCTGGACGGCTGGTGGGCGGAGGCGCACTCGCCCGAGGTCGGGTTTGCAATCGGCGGCGGCGGCCCGGCCGACGACGCGGCCGACGCGGCGGCGCTCTTCGACGTTCTCGAGCGCGAGGTCGTGCCGGCGTTCTACGAGCGCGACTCGCGCGGCCTGCCGCCGCGGTGGCTCGAGCTGATGCGCGGCTCGATCGAGATCCTCGGCGCGCGGTTCAACACGAACCGAATGGTGCGCGAGTACGTCGAGACGATGTACGTGCCCGCGCACCGAGCGCACGCGGAGCCGGCCGAGGCGCTCGCGTAGCCGCGTCGCGGCTGGGCCGTTACCGGCACGGCTGTGAACGGGCGTGCGTGCGTTTCGCGCGGATTCAGGGTCAGACCCCGGTGTGGTCGCGCGCTCGGCCAATCCGCATGGGCTCGACGCTCAGGCCGCGACCTGTGGAGGCGCGTGCGCGTGTCTCGCGCGGAACTGGGGTCTGGAGCTGCTAACGGAATGAGTCGAGCGTGTTGTGGATGGTGAGGGCGGCGGCGATTTGGATGACGGCGAGCCAGTGTTCGGGTCGCCGCTCCCAGCGGGTGTCGACGCGGCGCCAGGCGCGAAGCCAGCTGTTC
>DASUZD010000151.1:0-4271 GCA_036377055.1 Gaiellaceae bacterium | reverse complement strand
GTCTGGTCGCCCGACGGGAAGGCGATCGCTTTCACGAGCGCCCGCGACGCCAACTACGAGATCTACGCGATGGCGGACGACGGCAGCGGCCAGACGCGGCTGACGACGAACGAGGTCGAGGACACGACGGCCGACTGGCAGTCGCTGCCGATCCCGCCGCCCGTGCTCGCCGACGCGCGGTTCAGCGCGCGCTGGCGCGAGAGCACGCTGCTCGGGTCGCTCGTCGTCACCGGCAACGTCGCGGCGCCGGTCGCGGTCGACCTCGTCCTGCGCCAGGCCGGCCTCGAGCGGCTGGCGACGAGGCTCGAGCTCCTGGCGGGCGCGTTCGACCAGGCGATCAAGCTCCCGAAAGGCCTCGTCCCAGGCGCCTACGAGCTCGACGTCACACCCGCGCCCGGCGCGCCTTTCTCGCCGCAGACGTTCCAGCTCGCGCTGCCGTCGCCGCGCGAGGGCGTCGTCGACGACGCGTACACGAGCACGAATCCGGGCGGGGTTCCTGTCCGGCGCTTCCCGCCACGAACGCAGACGGTCTTCGCGCAGTTCCGCTTCGTCGCACGACCGGCGTCCGGCCTCGTCCTCACCGTCTCCTGGTACAAGCCGAACGGACGGCGCGCGGGACCTCCCGTCCGGAAGCCGGTCAGCTCGCTTGTCGTCTCGTACGTCGCGAGCCGCCAGGGGCAGGCGCTGCCGCGCGGAACGTGGCACTGCGTCCTGCGCGCGGGCCGGACGGTGGTGAAGCGACTAGCGTTCCGGGTCGGCTGAGGCTCAGCCGACGTTGCAGCACGTGTCGCCGGTCGTCTTCTGGCGCGGCTGCGCGGGCGGCGGAGGCGGGGGCGACACGGGCGGGCTTGCGGGCGGCGGGGACGGCACGAACGGAGGCGGCGCGGTCGCCGTGGGCCGCATGAGGTCGACGGCGACGCCGTTCCCCGTGAGCCGCGCCCGGAGCCGGACGAAGGCGCCGGGCGGCGCGGTCAGGCGGACGGCGAGGCGGCCCGTCTGGCGGGTGACGCGCGCCGCGAGGTCGCCGAAGGTGCGTGCGCGGACCGCTGTCGCGATCCCGCCTTGCCAGAGCTCGATTGTTGCGTGGCCGTCCGCGATCGCTCCGTCGCGCACGCGGATGCTGGTGACGTCGAGCCGGCCGCCGCGCACCGTCAGGCGGAGCGTCGTCGTGTCGCCGCTCGTGACGTCGCTCAGGCGGCGAAGCGTGGCTCGGCCGGGCGGAGCGACACGAGGCAGAACCTGAGCCGAGCGTCCGCGCGCGCCTGTGCCCGCGTCGAGCTTGGTGATCCGGCCGGAGCGCTCGGCGACGAAAACGGTCCCGCCCGCGCCGGCGAGCGCGACCGGCCGCCCGCCGACGCGGACGTACGCGGGTCGCCGGCTCGGCGTGCGCGTAGCGACGATCGCCACCTGCCCGGTCGCGGGAAGCGCCGCGTATAGCCGGCCCGTCTTCGCGATCCAGATCGCGGCGGGAGAGACAGGGAGCCGGAGCATCCTCACGCTTCGGTGCGGCAGGTCGACGACGGCGATCCCCCGCTGGCTCGGCACGTACAGCCGTCCACCGAAGAAGGCGAGCTGGCCGTGCGGCCGCGCGACGCGCACCGCCTTTCCCGAGACGACGAGGCGATGCCCGTCCCGCCGCAGGATCGCGACGCTTCCGCCCTTCCCGTCCGCGGCGAAGACGAGCGCTCCCGAAGCGCCCAGGCCGCTCGGCGCGAAGCCGACGCGGCCGCAGATCGGGACACGCCCGGCGAGCTCGCAGACCCGGCCGCCTCGCGTGGCGACGACGAGCTGCCCGCCCGCCGAGAGCGCTGTCGCGTCCGCGAACGGCACCACCGAAACCGGCGCGAGCGTCGCCGCGCGATGCGAAGTCACGCCCTCGCCGTCGGCCACGTACACGCGCGCGCGACTGACCGCGACCGCGAGCGGACCAGCGGGATCGCGCAGCACGCGCTGCATCTCGAGCGACGAGCGGTCGGCGACCACCACGCGCCCGCGCGGATCGGCGACGACGAGGCTCGGGCCGGCGACCGCGAGCGACAGTCGCTCCGAGGCGGCCGGCACGAAGTCGGGGATCGATCCGCCGGCGCCCGCACGCGGCGGTGAGGCGGGTCCACGCGTCCCGAGCACGAGCGCGACGACGCCGGCCGCGACCACCGCCAAGGCGATCGCCGCGCCGGCGACCCGCCGCCTCACGTGCCGGCGGCGGCCGACGACCTCGGTCGCGCGCTCCGAGCCGTCCATGGCGACGGTCTGGAGCGTGGACGTCGCGCGCTCCGGAAGGTCGGCGGGGTCGCCGACGAGCCGAGCGTCCCGGCGCCACCGCGAGCCGACCACGTCGATCACCGCCTCTTCGAGCTCCTCCCACGCCTTCGCTGCGCCCGCCGGCCGCTCCTCCGGCTGCTTCGCGAGCATCCGGCGGACCCAGTCGCAGAGCGGACGCGGCGTCGACGGCGCGACCTCGTGCAGCGGCGCGACCGCCTCGTTCGCGTGCCGGAGCAGCGTGACGAGCGGAGACTCGTCCTCCGGGAACGGCACGTCGCCCGAGAGCAGCTCGTAGGCCATGACCCCGACCGCGTAGAGATCCGTCCACGGCCCGACCCCCGTCCCGAGCGCCTGCTCCGGCGCCATGTACGCCGGCGTCCCGACCGTCGTCCCCTCGGCGGTCAGCGGCCGCCCGCCCGACGCCTGGAGCGCCTTCGCGATCCCGAAGTCGGTGATCTTGATCCCGCCGGCCGAGGTGACCATCAGATTCTCCGGCTTCAGGTCGCGGTGCACAATCCCGTGCGCCTCCGCGTGCGCCAGTCCCGCCAAGACGCCCTCGAGCACGCCCACGACCTGCGGCACGGAGAGGCGCCGGACCCACGGCCGCAGCGAGCCGCGCTCGAAGTACTCCATCGCGATGAACGCCGTTCCCTCGTGCTCGAGGTACTCGTGCACGGTGACGACGTTCGGGTGGTTCAGCGCGCTGGTGACGCGGGACTCGCGCAGGAAGCGCTCGACCACCTCGGGCCGCGCCGCGTGGAAGGCCGCCAGCTCCTTGAGCGCCACCTCGCGACCGAGGTCGAGCTGCCGAGCGACGTAGACGACGGCCGTGCCTCCGCGCCCCACCTCGCGAAGGAGCTCGTACCGCCCAACCACCCGGAGGACAGGTTCGTCGTGAGTCGAGATGGACACCGCCGTCCTCTCGTGGCAAGAGGAGCAATCTGAGGATACTCCGGCGCCGAGACCGCACGGTTAGCTTTCCGTTAGGCGCACCTCCGACGCTTCGGCGCAAGGAGGTGACCAGATGCGTCACATGAAGAAGGTTGCGGCCGTGCTCGTGGTCTCGGCCGCGGCCTGCATCTCTGCATCGGCCGCGCAAGCGGACACCGCGTTCGTGAGCCCGTTCAAGTGTGCGGTCACGAACGGCGGCCAGGCGACGGTTCCCGCGGGCTCGACCGTCACGATCCGGCAGCGCTTCGCCGAGACCCGCCGCGGCGTCCTCGTCGCGTGGCTCAACGCGCAGACGACGTCGCTGTCCGTCAACGGCGGGCCGACGCTCGACCTGACCGGCGACTGGACCGCGCCGGAGCAGCGGAGCGACGGCAGCTGGATCTCGTCGGTCGCGCACGACACCGGCATCACCCTTGGCGCCGGCGAGTCGCTGACGTTCACGTTCGAGATCGCGCTGTCGAACCCGGTGCCGGAAGTCCTGGGCGGTGCGCAGCCGGAGTTCAACCCCGCCGGCTCGCAAGGCGTGTGGAGCTGCACGGTGACGGGGGTCTGACGGCGATGTACGGCAGGCTCGTCGCTCTCGCGCTTCTCGCGACGGCCGCGGCGGTGCTGACCGGCACCGCTGCGGCCGCGCCGCCTCCGCCGCAGATCGTGACCGGGCTCGACGCCGGCTGGCCGGACGTGCGCGGCTGGGACCGCTTCGGGAACCCGGCCCAACAGTACGCTCCTTGGGGCGAGTCGCCGCTCGCCTTCTCGCCCTACCCGACGTACCAGAACGGCGTGCGCGTCGCGGTCGGCGACGTGAACGGCGACGGCCGGCCGGAGATCGTCACCGCGCCGGGGCGCTCGGCCTTCACGGAGCTTCGAGTCTTCGACGGCCGCACCTTCGAGCAGCTCGGCTCGGTGCTGCCGTTCCGGAACGCATCCTGGTGGAACGGCGCCTACGTCGACGTTGGCGACACGAACGGCGACGGCCGTGCGGAGATCGTCGACGGCCTCGACACCGGCTGCTGCACGACGCTGCACGTCCTCGACGCGACGAGCGGCGCCGACCTCTC
>DASUZD010000150.1:0-8311 GCA_036377055.1 Gaiellaceae bacterium | reverse complement strand
GCTCGAGCGCCGTGCCCAGCTGCTCGCCGCAGTCGCAGCGGAGCGAGTGGAAGACGTCGCCGGTCAGGCATTCGGAGTGGACGCGCACGAGCACGTTCTCGGCACCGTCGATGTCGCCCTTCACGAGCGCGACGTGATGCTTGCCCGTCAGGGTCTCGCGGAACGCGATCGCGGTGAACTCCCCGTACGCGGTCGGGAGCCGGACGCCCGTCATCCGCTCGACGAGCTTCTCGTGGCGGCGCCGGTACTCGATCAGGTCGGCGACCGTGAGCAGCTTGATCCCGTGGCGCTCGCAGTACGGGATGAGATCGGCGACGCGCGCCATCGTGCCGTCGTCGCTCATCACCTCGCAAACGACCCCCGCGGGGTTGAGCCCGGCCAGGCGCGCGAGGTCGACCGCCGCCTCCGTCTGGCCGGTGCGCTGGAGCACGCCGCCCTGCCGGGCGCGCAGTGGAAAGACGTGGCCCGGCTGGACGAGGTCGCTCGGCCCCTTCGACGGGTCGATCGCGACCTGGATGGTGCGCGAGCGGTCGTGCGCCGAGATCCCGGTCGAGATTCCTTCGCGCGCCTCGATCGAGACGGTGAACGCCGTCCCGTACGGCGTCTCGTTGCGCTCCGTCATCGGACGGAGGCCGAGCTCGTCGCACCGCTCCTCGGTCAGGCACAGGCAGATCAGGCCGCGGCCGTGCGTCGCCATGAAGTTGATCGCCTCGGGGGTCGCGAACTGCGCCGCGATGGTCAGGTCGCCCTCGTTCTCGCGGTCGGCCGCGTCCACGACGACGACGAAGCGGCCCTGGCGGATGTCCTCGATCGCCTCCTCGACGGTCGCGAAGGCGGTCTCTTCCTGAAGGGCGCTCACGCGGCGCATCGTACCGTGGGAGGATCTTCCGACAGACCAAGGAGGAAGCCGTGGAAAGCGCGTCCGCACGCGTCAGAAGCCTTCGCCGGCCGACCGCACTGACCGACTTCAAGCAGTTTCTGCTGCGCGGCAGCGTCGTCGACCTTGCCGTCGGCATCGTGATCGGCGCGGCCTTCGGCGCCGTCGTGACCGCGTTCGTCGCCGACCTGATCACGCCGCTGATCGGCGCGATCTTCGGCACGCACGACTTCAGCAGCCTCACGTTCACGATCCACAAGAGCCGCTTCCTCTACGGCGACCTGATCAACAAGGTGCTCGCCTTCGTGCTGATCGCGGCGGCCGTCTTCTTCCTCGTCGTGCGCCCCGTGAACGCGCTGATGGCGCGTCGCCGGACCGAGCCGCCGGTCGACGAGACGGTTCGCCAGTGCCCCGAGTGCCTGAGCGACATTCCGGTCGCCGCGCGTCGGTGCGCCTTCTGCACTTCGGAGGTCGCCGCCGCTTAGCCGAGCGGTTCCCAGACGAGCTCCGCGACGTCGAGGACGATCTCGCGGTCGCGGAGGTCGCCGGTGACGACGCAGAGCGTCCGGTTCAGCCAGGCGTAGCGCTCGTCGCCGCACACGTGCTGGACGGTCGCGGCGATCCGGCTCTCGTCGGGCCAGCCGTAGCCGGTCAGGTGGAAGAGGATCGCGGCGCCGTCGTCGGTCTCGATGACGCCGTGGTAGTCGGGCTCGAACGTGCCGTCGGGACGGCGGCGCGAGTCGTTCGTCCCGCGGAACTCGCCTGTGATCCGGCCCTCACAACGACCCTCGCCGACGAGCAACCGGTGGAGCACGCCGCCCGCGTCGGCGTCCCAGTGCGCGGAGTACGTGAACGTCAGGCGGTAGAGCGGCTCGAGGCGCATTGCTGCGAATCTACAAGCGTGCGCGTCGCGGCCCTGTACGACATCCACGGGAACTTCCCCGCGCTCGAAGCGGTGCTCACGGAGGTGGACGCGGAGGGAGTCGACGCCATCCTCGTCGGCGGCGACATCGCGTCCGGGCCGATGCCGGTGGAGACGCTCGCTGCGCTCCAGTCGCGGGACGCCGTGTTCGTTCGCGGCAACGCCGACCGCGTGCTCGACTTCGAGGGCGGCGCCGGCGGCGATCCAGAGGTGTGGCGGCGGAGCCGGCTCTGGGTGGCCGAGCGGCTCGGCGACGCTCAGCTCCGATTCCTGGCGGAGTTGCCGCTCGACGCCGTGCTCGAGGTGGACGGCTTTGGTCCGGTCCGCTTCTGCCACGGTTCGCCGGGGAGCGACGTGGAGACGATCACGCGCCTCACGCCGGACGACCGGCTGCGCGGGCTGCTTGCGGGGGTCGAAGAGCGCGTCGTCGTCTGCGGCCACACGCACGTGCAGTTCGACCGGACCCTCGACGGCATCCGCGTGGTGAACGCCGGCAGCGTCGGCGCGCCGTACGAGGCTTCGCCCGGCGGGTACTGGCTTCTCCTGGGGCCGGAGCTCTCGTTCCGGCGGACGCGTTACGACGTCGAGGCCGCGGTCGAGCAGATTCGCGCGACCGGCTACCCGAGAGCCGAGGAGATCTTCCCCGACCTGCCGATCGAGGATCCCGACCGGCCGGCGCGCATGAGCGCGCTCATCGAGGGACTGCCGTGACGATCGACCTCTTTTGACCTGACGGAACCGGCCCAGCGCCCTAGAGGCCTTGTGGCGCGCACGGGACTCGCGTTACCGTCGGTAGGTGCTCCTGACTGCCGCTTCGCTGACGAGTGAGCAGGCGTTCGTCGCGGTCGTCGAAGGATTCGCCGCACTGGGAACCATTGTCACCGTGTTTAGCGCCGCTCTCGCCTACTTTGCGCTCGTGGCAGGCGATTCGGCCGAGAGGATCGGGGAATCGGTCAATCGTGGAATCGCGTACGGCTTTCTCCCTGGCGTCATCGTCGGTACGGCAGTCCTCGTGTCGGCAGCGACTACGCTCTGAACGATGACCGTCGGACCGTCAGCGGTCCGCAGCCGCGAAGAACCGCCAGCGTCCATGATCGATCGCCTGGCGAGCTTTCGCGCGATCCCGACCTTCTTCATTGGCCTTTTGGCCGTTGTGGAAGTGGTGATCGTGTTCGCTACGCACGTCTCCGCCGTCTGGCTCGTACCAGCCGTGGCCGTCAGCGGCGTCGGCATCCTCGCGTTCTTCGGATCGCGTGTTGCATGGCGATTGTGGCGCTAACGCGCGACTAACCGTCGCGAGCCGCAGCGAGCAGGCGCTCGACGTACTTCGCGAGCACGTCGGCCTCGAGGTTCACCGGAGCCCCGGCCGCGAGCGTGCCGAGTGTCGTCTCGGCGAGCGTGTGCGGGACGAGCGCCACGGCGAAGCCCTCGTCGTCGAGCTCGGCGATTGTCAGCGAGACGCCCTGGACGGCGATCGAGCCCTTCAGGACGCAGTAGCGCAGAAGCTCGGGCGGCGCGTCGATCCAGAGCCGTGCGCCGCCACCCTCGGCGACGACCGACCGGACGCGGCCCACGCCGTCCACGTGGCCCTGGACGTAGTGCCCGCCGAGCGGCTCGCCCGCCCGGAGCGCCGGCTCGAGGTTCACCTCGTCGCCTGCCGCGAGCTCCGCCAGCGCACTCCGCGCGAGCGTCTCCGGGACGGCGTCGAATGCGATCGAGCCGTTCTCGACCGCGACCGCGGTGAGGCAGACGCCGTCGATCGAGACGGAATCGCCGATCGAGGCCGTCGCGGCCGTCTGCGGCGCCGTGACGACCAGGCGGACGCCGCCGTCGCCCCCGCTCCGCTCCGCCACGCGACCCCGCTCGCGCACCAGGCCCGTGAACATGCCGCTCAGGCTACCGCGGCACCGTCGGCAGGGCGCGGTCGTCGAGCGTTCGCCCGCGCTCGATCTGCGTCGCGAGCATCCGGTCGGTGAGCCACTCCACCGGCGCTCGGTCGTCGGTCAGCGGCGTCTCCGTCCGCCGCACGCGCGTGAGCTCACGGTCGAGGAGCGGCAGCAGCGTGCGGAGCCGGGGCGAAACAGTCCGCGCCCGCCGCAGCAGCTCGGCCCGCGTCGTCGGCGCCCGCGTCGCGAGCACGAGATCGTTGAACCGGAGCGCCGGCCAGACCCAGACGCTCGGAAAGACGGAGGCAAGGGTGCTCCCGATCGCGCGGGTCAGGCGCCGGTCGCCCGGCACGGCGGCGACGTTCAGCGCGACGATTCCCCCCGGCCGCAGGTGGTCGCGGACGAGCCGGAAGAACTCCTGCGTCGCGAGGTAGAACGGGACGTACGGCTGGTGGTACGCATCGACGACGATCAGGTCGTAGCGCCGCTTGGTCAGCGCGAGGAATGGCCGGCCGTCGGCCGTGATCGTCCGCAGCCGCGGGTTGTCGCCGAGGCCGAGCCAGCGCCGGCCGGCGTCCGTCACCGCACGGTCGATCTCGACGCCGTCGATCCACGTCCGCGGGTAGAAGCGGCCGTACGCGCGCGCGACCGTCGCGCCCGCGTTGCCGATCACGAGCATGCGGTCGGCGGGACGGCCGAGAAGCGGCGGCAGGAGGAGGAAGGTGTCCCAGTAGCCGCCCGTCAAGACCGTGTCGCGGCGCCAGACGGAGTGGACGGCCACGCCCTCGTTCAGCTCCAGGATGCGCGAGCCGTCGCTCTCGCGGAGGACGCTGACGTACTGGTAGGGAGACTCGGTCTCGTAAAGGAGGCCGCTGCCGCCCTTCACTGCGCCTGGCGGGATGAGCAGCAGCGCGGCGACGGCAGCCGCGACGGCGAGCCAGCGCCTCCCGAGGAGGAGCACGGCCGCGAGGGCGAGCAGCACGGCCGTCCCGACCATCGTCCGGCGCGTGCCGACGAGTGGCACGAAGACGAGGGCCGACGCGAACGTGCCGAGGATGCTTCCGATCGTCGAGAGCGCGTAGAGGCGGCCGGCTACCGTGCCTGCCTCGGCCACGTCTGAGAGGGCGAGCCGGATCGCAAACGGAGAGACGGCGCCGAGCAGCGTCACCGGCAGAGCGAACATCGCGAGCGCGGCGATGAACGACCCGGCGACGACGCCGATCGAGACCGCGTCGAAGCCGTGCAGCGCGAGGTCGAGCGCCGGCCGCGAGACGAACGGGATCGCTGCGATCGCGACCGCCGCGACAAGGACGATCTTGCCGAGCAGCTCCGGCCGCGGGCGCGCGTCGGCGATGCGCCCGCCGAGCCAGTAGCCGACCGAGAGGTAGAGCAGGATCAGCCCGATGACGTTCGCCCAGACGACTGTCGAGCTGCCGAAGTACGGCGCGAGCAGCCGCGAGGCGCAGATCTCGGTCGCGAGCGTGCCGCCGCCCGAGACGAAGACCACTGTGCCGAGGCGGGCGCGCGCGGCGGCCCGCGCAACCGCACGCGGCAGGGCCGGCGCCCGAACCGCCTCCACGGCTCCGAGCCTAGCCTAAGGCGATCGCTTCGAGCGTCTCGCGGACGAGCATCTCGCGCTCGCCGGCCTCGCCGCCCTTGAACTCGGCAAGGAGCTGGTCGACGGCCTCCGCCTGTCCCGGGCCGAGCTCAGCGGTGCCGATCTCGTTCACGCGCGTGAGCAGCTCGTCGTCGCTCAGGTGACGCGCGAGCCACTTCGAAAGAGCCGAGACGATGCGGTCGTCGGCGCGGTCGGTCGTGTCAGGGCTCGTGGACATAGGCGGTGAGTAGCAGATCCTCGCCGACCGACCGGACGCTCAAACGCGAGAGCCGCTTCGGCTCGGGCAGCTCGGTCACGAACGAGAGCCCGGCGCCGGCAAGCGTCGGCGCGACGAAGACGAGCAGCTTGTCGACGAGATCGGCGGCGAGAAACGAGGACGCGAGCGTCGGCCCGCCCTCGAGCAGGAGCGACTGGACGCCCTCTGCGGCGAGCTTCCGGAGCTCCTCCTCGGGCGGCCCCGAAAGCAGCTCGAGCTCCGACGCAGCCGGCAGCGGGCCGCGGCCGAACGCCAGGCGACGCGGCTGGCGCGGAGCCTCGACGCCGCGAGCAGTCAGGAGCGGGGCGTCCGCCCGCACCGTCCCCATCCCGACCGCGACCGCGTCCGAGGCCGCCCGCAGCTCGTGCACGAGCCGCCGCGACTCCTCGCCCGTCACCCACCGCTCGCCCGGCACGGTCACGCGCGCGTCCAGCGTGACGGCGGCCTTGTACGTGACGAACGGCCGCCCGGTCGCCGCCCACGTCCGCCAGGCCTCGTTCTGTGCGCGCGCGTCGAACGAGTCGACGAGCTCGACCTCGACGCCGCCTTCGCGCAGGCGCTCCAAGCCACCGCCGTGGCCAGGGTGGGGATCACGCGAGCCCGCGACGACGCGCCCGATCCCGGCGGCCAGCACCGCGTCCGTGCACGGCGGCGTCCGCCCGTGGTGGGTGCACGGCTCCATCGTCACGTAGAGCGTCGCCCCGCGCGCGGCGTCGCCCGCCGCCTCGAGCGCGACTACCTCCGCGTGCGGCCCGCCCTTGCGCTCGTGCCAGCCCTCGCCGACGACCTCCCCGTCCTTGACGACGACCGCGCCGACGACCGGGTTCGGCCGAGTCGTCCCGCGCCCGCGCTCGGCGAGCTCGAGGGCCCGCGCGAGGCTCATTTGACGGCTTCGACGAGGCGCCGGTACGCGCGCGTGAGGTCTTCGCGGCCGAAGATCGACGTCCCCGCGACGAGCAGCGTCGCGCCCGCCTCGCGCACCGCGTGGGCGTTCTCGGGGCCGATGCCGCCGTCCACCTGCACGTGCTTCTCCGGCGGGAGCAGCTCGCGCAGGCGCCGGATCCGCGGGATGGCCTCGGGCATGAACGGTTGCCCCGAGTAGCCGGGCTCGATGCTCATGCAGAGCACGATGTCGACGGGGCCGGCCGCGTCGGCAGCAGCCTCGGGCGTCGTCTCGGGCTTGAACGCGAGCCCGACCTGGAGCTCCTGCTCGCGTGCCGCGCGCGCGACGGCCGCGACGTCCTCGACCGCCTCGTAATGGAACGTGACGCTGTCGCCGCCCGCCTCGGCGATCGCCGGGAAGTGCTTCTCCGGCGCCTCGACCATCAGGTGGCAGTCGAGGACGCCGCCCGAGTTGTGGACGATCGGCGAGATCGACTGGAGCACGATCGGCCCAATCGTGATCGGCGGGACGAAGTGGCCGTCGCCCACGTCGAAGTGGAAGATCCTGACGCCCGCGCGAAGAAGCACCTCGATCTGCTCGCCCAGCCGCGCGAAGTCGGCGGCGTACAGCGATGGCTCGATCTCAACGGTCCGGATCCAGTCGCTCCAGGGCATGGGCGGCCGATCCTACTGTTGCTGCTGTCGCTCGTATTCCTCGCGCTCCTCTTCATCGAGCGCCATCTCGATCTCGGTGACGCGCCTGAGGTTGAGGCCCGTCAGCCGCGCAGCCACGAGCGAGTCGCGTACCTCTTGGGTGACGAGCGTCCAGAGGGTGCCGGCGGGACGGAAGACATCGCTGCCGTCCCAAGTCTCGGGGACGAACCGGAGCCCAATCCAGTGCGGCATCGCCTTCCCGGCAGGAACCGGCGGCGGCACCACCATCGCCCGGCTCAGCGAGCGCACGATCGGCCCGGAACGGCCGGTGACGACGAGACCTTGGTATCCGGGAACGGCCGAGCCGACCTCGTCATACACCTCCACCGCGTACGTCCTCCAACCGGTGAAGCCGCCGCTGTCGAGGACGCCGATCAGGCGGTCCGAGTACAGCACCGTCGCGCTTGTCGTCCCGATCACGTCCTTCAACCGCGACCCCTGGTCGTGGTGGAAGCGCAACGCATCCGACGGCTCGAGCTCGCCCGCCTCGATCGCGAACAGCTCGTACAAGTCGCCGCCCAACTGGTGCACGCGGAACGCTCCGCGGACGAACGTCTCGCCCATCGCGTAGAACCGGCGGTAGTCGAACACGAGACTCAACGTACGAGGAGCCGCGCGACGAAGAAGCCCGACGTGCCGTGCCGGTGCGGGAGCGTGAGCAGGAACTCGCCACGGCGCGGGTGGCGGAACTGCGGCCACTCGTCGCCGAGACACTCGTCGACGGCGAGTCCCGACGTATCCACGACCGCCTCGCTCTCGTCCGCGTTGATCGTGCAGACGGAGTAGACGAGCGTCCCGCCCGGCCGCACCCGCTCCGTAGCGGCGCGGATCAGCGCGAGCTGGAGCTCGGGCAGTGGCCGCGCGCGCCAGCGCAGGTCCGGACGCGCGGCGAGCACGCCGAGCCCGGAGCAGGGCGCATCGACGAGCGCGCGGTCGAAGTCGCGCAGGTCGGACGGCAGCTCCAGCCCGTCCGCCTCGACGACGGTGACGTTCGTCACGCCGAGCCGCGCGACGTTCTCCCGCAGCTCGCGCGCTCGCGCCGGGTTCTTCTCGACGGCCACGACATCGCCCTCGAGCTGCGTCGCCTTGCCGCCCGGCGCCGCACAGAGGTCGAGCACGCGCTCGCCCGGTCGCGAGCCGACCGCGAGTCCCGCGA
>DASUZD010000149.1:0-3353 GCA_036377055.1 Gaiellaceae bacterium | reverse complement strand
GAGATCGACCTCTTCGTCCACGACAGCGAGCACTCGTACGAGTGCATGGACTTCGAGTTCCGAACGGTGTGGCCGGCGCTCCGCGAGGGCGGCGCGCTCGTCGCCGACGACTGGAACTGGAACGATGCGTTCGATGAGCTGGCCCGGGACACAGGCCGGACGCCGATCACGCTCGGCAAGAAGCTCGCGCTCCTCCTGAAGTAGCTTCAGGCAAGCGCGCGCCGCACCGACGGCGAAACCGTCGCCACCACCGCGACCGCCGCCATCGCGACAGCGAAGAATGCCGTCGTCGCACCGCGGCCGAAGGCGTCGAGCAGGAAGCCCGCGCTCAACGTTCCAAGCGCGATCGACCCGAGGCTGAAGAGCGACCCGACGCTCTGGATCCGCCCTTGAAGCCGGTCGGGCACGAAGGAGATCCGGCGTGCGTAGACCACGGAGTTCCACGCGGGCGCGGTCAGGAGCATGAGGGCGAGGAGCGCACCGAACGCGTAGGCGCTCGGCGCGAACGCGAACAGCGGCACGAGCGCCGCCCACGACCACGTGCCGACAGCGACGATCAGGCGAGGGTTGAGCCGCGGCTGGAGGAGCGGTGCCAGCAGCGACCCGACGAGCCCGCCGACTCCGCCGATCGTCAGCATCAGCCCGACCTCGGTGGAGGACTCGCCGAGCGACTCGCGGGCGACGACGATCGCCATGATCGCGATGCCATTCGAGACGAAGTTCGCGCCGGCCTCGAGCAGAACCGTCGTGCGCATGAACGGCTCGCGCCAGAGGTACGAGAGGCCGTCGACGACCTCGTGCCTGAGGCGCCGGCGCTTTGTCGGCCCGACCTGAAGATTGGTCTTGACGAAGAACAGGCCGACGGCCGACGCGCAGTACGAGACCGCGTCGGCGAGAAACGGCGCGGCGCGCCCGACCGCGAAGAGCGCGCCGCCGGCCGGCGGGCCGAGCAGGAGCGCCGAGTACTCCCGCGACTCGTTGCGCGCGACCGCCGTCGCGAGCTGCTCGGGCGGGACGATGCGTCGGAGGGCCGAGACCTCGGCAGGACTGAAGAAGAGACTGAGAGTCCGGTCGAGGAACGCAACGCCGAGGATCTGCGCGAACGTGAGCTCGCCGGCCGCGAGCGCCGCGACGATGCTCGCGAGCGCGACCGCGCGGCCGAGATCGCACCAGATCATCACGCGTTTGCGGTTCCACCGGTCGACGAGCGCCCCCGCCGGCAGCCCGAAGAGCACCGCCGGGATCCAGTTCGCGAAGCTGACGAGGCCGACCCTGGCCGGCGAGTGCGTCAGCGAGAGAACGAGCAGCGGGTAGGCGACCGAAGCGACCCGCGTCCCGAAGACCGAGACCGCCTGCCCAGTCCAGAGCAGCACGAAATCGCGATTTCTCCGCAGCGAGCGATGCCGGTGCGGCGAATCCGCGGCACCGATGTCTGCGTTGACGGTCGTCGGCCGCAGGGGGCGCATGATGGAGGCTGACGAGTCCGCGCGCAAACCGAAGAAGATTCCTGACGTGCGCCTGGGCCCGTGATCCAGGCAGCGGCCGTGGTGGTCGGCGGTGCAGCGACTGCAGCCAGCCAGTTGCCAGCGAGCGTGCTGCCTAGCCTTCCCAAACAAATGTGCCTAGCTAACCTAGCCACTACTCGACGGCGGCACGCCTGGGGTGTCGGCCGGTGTGGCTGGTCTTCCTATTCGATCGCAGCTAGTTAAACTAGACAGCAAGATGGCGCGCGACCTCAACCCGTTCCAAATCTCAGGGCCGGTCAAGCCGGCCGAGATGATCGATCGCGAGGACGAAGCCGGGGAGCTGTTCGATCTCGCTGACGGCGGCCACTCGTCACGGCTCGTTGCCCCTCGGCGCTATGGGAAGAGCAGCCTGCTCGGCAAGGTGCTCTCCCGTGCACAGGACGCGGGGATGCCGACCGCGCACGTCGATCTGATGGACGTCCTGACGCTCGGTGCGATCGTCACGCGCTTCGAGCGTGGCTACAACCGCGCACTACGAGGGCCGATCAGGAGCGCGGCCAGCGACATCCTCAAGACCTGGAAGATCGGCGTGTCGTTGGGTGGCGGCGGATTTGCCGTGAAGATGAGCTCGAACCCGAGAATCGACGCTGAATCGGTCCTGCTCAAGCTGCTCGAGCTCCCCACCCGGCTCGCCGAGAAGAGCGGGATCCGCAGCGTCCTCGTCCTCGACGAGATCCAGGACATCCTCAACGTCGAGGGCGCCGACGGGATTCTCCGAAGCGTCATCCAGTACCAGGCGGACGACGCCTCGTACCTCTTCGCAGGGTCGTCGCCCAGCCTCATGGCGAAGGTCTTCTCCGACCCGTCACGCCCGTTTCTGGACCACGCGCTGCCGATGGAGCTCGGGCCGCTCCCCGACGCGGCCTCGGCCGAACACATCTCGCAGCGGTTCGCAGCGTCGGGGCGCGACGCAGGCGTGGCGCTCGATCCGTTGATCGAGTTTGCGCGAGGTCACCCGCAGCGAACGATGCTCCTCGCCCACCATCTCTGGGCGGTTACGCCTCGCGGGTCGCGCGCCGACGAAGGCGCTTGGCTGCAGGCGCTCAAGCGGTCGTTCGACGGCGCCAAGCATCTCCTGAGGGCCCGGTACGAGGCACTGCCCACGAACGAGAAGCGGCTCATGATCGCGCTCGCGATCGGGCATGGGACGATCTACGAGGCGAAGACGTTGGCAGCCGTCGGGCTGAAGCGCGGAAGCGTCGCGTTCACACTCGATGCGCTCGAAGGTCGAGCGGAGGTCGTCAGGGTCGACGGGCGGCCGGTCGTCGCCGACCCCCTCTTCGAGCACTGGCTGCAGGAGAAGGGCGCGTTCTAGTCCGCCTTCAGGACACGACGCGGTAGATCTCGAACACCTCCGCGTACTCGCGGTTCACGTTGATTCCGTGGGTTCTCGCGATGTGGCGGATGTACTCGGGATCGCTGTAGCGCCGATGCTGCTGTGACGCGTACTTCGCGAGGGCGGCGATCTTTCGCTCCACGTGCTCGCGCTCGAGGGCGAAGTACGCCTGGTACGAGAAGTCGTAGTTGTTCCACGGGATCTCGTAGCCGAGGATCGTCGTCCGCTTGAACGCGCGCAGGCCCTCGGCCGCGATGACCTGGTGGTCCTGGTGGATGTCAGAGGTCGCCGGCTGCAGCACCGCGTCCGGCTGCCACTGCTCCCACAACTCGATCAGCAGCTCCAGGATCTCCTGCCGGTGCTCCGGGAACGTGCGCACCTCGAAGTCGTGGACGGTCAGGTTCTCGGCGGGGATCCCGATCCGCGCCGTCGCTTCGCGCACTTCCTTCGCCAGCGTGTCGGGTGGAAAGCCCTCCGGAAGCGACTTCGTC
>DASUZD010000148.1:0-47166 GCA_036377055.1 Gaiellaceae bacterium | reverse complement strand
GACTGGAGCAGGCCCTGCGTGTACGGGTGCTGCGGGCTCGTCGCGAGCCGCTCGGCCGGCGCCGTCTCGACGATCTCGCCCGCGTACATGATCGCGATCCGGTGCGCGAACTCGAGCAGCAGCGAGAGGTCGTGCGTGATGAAGAGGACGGCGAAGCCGAAGTCGCGCTTGAGCGCCTCGACCTGCTGAAGGATCTCGCGCTGCACGACGACGTCGAGCGCCGTCGTCGGCTCGTCGAGGATGACGAGCTCGGGGTTGAGCGAGAGCGCCATCGCGATGATCACGCGCTGGCGCATGCCTCCCGAGAGCTCGTGCGGGTACGCGCGGGCGCGCCGGCGGTCGATGCCGACGAGCTCGAGCAGCTCGCCCGTCCGCGTGAGCGCGCGCCGCCGGTCGATCCGCTCGTGCGCGCGCATGGCGTCGACGAACTGGTCGCCGACGCGCATCACCGGGTTGAGCGCGTTCATCGCGCTCTGGAGGACCATCGACACGTTGCGCCAGCGGAAGCGGCGAAGCTGCTCGGGGCTCTTGCCGACGAGGTCCTCGCCGTGAAAGAGGATGCTGCCGCCGGCGAGCCGGGCCGGCGGACGGAGGATCTGCATCGCCGCGTTCGCGACGGTGGTCTTGCCGCAGCCCGACTCGCCAGCGAGCCCGACGATCTCGCCCGCGCGGATCTCCATGTCCACGCCGTCGACCGCGCGGACACGCTTCGGCCCGCTGCCGTACTCGACCACGAGCTGCCGCAGCTCGAGCAACGTCGGCGTGCTCGTCCGCGTCACCGCGGGCTCCTCGACGACGGCGGTCATGCGCGAGCCTCCGCTTCCGCGGCGAGCCGCCCGCCGAAGAGCGCCGCGAAGACCCGCCGTCGCGACGGGCGAGCGGTCCGCAGGCGCGGGTTCGAGACCTCGTCGATTCCGGCCAGCAGTAGCACGAGCCCGAGCACGGTGAACGCGAGCGCGGCGCCCGGGAAGAAGAACGGCCACCACTCGCCCTGGAGGACCGTCGAGTTCGTCTCCGCCCAGTAGAGCGTGACGCCCCAGCTCGTCTTGGTCATGTCGCCGAGGCCGAGGAACTCGAGCCCCGCGTCGGTGAGCAGCGCGATGTAGAAGACGAGCACGAAAGCGGCGGCGATCCGGCTGATCATGTTCGGCATCAGCTCGCCGAAGACGATCCGCGGCGTCGACTCGCCGGCCGCCTTCGCCGCCTGGATGAAGTCGCGGCTCTTCAGCGACAGCGCCTGCCCGCGGAGGATCCGCGCCTCGAACGCCCAGAGCACGAGCGCGAGGACGAGGATCATCGTCCCCATCCCGCGGCTCTTCAGGTAGCCGGCGACGACGACGAGCAGCGGGATCGGCGGGATCGTCAGGAAGACGTTCGTCAGGAAGTTCACGACCTCGTCGACGAGCCCGCCCGAGTACGCGGCCGTGATCCCGAGGATCGCCGCAAGCCCGGTGGCTAGCGCGCCGGCGGCGGCGCCGAGCAGTAGCGACCGGCGGGCGCCGAGCACGACCTGCGAGAAGATGTCGCTGCCCTGGTCGGTCGTCCCGAACAGGTGGTGCCACGACGGCGCCTGCCGCGCGGCGAGCAGGTTGAAGTCGTTCGGGTGGTCGACCGAGATGAGCGGCGCGATCAGCGCGACGACGACCATGAAGGCGACCATCACGAGGCCGGTCCGCGACTTCGGGTTGCGGACGAGGAGCGCTAGCCAGCCCGGAACCCGGAGCCGACCGCGGATCCGTCTCGGCGGGGCGGCGAGCGAGAGCTCGAGGGTGGGGTCGAGCTGCGACATCAGCCGGTCCGCAAGCGCGGGTCGAGGGCGAGGTTGAGGACGTCCATGATCAGGTTCGCGAGGATCACGCAGACGGAGAGGACGACGAGGATCCCCTGCGCAAGGGCGTAGTCGTTCCCGAGCACGGCCTGCTGCAGCGTGTAGCCCGCGCCCGGGTAGCTGAAGATGTACTCGACGAAGACGAGGCCGCCGACGGCGCTCGCGAAGAGCGCCGCGAACCCGTTGAGCGGCGGCAGGATCGCGTTTCGGCCCGCGTAGCGCGTCATCACGCGGCGGTCGCGCAGCCCTTTCGCGTGCGCCATCGTCACGTAGTCCTCGCCGATGGTGTTGATCATCACGGTCCGCATGTTCAGCACCCAGCCGCCCGCGTAGGCGCAGACGACGACGAGGATCGGCAGCTCGGCGTGGCGGAGCGCGCTGGAGAGGAACGTCCAGTTGAAGCCGGGGACGATGCCGTTGTCGTAGGCGTGCTGGATCGGGAACCAGTGCAGCTTCAGGCCGAACAGGTAGAGCCCGATCAGCGCGGTGAAGAAGGCCGGGAACGCGCTGAGCACCATGAACGTCGGCACGAAGACGCTGTCGACCGGGCCGCCGCGGCGCCACGCGGCCACCATTCCGACCCCCGTCCCGACGAGGAACGCGAGCAGGAACGCGACGCCGACGAGGAAGATCGAGTACGGCAGCGTCCGGCCGATCACCTCCGACACAGGCGTCGGGTAGTTCGAGGTCGAGATGCCGAAGTTGAAGTGGACGATCCGGCCGAGGTACGTGACGTAGTCCTGCCAGATCGAGTGGTGGCCGCCGCCGAGCAGTGCCTCGTAGGTCTGGATGATCCCGGGGTTGGCCGAGATCTGGGACGGGCTCAGGTGCTGGAGGATCCCGCCGAGCGGGCTCCCGGGCATCAGCCGCGGGAGCAGGAAGTTGATCGTCAGCGCGACCCAGATCGCGAAGACGTAGAAGGCGAGCCGACGGGCGAACCAGCGCATGGGCGAGTCCTCGGAGGGTAGACCGGCGGGCGGTTCGGAGGAAACCCGCCCGCCCGCCGGTGAGGGATTTGCTACCCGCCGCTCATGCCCCCGCGCGCCCTCCCGGGCAGATGCGGGTGAACGAGAGGATGTTGTCGGGGAAGGTCGTGAAGATCGGGTCGCCGTAGAAGTTCTTCGCCGAGTTGAAGCAGTGGAAGTACTTCGTGCTGTAGGTCGACCAGCGCGGCCCGATGAAGATCGGCACGATCGGCAGCTGCTGGAGCCAGATCTTCTCCAGCTGCGTGGCGATCGACCTCTGCTTCGCTTCGTTCAGCGTCACCTTCCACTGGTTGAGCAGCTTCGTCGCGCCTGCGTGCGAGAAGTGCTCCCAGTTGCCGGTCGCCGTCGCGTCCTGCCCCGACGGGATGTACGCGTTCCGCGAGAGGTTCGCGTAGAAGTACCCGTACGGCGAGCCCTGCGACCCGCCCTGCCAGAGCAGCGTGGGGAACTTCCCGGCGAAGGCGTTCGGAGACCAGGCGCCCCAGTCGGGCTCGAGCGCGACGTTCGAGTTGATCCCGATGTCACGCAGGTTCTTCGTGATGATCTGGTTCGACGCGACCCAGTCCGACCAGCCCGAGATCACGTGGATGTCGATCTTGACGGAGTCGCCCTTCGGATCGACCAGCTTGCCGCCCTTGTACGAGAAGCCGGCGCCGGTGAGCAGCTTCTTCGCCGCGGAGGGGTTGTAGGTGGACATGTCCTTCGCCTGCTTCTTCACGGCCGGATCCGTCACCCACTGCGGGAAGAGGCCGTTCAGGCCGATCGCGTCGACCGGCGGCGCGTAGCCGTACTCGCCGAGCTTCGAGACCGTCTTGCGGTCGATCGCCAGGCTGACGGCTTTCCGGAACGCGGCGATGCTGTACGGGTACTGCGTCGTGTCGAGGACAAGCGAGATCGGGTACGCCGTCGTCGCATAGAAGGCGTGGTAGTGCTTCTTGTCCTTCGCGATGTACGCCTTCTCGACGTTCGGGACGAAGTTGTGCGTCCAGTCGACCTGGCCGCTCTGGATCAGCGCGAGCGCCGCGTCGTTCGACGCCGCCTGCACGTACTCGAGGCACGCGATCTTCGGCTTGCCCTTCTGCCAGTAGCTCGGGTTCTTGCTGAACACGTAGTCCTGTGAGGTGAACCGCGTGATCCGGTTGAACGGACCGGAGCTCACCGGCCGGGAGTTCGTGTAGGTCGCGGGATCCTTCACCGTCGACCAGACGTGCCGCGGCACCACGAACTGCCGGTTCAGCGTCGCCGCGACGAACTGCGAGTCGGGCGTCTTGAGGTTGATCACGACCTTGTAGGCGCCCTTCGCCCTGACCGAGGCGACGTTGTTGTCGGCGCCCGTCAGGCCGATGCGGTCCATGATCTTGTCCTGCCGGCCGGCGGTCAGGCTGTAGACGACGTCCGACGCCGTCAGCGGCTTTCCATCCGACCACTTCGCGCCTCGCGCGAGGTTCAGCGTGAGGGTCTTGTTCCCGTTGGTCCACGCCCAGTTTCGCGCGAGCCACGGCACGGGCTTGAGGCCGCCCTCGGGCGTGACGATGAGCGGCTCGTAGAACGCGCCCTGCACGAAGGAGCCGCTCGGCAGGCCCGTCGCGGTGTACGGGTTGAAGTTCTTGACGAAGACGGGGTCGCCGGAGCCGGTCATGACGAGGCAGCGGTGCGCCGCCGTCGTGCTGGCGACGCCGGCGGCGTCGACTGCTGCCGGCGCCGCCGACGTTAGGAGCGTCGCGGCTACGCATCCCGCGCCGACGACAGCGCCGAGCCAGCGGGAGGAGGGGAGGCTACGTCGCATCGGCTTTCCTTTCTCGCCCCGGGGTGCGGGCGGCTGCGCAGGCCGAAGTGGCCGAAAACGTTTCCGGGAACGCTTACACAGCAGGAGGGCTCATGTCAAGCCGATCTTTTGCCCAATTTGCGGCAAGATGCGCGGTCGTGTTTCCGAAACGTTCCGGAACATGCTTCAATGGCGCGGATGGCTGAGGTTTCCCACCGCCCGACGATCCGCGAGATCGCGGATCTGGCCGGCGTCTCGATCGCGACCGTCTCGCGCGTCCTCAACGGTCGCGACGACGTGGCCGAGGACACGCGCGAGCTCGTCAGCCGCGTCATCCGCGACCACGGCTACACGGCGAACCGGAACGCGCGCGGGCTCTCCGGCGGACGAACCGGCCTCGTCGGCGTCCTCGTCCCGCTCGTCTACCCCGTGTACTTCGCGGCGATCCTGGCCGGGATCGCCGAGGCGCTGCACGAGCAGGACCTGCGGCTCCTCCTCTCGCCGACCGGCCACGAGCACGACCGCGAGGTGACGCTCCTCGACCGGCTGATGCACGGCCTCACGGACGGTGCGCTGATCATCCTGCCCGAGGAGTCGAGCGAGGAGCTCGAGCGCCTGCTCGACCAGGGCTACCGCTTCGTCGTCCTCGACCCGCTGATGCCGCTCGACGAGCGCATCCCGTCCGTGTCCGCCGCGCACATGTCGGGAGCCGACCAGGCGATGCGCCACCTGCTCGGGCTCGGCCATCGCCGAATCGCCGCGATCAGCGGCCCCGACGGGTGGGTCGCGACGGAGGAGCGTCGCCGCGGCTACCACGCGGCCCTCGCCGCCGCGGGAATCCTTCCCGAGCCGTCGCTCGAGGTGGAGTCCGAGCCGGAGATCGACCCGGGCCGAGAGGCGGCCGGCCACCTGCTCGACCTCGGCGACCCGCCGACCGCGATCTTCGCCTTCAACGACAACATCGCGATCGGGGCGATCCAGGCAGCGAACGAGCGCGGCCTGCGGGTGCCCGAAGACGTCTCGGTCGTCGGCTTCGACGACGTCGAGCACGCGACGATCGTGAGCCCGACGCTGACGACGGTTCGCCAGCCCCTGGCCGAGATGGGCCGGACGGCGGTGAGCCTGCTGGTCAGGCTGCTCGAGCGGCAGCGCGTCGAAACCCTGCGACTCGAGCTGGGAACGCGCCTCGTCGTGCGCGGCTCGACGGCGCCCCCGCGGGCGCAAAGCTCAACGCGTTCTTCAGTAACCGCCTGACCCGCGTCCGTATCCACGGACGTCTTCTAGGGTTCCGAGGTGGCCGGCATCCTCGCCGAGCGGCTCGCCCAGGCACAGAACCTATGGCAGCTGACACGTCTGCTCTTGGCGGAGGTGCGGGCTCGAGCGCCCGCCGAGGGCAGCCCACGGCGGCAAAACGACGAGCGCTATATCGCCTGGTCGAGGCTGGCGGCAGTGGTCGTCGACTACTTCGACCAACGCGATCCCGCTCTCGACGACGAGGCGCGCCGGCAGGTGATCACGTGGACCGCAAACGGCGGCGACGTCGACTCGCTCGACGCCGTCGCCTGGGGAGTCGACGTTGTCGGCGCCGAAGGGTTCGCCAGTGCTTGGCGAGATGAGTGCCTCACTGCCGGCGACAGCCGCCACCGGCTTGTCGCAGACGAGCTTTATCCAGTCAGTGACGCCGCCAGGGAACTCTTTCCCGGACTCCCGCTCTCGTCTCGACCGGCCTCGCTCAGTCGCACCGCACCCGATGAGCTGCCACACGTGCGGGTCCATCACGACGCGGGCTACGACGTCTTCATCGACTTCAGCCGTGATCGTGAGCTTGAACACGTTGCCGCCGGCCTGCGCGTCCTTGCTGCGGCGCACCCCAATCAGAGCCCTGCGGAGTTCGTCTTCGAACGGCCTGTCCCAGAGATCGTCTTCCCCGTACATCTCGCGAGCGAGGCCGGACAAGAGGAACGACTGGTCGCCTTGATCGAACGTGCGCTCTCGGCCGGGGCCGGCATCATCGTGCTTCCAGAGCTTGCGGCCACGGCCGGGGCCGAAGCGAAGGTTCGCGCCCTCCTTGATGAGGGGGAATCACAGCACCTTGTCGTCCTCGGCAGCCGACACGTCGGCACTGGCCAGAACGCGCACAACCTGGCGCTTGCGCTCACCCCGGAATGCGGCGACCCGATCGTCCACACGAAGATCATTCCCTTCAGTGACGAGTTGCGGCTCGCCGCGCCTTGGAAAGAGGGCATCGCCACTCCCGAGCGGCCGGAGCTGACCGTCTACCAGGCGGATCGCTTCCGCTTCTGCATCCTGATCTGCAAGGACTTCCTCGACCGGACCGTTACTGCCGCGGTCGCCCGTCTCGGCGTCAACGTCCTCTGCGTTCCGGCGATGTCAGAAAAGACGTCGTCCTATCCGCTCCGTGTCGGACAGCTCGTTGCAGACGCCCAGGCGATCGTCGTTGTCGCCAACAACCCGCTCGAGTGGGGCGCCGGCCTGGTCGACCCAGCCGCGATCTTCGGACAGCCAGTCGCCGGTCACGAAGCCGTCTTGTCGCCCGGCGCCGATTCGATCGCCGCGCCCGCCCTGAGCCTGCTGCGCCTTGGCGACAGCGCGGTCACCGTTGCTGTTTAGGTCTGGCCTCAGCTGCCGATAAAGTCTATGACAAGTTATTGACATGAGCGACTCCGGCGAACTAATCTCCTGAGATGGCAGTCATCGAGGCCGTCGCGCAGTCCTTTCCCGCGTACCGCGACGCTTTGCTGAGCGCGCTTTCGCGTGCCGACGGAGACGAGACACGCCAGTTGCTGCGCGACTTCGGCGATCGGACGGGCGCCGCAGTGGCCGCCGGTGACCTCGAACGGATCGCCGCGCTGCGCGCGCAGGCGGCGCGCCTGCGCCGCCGAATCGACGCATCGAACCCAGAGGCAGAACTCGCCCCCTTCGCGAGTGGGCAGCTCGAGGCGTTCGACATAGTCCTCGACCAAGGGCGCACCGCGACGTTGCTTCGGAACGCATCTGAGGAGCGGCGGCGGATTGTCACGGTCCTCCGTGATCGGATTGTCGAGCTCTTGGCCACCGAGCCGCTGCGGCCGCGCGAGTTGGCCGAGCGCTTCGACTGCGACCCGTCTCAGGTCTCGCGAGCCCTGCGGCAACTGCAGGAGGAGGGCGTGGTAGTCACCGTTGACCCGCCTCCTGGCGATTCGGACGCCCGGGCCCGTTGGTTCGGTCTCGTCGACGCTCCATACAGCGAGCGGCTGGGCGAGGCGAAGCCAGCGGTCGCCTAGACTCGGGCGACTGAGCCATCAGCCACGGGCGCACGATTCGCACGTCCGGCCGCTAGAGCCTGTCGAAGTCGGTCAGCGGCTTGCGCCACTCCGTCGCGCCCGCAACCCGACCGAGGTCGTGGCGGTAGGACTCCATCGAGTGCTGGTGGAAGAAATGCGCGAAGAATTTAGGCAGCGCCACGACCTTCCCCAGGAACGAAGGGTCGACGAACATGGTCCCGTCTGGCGCCAGTGCGAGCGGAGGGTCGGCGTAGCCGAGCCACTTGGGCGGAACGGTCGGCACCTCGTCGCCGCGCCGGCGGATCTGGGTCGGGCACGGATCGACGGCGTTGGCGTAGGCGTTCCGATCGCCGTACCTCGGTGCGCCGAAGAGGCAGACCGCGGTCGGGCCGAACCGCAGGTGGTCGTGGGAGATGGCGGCTACGGCACCTCCGAGGGAGTGTCCGGTGAGGAAGACCTGCGCCGGGTTGGGCAGTGAGGACGCCTTCACGGCGTCGATCACCTTCGCCGAAATCCGGGCGGCCTCGTGCGCAAAGCCGGAGTGGAAGCGCCCCGGCCCCGACCGCGCGGGCGAGGATCCTGCAGCCACAAGCCTGAACTTGCCGTTCACGAACCAGTCGGCGCCGTAGAGCAGCTTGGTGCCGCGGAAGCCGATGAACCATTCGTTTCCAAGCCGCACGCCCACAGCGACGGCGCGGTCTGTGGTGACAGCGAACGCGTCTTGGGAATCGATCGCTCCCGGAAGGTATGCGGTGACGTCGGTTGCTCGACCCCGCTTGACGAGGGCCTGGTACGCGTAGGACGGGACGAGCTTCGCGCGCATCCTCTTCGGGTCGAGCTCCATTCGCGGGAGGTGGTGGTACGCGAGCTCAGCGAAAAGCGCACAGACGTAGCGCACGGTCCTATCGCCAAGATCGCGCGCGCTCGTGCCGCCGAGTAACGTCCGTACTTCCTGAATTGCGTAGTCCACGCTGGCTGAGCTCGCTCGATCCGGGCGGGTTCTAGCAGACGCCAAGCTTTGCGTTCGCATCCTTTCAGCTTGCGCGCTGCGAGAGCGCATACGCCCCCGGGGTGAAGCGGTGACTGAGAGCCCCCGACGCTTGGCGCAGCAGGGCAGCGTTTCGAGGTGGGCCGTGGTGGACTCGAACCACCGACCTTGGGATTAAAAGTCCCCTGCTCTACCAGCTGAGCTAACGGCCCGTGGGGCCAAGGATACGGCGGGTATCCTTGCCCGCGCCTGGCCCCCATCGACTAGCGGCCCAGGTCGCGGCCCTTTCAAGGCCGTAGCGCGGGTTCGAATCCCGCTGGGGGCACCACGTAGTCCTTATTCAAACCCAGGCCGGCGAAAGCTGGCCTGGCTCCTTTTGCCCCTTCTGACAACGCAGCGAGCCGCTCGGCAAGCCACGCTGGCACGCCATTGCGCCAGTCGTGGTTGCGGTGCCGAGGTTTCGGCGACCCCTGGGCGTCCGCTTGAACGTGTGTCTGCTCGGCGGCACTGGACGCCGTGACAAGATCGGGAGCGAGAAGAATCTCGAACGCTCCTGAGAGCTCGGCGTCCTCGACGCCCTCCGGTCCGACGAGGAATCGCTCGAAGACGGCTTGGTTCATGTGCCGTCGCACCTGCTGAGGCGCACTCAGATAGGCGGCGTGGCAGTTGGCTAGGAAGGCCAGGCAGCGCTGAAGGGCGTTCTCGATCGTCTGGAACGTCACCCGCGCGCTAGCCAGAACGTCCTGTGCGCCCCTGAGTTGGATAGCGATCCGGTCTTGTTCTTCTCGTAGGAGGTCGAGCGGGATCGCTTCGGCGTAGTGGGCTTCGAGCAGCTTCCTGCGCTGCTCGACGAGTTGCTGGATGCGTCGTGCGGCGACGCGCTGATCACGTTCGGCCTCAGCTCGCTGGCTCGCTACTTCCTGTCGGAGGAGCGGCGTGAGTAACTGCCGATACTCGTCGGAGATGCGGACGTGGCGCCACTTCTCCTCAACGTGGGCCTCGACAAGGTCGACGGGGACCACACTCTGCGTGCAGTCGGTGCGCTTCTGCTGTCGCCCGACGCAGAAGAAGTACTCGTAGCGCTGGCCGTGGCGGTTTGTGGGCTTCGTGATGCAGAGTCGGCTGCCGCAGCTGGCGCACCACACCGAGCCTTTGAGGTAGTGGTGGTGGACGCGTTGCTTCTCGCCAGCGAGCTTATGAGCGGTCAGAACCTCTTGAACCTGCTCGAAGATCGCATGCGAGATGAGCGGCTCGTGCGATCCGGCGTACTCGATGCCCTGCCAGGTAACGGTGCCGATGTAGTACGGATTTCGGAGCATCCGGTGAACGCTCGCCTTGCTCAGTGGTTTCGTCGCGTAGTGGGCTGTTAGGCCGCGATCGGCGAGGGCGCGCGTCAGCCAGATGAGCGACACCAACCCACTCGCGTACGTCTCAAAGGCCCATTGCACCAGCGGCGCGCGTTCGGGATCGACGTCGATTGTCCGAACTTCACGACCGTTCTGGATGCGGCGGACGTTGAGGTAGCCGATCGGCGCCTTGTGCACGGTGCCGCCGTTACGAACCTTCTCGAGGCTCTTGGTCTTGACCTCGTTACTGAGGTTGGTCGAGTACCACTCGGCGATTAGCGCCATCAGGCCGTGCGTGAGCTTCCCGGTCGGTGACTTGTCGATGTTCTCGGAGCACGAGATCAGCGTGACGCCGGCTCGCTCAAGCGCCAGCGAAATCGTCAAATCGTCGAGGCGGTTGCGCGCTAAACGGTCGACCTTATGCACGATCAGGTATTGCACTGGCTGCGAGTCGATCATCGCGAGCATTTTCTGAAGCGCCGGCCGATCCGCCGAGCGGGCGCTTTCGCCTGCGTCAACGAACTCCGCTACGACGTCGGCGTTGAGCGCGTCCGCCTTCCGCTCGCAGGCGAGCCGCTGTGCTGGGATCGAATAGCCCTCGGCTTCGCCACCCTTCTGCGCTTGCTCCTTCGTGGAGACGCGGAGATAGACAACGGCGGTGGCCGTCGTAGGTTCAGCTTCGTCGGACCGTGTGGAGCCGCTCGTGACGCTATGCGGCGTCACTGACGGCCTCCTTGAAGTCGCACCGTCACGCGATTGCGTTGGCTCCGGAAGTGGGCAGGTGGCCACGGGCAGCGGCTCGCGCGGTCGACAAGACCGAGTTGATCAAGTCGGTAGCGGGCAGCGATCGGGCTGACCTGCAAGCGCTCGGCCAGCGGCGTGGTGCGCTGCGGGCCGTGGAACCAAAGGCTCTTGACGATCCGCTTCGGCATCAGCAGGCAGGCGGCGAAGTAATCGGCGGTGCGCTCGGCTTGTTCGTGGGCGCTCTGGAAGTTGCGGTCGTGGTAGAGGAGCTCGCTGGTGGTGTGGTCGAGCACGTGCTTGAACTCGTGCATGACGCTGAACCGTTGCCGCAAGGGGTGTTCGTCGGCATTGACGGTGATGACCCAGAAGCGGCCGTCCCAATGAGCGCAGCCGGACATCGGCAGGCCGTGTTCGCGGACGATGCGGATGCGCGGAAGCTCGCTGACGACCTCTTCCGGCACCGGAGCCGTGGTGATCTCGAAGTATTCGAGCAGGCGGTTGGCTTGGAGCTCGGCGATCAGCAGCGTCTCCCAGGGAGACACCGACCGACGCGGCACCAGCGCCCGCAGCATGGCGAGAACGCCGCGCGGCGCGACTGGCTGTGGATTGTCTAGTTGTGGCTGCATGTCTCCCTCCTTTCGTTGTTAGTCGAATAGCTCGTCCGGGTGGGGCGCCTCGTCCTCGCCGGGCGCTGGCCCCTTGGGCTCGTAACCGTGCTTGCTGGCGATGCGCCGGAAGGCCGTTTCCAGGTCGGCGACCGCGCCCGGGGGCATATCGCGGTACTTCCGCCGCAGGTAGGGCTGGAAGCTGGGTAGGTCGTCGGGTGTCGCGTAGCCGGCCATGGAGTAGACGTCGGCCAGACTCAGCTTGAGCGCTTCAGCGATCCGCGCCAGCTTGTGGGGCGACGGCGCGTCGAACGCGCCTTGCTCGATCCTGACGATCGTTCCGTCAGTCATGTCGGCTCGGCGCGCGAGCTCCCTTTTCGAGATTCCGGCAGCTTGCCGCTGCTCGCGCAGCCAGCGGCCTAGGCGCTTGGCTTGATCTTGTTGCATAAATGTGCGTGCTCCAATTTAGCTGCATCTATTGTCTCATAGGTCCTGCGCGAGCGCAGCCCTTTGTCGCCGATTCCACAACATAAAAAGGGATAGCGCTGCTCGAACACATACGACTCAACTCCGAACGTCATCCGACGAAGCGAATACGACCTTGAGCTTCAAAAGCCAGCCTTCAAGTTCGGCTTTGGAGAACATCAGCTCGCCGTCGACTTTGAACGACGGCAGGATTCCGGCCTCTGCTCGTTCTCTGATGTATGCCTCAGAATAGTCGAGCGCAGTCGCGACTTCGCTGATCGTCCAGAGCCGATCACCAGTGCCGTCGAAGAGAACCAACTGCTTCCTCGCTTTACAATCAAAAGAGGAAAAGGATTCTCGAATATCTTACCATAAATACACCGTTATTTCAAGTTGCTATTTCCGCTTAGTGGCCCGGATCAGATTGATCCGGGCCGGTGCTGCCACCCGAGGTGCGACTAGGCCTTGAGCGCCTCGATCTTCTTCCGAAGCTCGGCCTTGCGCTCCTTCGCCGTATCGCGCAGGTGTTCGTAGACGGCCTTGGCGTCGTCGGCTTGCTCCTTCGCCTCCGCCACGTCGGCGTCGACCGTCTCCAGTGCCTCTTCTAGGACACTGACGGCCTCCGCGAGCGGATCGACCTCGGTCTTGCGCTTGCGCGACGACCGCGACGTTCCACCGAGCGTGCCGCTGTGGGCGTAGTACGCCCCGCGAAGTGAGTCGACCGGCTGGCCGTACTCCCCCGCGAGCTGCTTGAAGGCATCGGCCTTCGACATGCCCGAGCCCATCAGGGCTTCGACCTTCTCGTACACCTCCTGAGCCTTGGTCACGGCTCCCTCCTTGATAGGGGTGGATGGCTGTGCGGCGAGCGGAAGCTTTGAAGGAGGCTTCCGCTCACCGGTCGGTCATCCACGGAGGGCAAGCTGGCGACGCGCTGATTCACGCGGCTGCTCTCTCCAGAGGCGCATCCCCTCGTAGGGCGACTCCTGTTCAGACGCTCGCGCGACCCGTTGCTCAGCCAGGCGGGCGTAGCCGGGATTGATTTCGATGCCGAGCCAATGACGACGGTGGCGCTCGGCGACCAGACCGACGGTGCCGGCACCGAAGAAGGGATCGAGCACTAGCCCCGGCCGACTCGACGCGCCGCACGCGCAACCCGGACGCAGCGGCCCACGGCGGCGGCTGACCGTGTAGCGGCGGTCCAAGCGAAACACTCGCGGCTCACGGGGCGGCGGCCCGTTCGGCCCGACCCCCTCATGCCTCGCCCGGCTCGAGCGACGGTGGGGTGCGCCGCAGCGCGTGCACAGTCGCTCGGGACAGGTCGCCAACAGTGGCCTCTCGACCAGCCCTGGCGGGAAGACCGCGAAGTGCGCGCCGTGGAAGCTGCCGGTGCCGATCGGCCAGACATCGCCGGGGTTCTTGCCTAGCCGATGCCCGACCTTTCCCCGCGCCCGCTGCGCCGGCAAACCGTGGTTGCCGCTCACCCGACCGAAGCGCGGCGCAGCCGTCCCGGCCGGTGGATAGGGACGGCCGCGGCGACTGTGGGCCAGGCTGCGGTGCGGCAACCGGATCGCATCGAGATCGAAGAAGTAGCGCGGCGAGCGGGTTAGGAAGTAAAGGAAGTCGTATGTGGTGCTGAGTCGATCAGCGACGGCACTCGGCATCGGATTGGTCTTGGCCCAAATGACCTTGTTGCGGACGATCCAGCCATCCTTCGACAGCGCCAGCAGCAGCCGTTCCGGCGCCAGCAGCAGGCTCTTGGGCGGCGCGCCGAAGCGAGCGTGGCGCGAGTAGGTGTCCCCGAGATTGAGCCAGAGCGATCCCGAAGGCTTGAGCACCCGAATCAAGCCATTGAGCGCCAGACGGAGCTCGTCGACCCACGTCTCGACCGTCGCCTCGAGCCCAAGCTGGCCGCTGACGCCGAAGTCGCGCAGCTGAAAGTACGGCGGACTCGTAATTACGCAGTCGACGAAGCTCGTCGGTAGCTTGGCTAGCTCGCGGCGGGCGTCGCCGACGATGACGCGGTTGAGCCCGATCATCCGGTGCCTCCGCTCACCAGCGCCACAAGCTCGGCGGCGGCCGTCACCCGAAACAGCTCGCGCTTGAGGTGCCGCGTGGCCGTGATTGTCTGGCTGATCCGCGCCGCCCGCTGCTTGGTCGGCGCGCTCCAGACCACCAGCGGAAAGGTGCCGTGCGCGGCCTGCTCGCGGCCGCTGCGCCAGTACGCCTCGTAGGCGCGGCACTTGCGCCGCAGCGCTTGCGGGCTCTCGGTGCCGCAATCGATCTCGACAAACCAGCAGTCCTCGTACTCGCCGCTACCGGTGACCACGTAAAGATCGGGCTTGACGGCCTCCGGTGCGCCGCCAGCGCCGACGTAGCGCCGCCAGCAGGCTGGTTCGACCTCGACGCCCACCAAGTCGACGTCGCCGGCGCGCGCGGCCTGCACCAGCTCGACGTGCGTCTGTGCCACCGCCAGGGTGTGCGCCAGAAACAGCGGCGAAGGTTCGCTAACCCGCCGAGGACGCTCGTCGATCAGGCGACTGCCGGTCGGGCCGAGGGCGTAGACGTAGGACGCCGATCCGGCTCGGACACCACCGACTCGCCTCTCAAGCCGCGCCAGTAGCCGGTGTTCGCTCAGACGCGCCAGAACCCGGCGGCAGACGCGCGCTCCGGCGAGCGGCGTGGCGTGGTCGGCGAAGTGCAGTGCTTCGATCTGACGAGCGGTTAAGAAGCGGTGCTCGCGAGCTGAGCGCAGGACCTCTAGATCGCGCTCCGACAATCGGTCGGACAGCGCAACTGAGGTGCGGCGGACGAGGGAGGCGCTCATCGGAACAACCTCCGACGACGCCGACAGTCACAGCCCGCGCGGCAAGCGAACTTGCGGCTTTGCAGGTGGATTAGCCCACCTCTGGACCACGCGAATGGAACAGCGAGCGGAATAGCCCTCATGGCTGCCTCCGTCGCCGACCGAGCGCGTCGGCTTCTGGTTCAGGCTCAACGAGAGCGCGGATCTCGGCCTCGACCTCATCGACCGGCCGCCCATAGCGCCGCCGGCTGGCCTCGCGCAGGGCATCGGGATCCGTCGTAGCCGTCGGCAGGGGCAACGTGCGGGCCGAGGCGAACGGCGTCACCTCGCCGTCGACCACCAGCTGCACGTAAGCCTGGTAGCGGCGCAGGCGCTGAAAGTCGATTGGCCGCAGCGGCTCGCCGGCCAAGCGGGCCATCACTTGCGCGTCCTCACCGCCGAGCTGGAAGCAGACGCGCGAGCGGGCGTTGGCTAGAACTGAGGCCCGCAGGTTGCCGGGCAGCTGTGCGAGGTGCTGGTGGGCCAGCGTCAGTCCGACGCCGAGGCCGCGGGCTTGGGCCAGGGCGTCGGCCATGTCGGTCGGCAGGTGGACGTAGTCCTGGAACTCGTCGGCGTAGACGCTGACCGTTTGGCGCCTCTCGCCCGGCAGTCGAGCTCGGCCGAGGATCGCTTGCCAGAGCTCGGCCACGAACAACGAGCCGAGCAGCGCTGCCGCCTCAGGACCGATCAGGCCCTTGGCTAGCGAGACGAGTACCACCCTGCGGCGGCTGAAGACCTCGTCGAGGCGAAACCGCGGCTCAAGCTGGCCGACGATCGTCCGCGCGCTCTTTCTCAACAGGAACGGCCGCAGCTTGTTGATAACCGGCGCGATCGCCTGTAAGCGCTCCGGCTCCGAGATGGATTCGAACCAGGCCCAGAACGGCTCCAAGGCGATCGGGTCGTCGAGCCCGGCGCGCAGTCGCCGCCGAACACTCGGGTTGGTTAGAAGCGCCGGCAGGACGCAGAGGCTGGTGTCGCCCCGGCGGGCCAGCGTCAGCAGCGCGGCGTGCAGGATGTCCTGCATCCGCGGCCCCCAGTTGTGGGCGTACAAGCCGTGAAAGACGGCCAGCACGTGATCCGCCACTACCTCCGGGCTGCGGCCACGCGCTAGCAGAGGATTGAGTCCGACCGGAAAGTCGCTCGAGCTGGGGTCGAGCACCACCACGTCGTCAACGCGCGCCAGCGGCACGCGCGCTAAGACCTCCTGCACCAGGTCGCCCTTGGGCTCAACGACGACCACGCCGCGGCCGGCGGCGATGTCCTGGCAGATCAGGTTGGCCATCAGCGTGCTTTTGCCGGTGCCGGTCGGGCCGATGACGTGCAGGTGCTGGCGGGAGTCGGCAATCGACAGGCCAAGGCGGCGGTCCTCACCAGGCGCGGCCGCTTCACCGAGTGCACGGCCGTGCGGCTTGATCCGTGGGTCGGGACGTAGCCAGCGGCTCTCGTCGCGCGGCAGGCCCGGTAGCGGCTGATCGCCGAGCGGCCAACCGAGCAGTCCCGGGAGCTCGGCAACATTGAGTACGAGCGGCCAGCGCCACGGGGCGGATGCGGCGTGGAGGCGCTGCGGAGCGTCCCTCAGAAGCTTGACGCCGATCCCGGGCGATTCGGCGACGCGCAGGCTGGCTAAGACGCCGGCGGCGAGAGCTGAAGCCCGACCATCGGTCGCCGCGTTTACGGCGATACGACCGATGCAGGCAAACGCGTGATCGCCGCGCTTAGCTTCCAGAGCCCGGCGCTGCTCGCCGTCGATTTCAACGGATGAACTACCGAGCAGCGGCTGCCACCACGGCTGAACTGCGGCGGCAGGTGTGCCGGCGCTAACGGGACGCGGCGGACGCGCCGAACCGAGTAACCACTGGATGACCAGCGTCTCGCCCGAACGAGTCGCGACGGACGCCGCTAGAACGGCTCGGGCGACGGCCTCGGCCTGTTTCGTTTCGAGCGGCCGGTGTCGCGTGCTCAGAGAGATGTGCCAGGCGCGCGCCAGCGGCGAGCGCTGGGGCGCGATGGTCAGCGCGCTACGGGGCAGAAGCGCCGGCAGCAGGTGCTCGACACGGTGAGCGGCCTCGGCGTGGACGCCAATGCGGTAGACGACTCGTCCGGCGTTGGCCTGAAGCTCGAAAGCCACCGAGGGAACGAAGCGATCGGTGGCCAGCTGTCGCAGAAAGGCGACAGCTGTCTCCAGAGGCAGCTCAGCCGGCCAGTGAACTTCGCGCCAAACGAAGGGCGGCTGTGGCCGGAAACAGGACACGAGACGCTCAAGCGGCACGCGGCTTGTCCTCCGCGTCCTTCTTCGCTTCGTGCTCAGCTTTGGCGTCGGCCTCGGCCTGCGCCTGAGCCATGGCCAGCGCGATCAGCGCGCGGCTGAGCTTGCGCATGTCGGGTGGGTTGCGGCGTATGGCGCGAACACGGATACGTCGATCGGTCGCGCGCGAGCGTTTCGGCTCGTTGCTCATCAAGTGGTAGACCTCCTTCCAGCCCCAGCTTTTGCTCCTGCGTTTACGCAGGAAGCGAGACTGCTTCCAGTAAACGCTGCGTAAATGCAGCGCGTCAATGACTTGGTCAAAATCCACAACAGCGACCGGAACGAGCCGAGAGGCATTTAGCTCACCGCGGCATGCAGGGCGGCCGGAAGACGACCACGACACTCGCGAACGGCGCTGAGTGTTCGGCGTCTCCGAAGTGAATGCGGCCGCGCACGAAGCGCACTTCGCTCGCCCGCTCTACGAACTCATGCCACCAGCGCGTGTCGGTGCGTGCCGGAAGCAGGCAAACGACGAGCGCGCCGCTCAGGCTCGCCTCCAGCGCCTTGGCCAGCCACGCCTTGATCGGCGCTCCGTAGGGTGGGTTCATCCAGCAACGCTCACGGCCCCACGGCTGGTCGAGGCCATTCTCGCGCTGCGTGAAGAAGCGGCTGCACTTGGCGTTCGCCTCTGAAGCGCAGACGTCGAGAGTGAAGTTGAACTCGGCGTCGAGGCGGTCGAAGAACGCCTGAGGTGTCGGCCAATCGTCGCGGCCGCTGCTGGCCTGGACCGCCGGAGCCACGCCGGTTGATTGCGACGACGTGGTGCCCGATGACCTCGTCACTGCGCTACCGCTACCAGCGCTCGCGGTGCCAGCGAATGATCCGCCACAGCGCGAGCACGACCAGCACCACGACGATGACCGGGAACACTGGCTCGAGGAGCTCGTACATCACGCGAACCGCCACGGCGATAGCGACCATGCCGGCCAGGAAACGCAGCCAAGGACTGTCGGGGTGCATTCCCACGCCTAGCGCCCCGGCTGGTGAGTCCGGTTCGTGGCGCCGGCAGCGTCGAACATCGCTTGAAGAGCTGCGGCTGTCTCGTCGTGGATCCGCCGAGCGGTGCGCAGCACTTGCCATGACTCGCGGTTCAACCGTTCGAGTCGCTCCAAGCGCTGCTCGCGCAGCCCGTAGGCCAGCCGGCCGAGCGCGCTGGCGATCAGAACCACCGCCAGGGCTCTCATCGTCCCACCTGCCGCCCCGTGTCGGTGACAATCTCGGCCAAGCCGAGTGCCGTGATGTCGCCGATCGCCGTCAGCCGGCCGCTGGCCTCAGGCACTACTCGGCACAGCTGCTGCTCGACCTCCGACACCAGCGCAGCCGCGTGCAGCGCCTGCTTGCCAACATAGGCGACGCCGTGAACGCGCGCCACTTGGACATCGGCGGCAGCGTTCACGTGTGCGAGCGAGAGGCGCGACTGCGCGTCGAGTCGCGCGAGCTCGCGACCGACGCGCCGATCCTCTCGGAAGCTCCCGCGCGGTACCAGATCAGACATGTGCTCTCCTTTGATCGAACGCCACGACCTACTCGCGGCTCGGAAGGCACTGTCAGCAACGGATGATTTTTTGAGCAAACTGCAAAAGTCCGGTCCCGGACGGCCGACCGAGCCGCCGCACCTCGTGCCGCGTCAGCCGACGACTGTCCTTGGCTGGACCATGCGCAAGCTCCGCCAGGCGCACGACGTGACCGTCACTCAAACGGCCGCCGAGTACGGGTGCAGCATCAGCCACATCTCGCGCGTCGAGCACGGCTCCAGCAAGCCAAGCCGCGCGCTCGTCCAGTTCTATGAGAATCGCTTCCAGGCCGACGGGCTGCTGCTGTCGCTCTTCGAAGTCGCTGAATACGCGGGCGAGCAGGATCGGCGACGCGCTGGCGGACGCCGCCCGAGGCCCGTGCGAGCTATCGAGGGCGACGCCACGGCGTACGTCGACGAGACAGTGCCGCACGGCACCCTCATGGTGCCGGGGCAGAGGTTCGTCAAGACGTGGCGCATCCGCAATGTTGGGACTGTCCCGTGGCGGGGCCGGCGGCTAGAGCGTCAAGGGCCGCTCACCGGGCCGGGGCTCATCACTTCCGAGCGTTTCGTACCAGTCCCAGACACCAAGCCAAGAGAGATTGCACAGATCCAGGCATTCCTCAAGGCACCTGGCTACGACTGCACGAGCATCGCGTATTTCAAGATGGTCGACGAAGTGGGTTTGTTCTGCTTCCCCGATGCGCATCAGCTGGGGCTCGACGTCGTTGTTCGAGTCGTTCGCAATACCTCTGGCTGGCAGTCGCGAGCGACCTAGAGAAATCGCGCTCGCCAATGGACAGGCGGCTATCGCGCTTCAGCAGCTCGCTCTTTAGAGCGTGAGAACTCGCTGTTCTCGAAAATGATGAGAATAACGCTCGAGCCGTGAAGCAGACTGCTTGCTTAGGCTCTGCTGAATCTGGAAACCAATGGAACTATAGACCAACGCCCGAAGAAAGAGCATACGATCCAACAAAGACGGTTGCTGCTGTCACGATCAATCCGATTGCGACTAGACATTCACGCCATCGACCCTGAAGTGCTTGGAAGATGACCACGCCGATGGATGTGAGCATTACAAGTAGCCCGCTATATCGAATGAACAGGAGAACATAGAGATTGACATGCATAAAGCTTGGGTGTTGGAGGTGCTATACGTTGGTAAGCACCATATCTAGCTTACGCCGCACCTGCTCTTAAGACAAGGTGCTGCCCCGCCCGCCGAGTGCGTCAGGTCTTGGTCTTAGCCAGGCCGTACAGCGAGGCCACCCAGAGTTGTAGCAACCGGGACGACGAACGATTTGAGCACGTCACCTGTAGCCAGATCCACTTCCGAAACCGTGCCGGCGTAGGTCGCGGTCCAAAACACTCCGTCGGTTGCATCAAGAGTGAGTGCAAAATAGAAAGTACCGTTAGTGAGATCGATAGGCGTGTAAGACCGCGTGACATGGCCCGTGCTGTCGAGGCGTTGTACCGCTGATGCGCAAGCCACGACGGCTCCTCCGTCGGCCAGGTTGCGAAGGGCGTAGCAAGACTGGGGAAGACCGGCGGCGAAGTCCGCGAGTTGGCTGTCGGTACAGACATCGAACTGCTTGATCGATGATCCTTCGGACGAGTAGCGGAGGGTGCAGCCGTCGGCCGTAAGATCAATCCAATCGACACCGCGGTCCTCAGTTGCAGGACTGAACTCACGCACGACGGTGCCAGAACTATCGAGCTCTGTGAGCCGTGTCGGCCCATCGACCTGTCCAACCAAGACGTTCCCGTTAGGCCGGACTGCGCAGCTCTCTGGGTGCGAGCCGAATGTAGCCCAGCGGGCTTCAAGAAGTTGCCCCGATGAGTTGAATTTACTCAATGAGCGATCTTGAAAATTGGTCGCGTACAGATTGCCCGCCGAGTCGAAGCACATCCCGGTGTCCTCATAGCTCGAGGTTGTCGTGTCAAGCGTGCCATCGGGAGTTCCGTCGGGCCGATATTTTGCGATCTGCCCTAAACCTGTCCCCACGAACAGGTCGCCGGTCGCCGGCACGCACACCGCCGGCGTAGTCGACCGAGGGAGCTCGGCCAACGTGAAGGCGTCTAGATTGACGACATCGTGGTTCTGACTAGTCAGGCAGTTGTACACTTCGCCGGTTTGGATATCGTGGCGAAAACCGTCACTACCCATTAACCACGCGGATCCTGTATCACGATTGCGATAAATTACTCCTACGCTCGGCTGATAGATATCTGCGTTTGTTGTAATCCAGGAGTGAAGCGGTGGATACGCAACATTCGTTACTCCGGCGAGCGCATAGAAGCCTGTTCGGTTAGCCCCGGGCGAGAAGCGGGCAACAACCGATAAGACACCAACCATGAAGAGGTTGGCTTTGTCACGGACCCAAGGCCCTCCACTATCGCCGTGTAGCACCTCTGAATCGCCGACTCGCCCAAAGCACCACTCATTTGGATCGCATCCGGACACCTTCTCGTAAGAGTCGCTCTTGGTTACGCGAAGCTGATGTGAGTCGGTGTAGCTCAAGACCTTGCCGTCGCTGCTATAGGTTTCATTCGTATGCCCATAGCCGAAGGCATCGGCCGACGCGCCATCTGCGATCTGAAAGCCGGATGGAGCTAGTGGCATTGGCAGCGCACCGGGGGCAAGCGGGCCCTTGAGATGCAGAAGGGCGGCGTCGCCCGCCTTCGTAGCAGGATTCCATGCGGGATCGAGTTCCACCTGGGTGACCGTCCACTGGCCGCCCTGATACGTCTTCCTTAGATCATTCCTGCCGAGGACAACACGTATCTTCGAGAGATCGATGAGAGTTGATGTGGAGTTCCCGGATTTGTCGGCCGTTACGACACAGTGCGCAGCCGTTAGAACCCACTCCGATGAGACGATCGACCCACTGCAGGCCGTCTCCCATCCGATGTTGTGCCCGAAGATGACTTGATTAGAGGTGACGTAGGCACTCCACGGCGGAGCCGCGAAGATAATGTCGCCGTCGTAGATGGCGAATGCGTTCTGCGGAGCCCAAAGTGACAGAGCCATCACAATCGCTAACAGGAAGGCGAAGCTGATGCTGGATGCTGCCCTGCGCGTCTGAGATGGCTGGCTCGCCATACGTTGCTCCTCCGTTGGTCGAAGATCGGAAGCGGTTGTGCGCCCGTGCTACTGGCTAGTGACGGTGAGGGTTACCACCCTCCCAGCGAAGGTGAAGTTGATGCCATTGGTGTGCTGGACGAGCCAGACGGGGTCGCCCGACTGGAGCGTCGCGTGGCACACGAGAGCCTTCAACAGGCCGTCCTTCGTCACCGTCACCCACGGATCGCCGACGTACGTCGAAGTCCCCGAAGGCGTTGAGACGACGGTCGCGCAGGGCGTGCCCGCGTGAGCAGAACTGGTGACGACAGCCGGATCGGCCTTCGCCACGGCGGCGAAGATCGAGACCGTCGAAGCGATCGCGATGGCCGCGATGCAGGTGAAGCGCTTGATTGAGGTCATACCCCTCTCCCTTCTCTCTCACGTGGAGATCGTCTCGTCGGCGAGGCTGTCCGCCGCGAGCACAAAAACCGCTGCAACAACGCGAAAAGCCAAACGTCCTAGACCCCATCCCCGCCCGACCGCCTCTCCCTCCGCAGACCGCAACAGCGCCCGAGTCTCGTTCGATTGGAGACGAATGTCAAGTACGCGTGGCCGTAGTTGAGCTCGCGAGAGACACACACGGCCCCTCCGACCGCATGGCAGTCCAAGGACGCGGCGTGCCGTCGGAGTAAAATAGTGATTAATGGTACGTAGCACGCGAAGTCAGCCTAACTCCAGCCCTGCGGCGAAACGGCTCTCGTGCAACAGGCTGCCCCCGGCCGCACGTGAAAGAGATGGCTCGAAGATCGCTGGCCGTGCGTCAGCTGAGACCCGGTCCCGATGGGAGCTTGCGGGTCTCGTCGCTCTCGCCTATGTCGCTCCCGTCGTGCTCATCCTCGCTGGCGTAATTCCCTTCGCTGAGCGATTCGCGGTTCTTCTCGCCATGGCTGCGATTGTTCTCGTACTGGAGCGCGTGTGCGGCCGGAGCTGGCACGAGCTTGGCTTTCGGAAGGACACTCTTCGCGACTCGCTTGTGGCGAACATCGGCTTAAGCCTCGTGTTGAGTGCCGGGATCGTGACGGCTTTCGCCTTTGGCGCGTTCTCCGGCTCGACCATCCACGGCTTTACGCTTTTCTACCCGTTCTACGTTTTCATCTCGAGTCCCAGCCAGGAGTTCCTCTTCCGCTCTGTGATCTTCGCTGAGATGGAAAGAGCTGGCCTACGGGGCCCGGCAACGCAGGTGATCTTCTCGACCGCGGTTTATACGTTTCCACACGCGATTTACAAAGATCCATCGACACTTTTGGTGGTCGCCGCAATCGGCTTAATCTGGGGCTTCATCTACCACCGGTATCCCAACTGGTATGGAGTGGCGCTGTCGCATGCCGTGCTCGGCGCGCTATCAATCGCCGTTGGCCTCGTGTGAGAGGCGGTAGTAGTTGATGCATCCGGCGAGCCGAGGGAAAGACCCGTATGCTAACCGGCCTGCAGTCCGGCGCTTGGTCGACCACTGGGTGGTGATCGTCCTTACGGTGGTGTCGATCGTGCAAGGACTCGCACTCGGGCGGCTAGCTGACGTGGTGGGTCACTTGCACGTGGCGGACCAGTGGGCTGCATCGGCGTTGGCATTCATCGTCGTACTGCGCGTCTTCCAAACATATGTGGCAGCCGCACTCGAATACAACGAGTGGCAGATCAGCTTCGTAGACATCATCGTCATCTTCGGCTTGGGGCTGATCCAGTACCAGCTAATCGAAACGATCAGCAAGCAGAAATTCGAAGTTCAATCGTTCGAAGCCTGGATCGTTGTCGTCTCGGCCGTCGCGGTCATCGGCCACACCAGGGCGTACTGGACGGTCAAGAGTGACGTGGTCCACGACCGTCGATACCGCCAGCGCGAGCGGAGCCTGCAAATCGCTAACGTCGCTGGCGCAGCGATTTGTCTCGTTCTAGCGACGATCCTGCTACTTCTCGGAGATGTCGACCAAACTACGTTCGCCGCGATCACAGCCGCTCAAGCCGTGATAATCGCGATGAACATCGCTCGCTCCGTGCACGTGACGATCCACAAGCCGATGCATCTGGCCGCGCTCGCACGAGCAGTCGAGATGGGCGCGGCTCAGCCGTCGCTGACGATCGACGAGGTTCGCGCGGCACGGGAGCCAGCTGTGCATATCAGCGTGACTCCGGAAGTGCGGTACGACCCAGTACGTGACGTGGTATTCGTGGTCGACGGCGACGATGTAGTTGGATACCTTGATCGCCTTGCGCCACGTAACGACTGGCGCCACTCTGACGGATGCACCTGCGCCTGGTGTACTGCGGACGGGGAGAGTTCCGGAGCGCGTCCCGAATCGTCGAGTCGGTAGAGTCGCAGGCGAAAAAACGAAACTAGGAGAACCCGATGGCCAAGAAGACAGTCTTTGTTAGTGACCTGACGGGCGAGCCCATCGACGACCGGAACTACGTCCAAGTCGTTCTGAACTATCACGATGCGCGCCGCGGCCGCGTAGTGCTTGACGCCAACGCCGAGGACATCGAGGACCTCGCGCGGCGTGGCCAGAAGCAGGCCCGTCGCGGCCGCAAGCCGAAGGAGACATAGAGTGTCTGGCCGGCCTTCGATGCCCGTTCTCTCGTGAAGATGGGCCGAACGGAAGTAACTCGCCAGAAAGGCAAAGCATCCGCTTGACCTTTCCTGCTGGGAGGGCGAAGGATGGCTGCGGCCATCGTGTCCGTCCAGCATCGCCAGCGACATCGCTTAGCGTTTCGATCGCGCGACGAGTTCCCGCTGCGCGTCGCCTTCGGAGAGGCGGTCCGGCGCCGGCGTGAGGAAATAGGCATCTCGCAAGAGGAGCTCGGGTACCGTGCCGAGCGGCATCGGAACTACGCTGGCAAGATCGAGCGCGGCGCCTCCTCGCCCACTCTAAACACGATCGCAGCGGTCGCCTCGGCGCTCGAGATCAGCGCCTCGGAGTTGATAGCCCGCGCCGAGCAGCTACTGAGCGAGCGGCGCTAATCCTCGTCGACGCTCCGGCTCGCGGGCGATTATCGGGCGGGGCGGGTCAGCGAACGCCGCGCACGAGAAGCTTGAGGATCGCCGCTGCCGGCGGCGAACTGCCATCGCTCAACGCGGCCAGCGCCGATGCCGCCAGCGCGACCTCGGCGATCGGCGGAACCCGCTCGGTGATGAACCGTTCTAACCAGCGGCGCGCCGCCCGCTCTAGGCGTGCCGGCTCCCCCTCCGCTATCAGAAGCGTCAGGGTGAGGGCGTCGTCGAGCGCCAGGTGCCCGAGCTCGCGCGCGGCCATCTCGGCGTGAAGCAGGTGCCGGCGCTCGATTGCGCGCTGGAACCGGCCGTGTGCTGTCCCCTGCGACGTCATCTACGTCGTGCCGCTGGGACTCGGCGCCGCGAGGAGTGTACGCGGCGCCACTGAAGCAGGGTGAGAAGGGGCGCATGACGCGCCCCGTTCTCTTACGGCCAAAGGTGGCCGCCGACGGCCCCGCCGAGTGCGGCGAGGACGGCGCTCAAGACGATGATCTTGGCGCGCATGAGGTGTTGCACCTCCTTTCGACTGTCCGCTTGCCGCATGTAAACGCCGTAGCTTGACGCGGTAGGGATAGGGCGGCAATCATGCGCGACCCGTGGGGGACAAAGAAGCAGCGGAGACGCTCGGACAGCGCGTACGCCGGATTCGCCGGGAGCGCGGGCTCTCGCAGCGCGACGTCGCAGAACCCGGTATCTCCTACGCCTACCTCTCTCGAATCGAGGCGGGCCAGCGCCTGCCGTCGGTCAAGGCGCTTCGCATCATCGCGCGCAAGCTCAACGTGCCCTTGGAGTACCTGGAGACCGGCGAACCGCTCCCCGCACTCCGCGGGCGCGACGCGAAGCTGACAGACGCCGAGCTCGCACTTCGGCTCGACCCTAAGCCCGCGCTCGTGGAGAAGTTTCGCGAGCTCCTGGAGGAGGCGCGCGTCGAGGCCGACTCCGTTGCGATGTCCAGAGCTCGCATCGGCCTTGGCTTGGCCCTTGCGCACTTCGGCGAATACGGCGAGGCGATCTTCCAGCTTGAGACCGCGCTTGTGAGCCCTGGGCTAACACCCTTGTCCCATCCGGACGTCTACGCGACGCTTGGTCATGCCTACGCTTCGCGCGGCAGATTCGACCGCTCTGTTGGGCTCTTCGAGGGCTACCTCGAAAGCCTCAACACGATCGCGCCCGATGAGCATGGCCTGCGCGTGCGCTTCACGAGCTACCTGAGCTGTGCCCTCGCCGACGCCGGCGACTTCGAGCGATCGCGCACCGTTCTTGCTCGTCTTGAGGCGCACGAGGCGAAGCGGCTCGACGACCGCGGACGGGCAACGATCTATTGGTCGCTCGCGCGCACCGACTCGATGGCCGGCGATTCGGTCACAGCAATCGTCCACATGGAGCGGGCGCTTGCGATTCTCGAAGCGTCGGAAGATCGCCTGGAGATCGCTCGCGGGCACCTGACGTGCGCCGAGATCCTTCTGCTCGACGAGCGTCCGCAGGAGGCGGCGTATCACCTTGACCGTGCAGAGGAGTCCTTCTTAGACAGTGCCGACCACACCGACTACGGCGTGTTGCGCACGCATCAGGCGCGCTACGCGCTGCTTGAGGTTGACCCCGACCGCGCGATCGAGCTGGCGCAGCAAGCGCTTGAGTATCTGAAGGAGCACACCACTGAGCAAGGGAGTGCGTGGCATACCCTGGGGGCGGCACAGCTCCGTAAGGACGACATCGATGCCGCCGCCAAGAGCATGAGACGGGCGATCGAGCTCCTCGAGAAGAGCGGCGAGTGGCGTGAAGTTGTCACGGTCGCGCGGGAACTCGCAGAGGCCATGCGCGCCGCAGGGCGCGCTGAGGAGGCCTACGAGCTTCTTGAGCGTGCCACCGTTATCTCGATTACGCGGCTCCCCTGATACCTGCCCCTACTGCCAGCACCGGCGAAGCCCGCCAGCGCGCCCGCTCTAGGCGCGCGGGCGGCTGATCGGCGCTCAGCGGTGTCTAGGACCGGCGCGTCGTCGAGTGACAGACGGCCGGCGCAGCTGGTCGCGGGCCGCTAAAACCTCGCGACTCGTCCCAAAAGGACATGACCAGAATCGCCGATTGACAGCTTCGCGATGATCAATTAGCGTCGAAGGCGCATCACGGCTTCAGTTTTTCGGCACGAGGGGGTGCGCATGAGCGGTCGTCGAGGTCTACGTGCGGTAGTTACTCTCTTCGCGCTGGCTGCGCTGCTGGCGACTGCTCCCGGCGCCGGAGCGCGATCGCATCGGCATAGCCGCGCGCTCGTCTATTGGTTCTACCAGGGGAATCTTCCGACTTCGGGCGGGGCTCGTGCCGTCCGCAAGTACAACGACTGCTGCAACACAACTCAGTGGATCCGGATGAGCTGGACGAACCCGTCGCACAACATGGGGTTCCTGACAATCGACTACTCCGGCAACTGGAACACCCTGACCGCCTTCACGAGTGACGGCTACGACCAGTACTCAAGCTACTCCGCGAGCTTCTACGCGCAAGGCGGCTGTCAGAACCCCGGTTCCCTCGGAACCGTCTGGGTCAACTGCCACGAAGGGAACACCCAATGAAAGCGCGCCGATCAGTCGCTCTAATCTGTCTAGGCGGAGTGCTCGTCGCAGCGGTCGCACTCGCCGCAACGCTCACACTCGGCCGCGGGAACGCGCACGCGGCGAAGCGAGCGCTTTGGGTGTGGAAACAGGGACTGCCGGGTCAGCCGATCCAGGCGGACGCGGCCATGGCCGCGGTGGCGCGTGCTGGCGGCGTCGATAGCCAACAGTTGCGCGAAGTCGCACGCGCCGAGTCAGGCGACCGTACTCTGACACTCCTGTCAGGACCTGATGGGAGCGGACACGCGTGCTTCAGCGTCGCGACAACGGGCTTCGCAACGCAATTCCACTGCGGGTGGCAGGCGTCGACGCGAGCGATTCTCGCCCGACCGATGTTCGGCGGCACGGATCCGCAAACGCTCAATCGTGGCTTGGTCGTCGGCGTTGCGCGTGGAGACGTGGCACGCCTAATTCTGACGCGGTCGGACGGAACGACAACCGACCTAACACTCAACTTCTGGAACGGCTTCGCGTACGGCGGAAGCAGCGCAGGATCGATTCCTGTCGCCCTGACCGCCTATAACGCTGCGGGTCGTCAGCTCGATCGCATGACGTTTGAGGCCTCCGCACCGTGCGGCGGGCTTACGAGCGCCTGCTGAACCGAAGACTCGTCGGGTGGCACATCCTTCGCTGCGTGGAGTCCGGCGCGACCATCACTCGGACTTTCCGGCGAGGCCAAGCCTAGGTCGGACTAGGCGGTTGGCCCACTCACCGCCTGCTCTCGTCGAAACGCTTCAGCCATGTCTATTCGAGCCATCTAGCGCACACGTATCGACATGGCGTAGGCTAGTTCCGGGCCGGGCTAGAGTGAGCGCGTAGACGCTAGCTCGGCGACCCCGGCCCTGAAGTCCAAGAAGGTCAGCTTGCTCATTACGACTTCGGCCGGCGTCCTCGACGAGCCTGCTGCTTTCCGCGTTGCGCGATCTCTTTGACGATGTCGTCGTCGACGTGAGCGTCAGCGACGATCTGGCCGCGCCGTCCATCGGCGTAGCGGAGAACTACCTGGACGGCCTGCTTGTCGTCCGGAATCTCCTTCTGAGAGAAGTCGCTGACGAAGATCGTCTTTCGTGCCATCGTGAATCCTCCAGGTTAGGTTAGGACGCAGCAATCCTAGGCTCCTTTTCGAGTCAGCGTGATTGAGTCGGTGCTTCCACGATCAGATGCCGATGAATGTCGTCGACCGTCTCACCCCAGGAGCCGTCGAATCTCGCCCGCACTCTCCAAACGCGTGCATCAAGGTTGCGGCCGCGTACGCTGAGCGTGAAGTCATACTCGCCACCCGGTAGCTGGTCGAGTTCATCTTGCGGCGGTAAGAAGAACCCGGCACCGGCGTTGAGGTCGGCATAGCCGATCGCAGCCCGCTTCGTTCCTTCGTCGCCCATCCGGGTCACCCGAACCAAGTTCACGTCGAAAACTCCGCCGGGCCCGATGTCGACCTCGCTGCCGAACGACCGCGTCCACATCAGGGGGCGGATCGCAAGCGGTACAGCTTGACCGTCGATGGAGACCGATTGCATGACGACCTCGACCGCAGAGGCCGTGTCTCGACCGCGGCGGTTCGACACACGAAGCGTTGCGACGGCCAGCGAGGCCGAGCCGGGGGCCTTGGTGTCTCGGTTCAGGACCTGGACGACTCCCGGCTCCAATCGAAGTACCGGGCGGCGCCGTCGGTCACGAAACGGTCCGAGGTAGAGCGCGGCCACGACCGCACCGACGGTGCCGATCGCGGTGAGCGCTGGCCAACCACCCCAGGTGCCGAACGCGCTGAGCATGAGCTAACCGTAAGCCGGAGTGAGGACGACGGTCGCTGGGCACTGCCGGTCGCAGTGGCGCACGACTGCGGCGTCTTGCGGTGCTGGTACGGTCGTCGCCGATGGGGAAGCTCTACGGCTACGTGGTTGTGTCGGCCGTGAGCATCCTGCTCGCCGAGATCCTCCCGATGGAGTTGATCGCGGAGGTCGCGCTCGCTTTCTGCTTAGTCGCGGCGCTGCATGCCGTACTTCTTCGGTCGTTCGCGTGGATGTACCGCACGAGCTGGCGAAAGCTTCTCATCCGCTACGTCGATGATCGGACGGTCTACAGGTGGGCCGTGCTCGTCATGGCCGCGTCGTACGGCGCCGGCGTAATCCATGACGACGGTTCGGCTGTGCGTGTCCTCGCCGTTGAGGCAGCCTTCTTCCTCGGCGTTTGGCTGACGCTCCACCCACGTGAGGTCAAGCAGGGCCTGGTCACGCGACTGCGTGAGCGCCTGTAGTTCGCCCGCCTGACCGGCGTCGCTATCAGATCGGCAAGTGGTTCGGCGCTTGAGCTGCCGCCCTCGCGCTCAAGGTAGGCCCAGCAGCTCCGCCGTCATCTGCTTCATCCACACTGTCTCACCTGTGGAGCCACCGACTCACTATGAGCGCTTGGCGCGCCGCTTTAAGGATAACCGTTTCACGAGCATGCTTCTGTTCCTCGTTGTCGTCCTGACTGGCGCAAGCACTCTGTTTGGGATCCCGTATAGGTCGTACCAACACTTCACTCGCGATCCACTACGGAACGACCGAGTCGCGGCCGTCCGGCAAGTTATTAACGACCTCCAGAGGGTTCCGCAGCTACTGCCGCCGGATCAACTGCTCGAGCAATGCATGAAGGGTCAACCGCACGAAGCCTTCAACAGTGCGTACGCCTCTTGCGAATCCCAGAGCCGCAACAATGGCACTGATGCCGTGGCCATTCTTGACAGAGATATGTCGAAGCTGTCACTGTTCGACGGCAGTCGAGAGATCAAGGGGATTCAAGTATCTCTCTCGCAGATCAGCTACTTCGCTTCCGAGATGCGGAACAACTACATCGGAATGGCGGCATGGAGGCGCCAACGATGTCCGGACAGGGTTCGTTTTCTCGATGCTGCGACAGTCCGCTCTGCGACACTGCCGCGAGATGCGAAAGGGCATATCCGCTGTGTCCTCAGCGTAGAACCTAACTGGGAATTCTTAAGGCGCTACGGACGTAGTGGAGATTTCATCTCACCCCTCGTCCAGACATACCACCGGAAACAGGACGCCGCCCTCTTCATTGTTCCGGGCACCCAGGCTTCTCTTACTCGGTATTTTCACAGCCAGGACAACGCTCTGTACGAAGCGATGCTCTACGTAATGGAACGCCTTACACCAAAGCTCACGGCAGCGCTGCGGTCGTAGAACGCGTCGATCAGCAAGCGCCCAGGTAATTCTTTGACTTGAGACGGATAGACGGGCTCTTGGAACGCAACGAGAGCAGCGCGGTGCGGCCTCTCTATCCCACGAACTAGCGATCCATTCCGGCGCTGTTCCGGATCGCCTGGTAAATGAATGCCCAGCGCTCAGGCGTCTTTGGCTTCTCGCCACGGAACTCAATGCAGGCGAGCATCGCGATGTCGGCCTCCGGCAGATTGTGAGCCTCCGCGAAGGCTACGAGGCTCGGCGGGCGATCACGATTTGGATTGGTAATCACCGGCCGGCCGAGAAGGTCTGACATCGCAACGCCTAGTGCTTTGGCGAGGCGGTAAAGGATCTCGGCTGAGGGCTTCTGTGCGCTTCCGCGGCCACTCTCTAACTCGGAGAGATAACTCCTAGAGACACGAGCCGCGGTCGCTAGTTGTGCGGGACTCATACCAGCTTCTTCGCGGAAGCGGCGAACGCGGTCGCCGAAGGTCTCTTCTGCTCCCGGCTCCTCTCTGCGCTCTGGCGTAGCCAAGACCTCACCTCCCCATGGATGAACCCCTGCCTGAGCGCCGAATCAGGGCCAGAACGCGTCCCTCGCGACCGTAGCGGCGCGCGTGTACCTCAACAGGTCCCGTCGACCCAGAACTGAGATCGCCCAGGTCGTCGAGCGTGTCACTGACTTGCTCACCAGAGAGAGCTCGCCCAAATGCCGAGTCTTCGCCGACGGACTTGTGCTGACGCATGTGTGGCCAGTCGCCCTGCACATGGGCATAGTCCAGTCGTAGCTTTGGCTCGCAACGATGTTCTCGACAAGATTCGGCGGGCTTGTGGCGCTCGCGGAAAACGAGGAGCGCCGCCGGCTCAGGCCAAAGGTCGACTGTCCTAAGTGCCGTAGCTTCGATGCTCGACTCATAGGCGCAGGCGAGGTCGCCGACCGACGCGAGGCTAAAACCTGCATCGACTAGGTCACCGACGAAGAATCGATGTGGAAGGAGCAACTCGGTTGCAGCTATGTCGCACCGCTGCTCAAGTAGGGTTTTGGGGCGGTCGCAACGCAGTTGGCGAGTGCTGTAGCCGGGGAAGAAGGTGTGACCTGTCTCATGGCACACCGTGAAGCGCTGCCTCTCATAGCTATCTGACGCGCGCACTGTGGCCACGAAGTTGGTCCGGCCAGTCGGCGCCAGCATCCCCGCGAAGGGCTGGACTGCCTCCTTGATCTCGGAAATGCCCCTCAGAGAGGCAACCCGCTCGACAGGAACTGGTGGCTCGGCTTCCGCCTCGGCCAACAGCTGCTCACAAAGCTCACGAATGATCGGAACGTCGCCGAACTCCGGTCGCCGCGACCGAGCTTGCTCGAAGAGAGAGGGCGGGCTGTTCGGAGTCACGAACGCTCGATCGCCATTGTGGCAGCCGTGTCGGCGCTTGTGCTACGGTTCGCTGCGGCGAAGAGGATTTCGCCGTAGCAGTAGCCGCTTCAACCCGGACCGAGGAGGTCACTGTGGCAAAGCCGAAGTTCGAAGTGTACGCCGACAGCGCTGGGAAATACCGTTGGCGCCTGAAGGACGGGAACGGCGAGAAGGTCGCTTCGAGCGGCGAGTCGTTCGATAGCGAGTCCAACGCCAGGCGGGCTGCGCGGAACGTGAAGTCGACGGCGCCGGACGCGGAGGTCGAGTAACACGGCTCTTCGATGACCAGGGCCTCGGCTACGGCCAGAGGCCCTGGCATCTCGCCGAACGGAAACATCCGCCAGGGAGACATCGTGGTTCATATCTATTCCGTCAGCCTGAGTGGTGGTAGCGGCCATCAGCACATCACGCGCGTCCGGTGGAAGAACCCGGACACCGACGAGACCGGCGAGAACTCGACGTCCGCGATGGTCGACTGGATCAAGAACGAGAGCGGCAAGGCGTACGTATGCGGCGGAGGCCATCTGGCGCGCGTACTGGTCGTGAAGGCGAATCCTGAGTACATCAGGACGCACGCCGACGGTGAGTGGAGCGACAACTTGCTCGCACTGCCGCGGTTCTAGCCGGGCAGGGTCGGCGAGCGTACCTAGAGCAGTCTGGCCAGCTTCCACCACTCAGCGGTGTTCGAACGTTGTTCCACTAGGGCCGGAGGGTGGGACAGGAACCTAGGAGGGAGCCTCGCTGACGAAGCGCGATGCGTAGACGGTCGAGCCGCCTCAGAACCCGATCGTGATCGGCCTCGCGTCGGAGTCGGTGCCTGAGGGGGCGACGAGGGTTGCGGTGGCGAACGCCTTGCCGATGTCGAAGCCGCTGAAGCTGCCCCCGGTGGTCGTCACGGCGACGTCGTGCTGGTTTCCGTCGCAGACGACGACCGACTGACCGGTGCCGATGGCTGGCGACTGCGTCTCGGGTGGCTCCTGCTCAACGGTCACGGCTAGGGTCCCCGGGACGGGGTCGCCTTCGCACGTGACGTGCAGCGCGATCGAGACCACCACCTCGGTGACGTACTGCGCCTTCAGCATGATGCTGACGCTGGTGGTGCCGTCCGCGCTCGCCGACCCGGCCCCGAACAGGGCCAGCGCGAGCCCGGCGATGGCCGCCGTGAGCCAACGCACCTGCTTCATTTGTCTCCCTTCTCTCGATCGCGGCACATCCGTCAACGGAAGTTATCGCGTTCCGGCTCAGCGCGTAACCCGCTGCTTCACGGCGCCGAGGAGCGCGAGACTCAAGGTCGACGTGCCGGTGCCGTCCATGCAGTCGGTACCTGTCGCGGGTGCTCGGTTTTTGGCGCCCCGCCTCGTCAGCGACTTCGACGACCCTCGTCGTCGGGATGCGGTGACCGCTCACGACCGGCGGGCTTAAGCGTTTCAGCGATTTCGACCGCGAGGGAGGCTGTGCCGCGCGGCCGGCAGCCTCCCAGAGCTGCGCCGCGAGGTCGCGCGCGGTGGCGTCATCGATTTGCAGCGGCTCGCTCTCGGGGACATGGGGAGCGAGACCCAGCCGCCCCGAGGCAACGCCGCTCCGGTTCCGATCCGCACCCTCGCCCACGCCAGTCGACCAGGCCCCCTCCACTCTCCCGCCCTGGGAGGGCTTGGCGACATCGCGCTTGGCCGAGGTCAGATACATCGACCTGATTCGCGCGCGCTGTTCAAACGTGCCGCGACAGATCGCGCGGGCGGTTCGCTGCATCTCGACCGCCTCCGCGGCGATCTGCTGGGCTCGTTGCCGCACTTCGCGGGCCAAGGCAATCCGTTCGGCAGGTGATGAACGGAGGGTAGCTCGCCTACTGCGGCGAGAAGTTACTGCGCGCGCTCGACTGAGAGCCTGCCCCAGCCGGGCGAGCATGACGAGCTCGGGGCAGTCGCGGATGGGATCTTCGAGGACAAGCTTAGTCGTGGGCAGCCGAAGGCTCAAATGTCGTTTCGAGCCGCCTCCGAGTTGAAGTTGACTTGCATCCTCGCCGGTGGGACAGTGCAGGTGGGTCAGACCCAGGCAGGAAAGGGCGTGTGCGGGTAACTCTGCGGCTCGGTACGGTGAGACTCGGCCTTGCGGCTCTGCTCGTAGCGTTTGCGAGCGCGTCCGCTTCACCCTCATCTGCCAGCCGAAGCGTGTCTGGCCCGTGCACTAAGGCGACGGCGCGCCAGCTGATCGCAGAGCACGATATGAATAGCTTCCGGTTGCCGGATCCCGTCTTACAGCTGCTCTGCGGGCCATTCACTGGACGGGATAGCCAGGCGATGGCGGTGGTGGTCGGCCCTCTACCTACCTGCTGGCCTTCCCAGGAGTGGGCCGTTTTCAGCTTGATCGGCGGCGAGTGGAAACTCGTCCTCCATCAGACTCGGTTCCTTCAGCCACCCCTGGTCGCGGTCGGCTCCGACATCCGCGAGACCAGACCCATCTTCCGTACCGGTGACGCACGCTGCATCCCCACCGGTGGCTCACATTCGCGCCTCTGGCACTGGAACGAGAGCCGACTCGTGGCCGGGCCGTGGAAGCAGGTGACGCCCCCCAAGAAGAAGTCGAATCCGAAGCCGCAGGCGTCCTCGAGCGGAGGGTTCCGGACGCCCTCTGGGAACATCTTCTGCAACTACGCCTTCGGCTACGTGTCGGACACGCCGGTGCCGTTCCTCTACTGCGGGATCAAGAGCGGAATCAAGCCCCCGGCTCCCCGAAAGGCGCCGGGATGCACGCGCGCGCTTTGGCCCTCGATCCGGCGAACCGGGGGCGCCGTCTGGGTCGGCTCGACCTGTCCCGGCCATGACGAGCCACAAGGCCCGGTCGCCGACCTCGCGCGCACGGTCCTCCGCTACGGCAAGAGCTGGAGCTGGAACGGGATGCGGTGTACTTCGGCGTTCGCGGGACTCACCTGCCGTAACCAGGACGGTCATGGCTTCTTCATGAGTACGGCGCGTACGCGGCTTTTCTAGCTAGGCCCGGCGCTGCGGTACGTGTGCCGGCGTCCTATCCAGGCAGCGAAGCGCGTCTCAGGAGGTCACGAACCCCAGGGCGAAGGTCTGAAAGCTCTCCGGTTAGGTCCGAGCGAGAGGACTTGAACCGGCCGTTCAGCCGTTCAAGATCGCCGTTCCGCTCGGTCTTGGACGTCGAGGAGCCGTTCGAGGCCGGGCGACGGGTTAGAAAGAAGTCTCAGGAGGGGCATGCGGTCCGCTCAGAACCCGATCGTGATCGGTCTCGCGTCGGTGTCGGTGCCCGAGGGGGCGACGAGCGTTGCGGTCGCGAACGCCTTGCCGATGTCGAAGCCGCTGAAGCTGCCCCCGGTGGTCGTCACGGCGACGTCGTGCTGGTTTCCGTCGCAGACGACGACCGACTGACCGGTGCCGATGGTTGGCGATTGCGTCTCGGGCGGCTCCTGCTCGACGGTCACTGCCACTTCGCCAGCAACGGGGTCGCCCTCGCACGTGACGTGCAGCGCGACCACGACCACCACCTCGGTGACGTACTGCGCCTTCAGCAGGATGCTGACGCTGGTGGCGCCGTCCGCTCTCGCCGACGCGCCACCGAACAGGGCGAGCGCGAGCCCGGCGATGGCAGCCGGGAGCCGACATACGTGCTTCATTTGTCTCCCTTCGCCTAGAACTGCCGTCAACGAAAGTACCGCGTCCGGCTCGGCATGTAAACCGCTGCTTAACGGCCTAGACCGTTGACTGTGGAAATAGCGGGGCGCATGATCGCTCGGCCGTGGAATCTGCACCTGCCAGCGCCGAAGCTCCGACGGCGGCTCGAGAGGCCGTGCAGGTCGCAGTGAACGTCAGCAACCCGTTGGAGATGCCGTATCGGACCGGCGCCTACCTCATCTACGACAAAGGGGCCGCAGACAACTTCCGTAGCGCGAACGGGCTTTCGGAGCACCCTTACCGGGCGTCGGGCAGCCATCAACTCGACTTCCGCGAATTCGCCAACGTGCTCTACGACAAGGTCATCAAGAGCCATCGTCCGAGCACCATCTACCTCGTCGACTTGCGCGAGGAGACGCACGGCTTCTTCGACGGCGTAGCCGTGTCCTGGTACGCCGACAACGACTTCGCCAACGTCGGACAGTCAAAGAAATGGATCACGACGGACGAGAAGGCGCGACTCGGGGCACTTACGGGTCGGACCACCCAGGTCTTCACGATCACGGACGATCCTTGCGACGACCGAGGGCAGGAGCGGGTGACGCCCGTGCGGTACACGGACCGCCCCGTCGGCGCCGCGTACAACGAAGCGGAAGTCGCGACGATGCTCACAGCCGAGTTCAAGGGGACCAGGGTCGAATATGTCCGGATCCCGCTCACTGACCACTGCGCCCCGAGTGACGCTGGGCTCGAGGAACTCCGCGAGCTTTGGAAGAAGGTCAGCGGCAACGACTGGGTTCATTTTCACTGTCACGGCGGCGACGGCCGAACGACGACGTTCCTCGCCCTCTACGACATGTTGTGCTGGAAGAAGTCGGGGGCGCCGCTCCCGTCTCTGGAGCAGTTCGCGTGCCGCCAGTGCCAGCTGTTCGCGTACTGCTTAGACCCTGACGGATGCGACTGTCCCGGGCGCCAGTGGCTCCCCCCGATCGCAGGCTGGAAGAGGCCGCTCGCCGAGAAGCGCTGGGCAAGGATCGAGGAGTTCCGCCAGAGCCTGGGCGGGCGTTAAGCCCGCGCGCCTCACTGAATGCCAAGCAGCTGGCGCGCTCTCGTCACCCAGTAGCGGGCTCGCTGTTCGTCGAAGAGCTTCCGGTCGATGTCGCTGTCCCTACCGGGTTCGTGGAGGCCCAACGTCGCGTGTTCCGTGGCCGTGTACTCGTCCAGCCGATAGTTCGCGAACTGACCGCGGTGGTGTAGCTGCACCTTCCTCCCGTCGGTGCCACGCGGGGCTTTGCCCTCGAGCATCAACTTCAGGTTCTTGTCGGTGAGGGGAAAGATGCGGTCCCTGGGGCGCTGCATGCCGCGGGGCGGGTCGTCCCGGCGACGACCCTCCAGGCCACGGTCGTGGACCTGTTTGCCGGACGGCGCCACCGCGTCCTGAGGCGGCCGAACCGGCGGCGTCGCAGAATGGTTGTAGAAGCGGCCAGACCGTCCTGGCGTGGGAGGGGCGCCCGGCGGGGAGACCGACCATTCGAGGAAGTCCTCGGTGTCGTCCCGAGCCAGGCCGTCTTCGTCCCAGGCGTCGAAGACGACGATCGTCGAACCTCGTCGGGCCCACTCACCGGCCACGGCAACGCCGTCCATGCCTTGCGCCGCTACAAGATCCGTGCCACGCGAATCCGGCGGCGGGGCATTCCCAAGCGCGAACAGGCCTTCGCCGGTCGGCCGAGCCGACGAAGCTTGCTTCACCGGCTGGCGAATGCGCCCGCTCGGGCGTAAAATCGCTCCGCCGCCGTCGCTTGCGGAGTTTGGACGCGTCGGGAACCGAGCCCCCGTTTCCGTTTTGGGAAAGGGGGGTCTATGGTCGATCAGCTGAGGGTCGAGGCGCCTGACGAGCGGGCTGCTCTCGCGCTCGTCGACGAGCTGCGCGGGCAGCACGCCGAGATCCATCCGGGGGGCGGCGAGGCCGGTTGCGAGGTCGTCGTCGAGCTCGACGGGCACCCGGAGCGCGCGATCGTCGACGCGCTGAACGCCGTCGATCGTTGGCTCGTACAGGTCGGCGTGCGCGAGACGTCGGTCAGCCTCGACGGCCACTCGTACACCTTGAGCGCTCCTCCGCCCGAGTAGGCTTAGCCGCGAGGGGCGGTTAGCTCAGCTGGGAGAGCGCCTGCCTTACAAGCAGGAGGTCGCGTGTTCGAGCCACGCACCGCCCATCGCTCGCGGGTCAGTCACCCGCAGTGGCCGTGCCAGGCTGTCTGGTGGAGGTAGTAGACAAGGATCGCAATGCCCGCGCAGACGTCGAGAAGGCCGACACCCGCGAGCGCAAAGCGGGACCGGCGCGGAATCTCGGGGGCCAGCAAGACGACCACGCCGGCGAGCCAGAGGCAGGCGACTGCAATCAGGGCGGCGCGCGTCGCCTGGTCGAGGTTCGGCCTGCCGAGCTGGCCGCACCGGCTCGGCAACGAGGCCACCCCGACACCGGCGGCGACGAGACCGAGGGCCGCGAGGCCGAACATCGCGATGCAGATGCGCGAGCGAGTGACTGTCGGAGTCTAGGCTCCGAGGGATGAGGCGCATCCCGCGCGGCTACACCTGGAGCGACTGGCGCGCCGACGAGTTTCGCGGGCCGCCGCCGTGGCGGCGCGGATACCGACCGCTCTACTTCGTCCTGTCGTTCGTGCTCTTCTTCGGCCTGCTCGCTGTCTTCTGGCTCGCGGGCTTTCACCGGCTCCCGTAAGGAGTCGGGATGTCCGTCCCTTGGTGGCGCTCCGCCGTCGTCTACCAGATCTATCCGCTCTCGTTCGCCGACTCGGACGGCGACGGCTTCGGGGACCTCCCCGGCGTGATCGAGCGTCTCCGGCACGTCGCGGATCTGGGCGCCGACGCGGTCTGGCTCTCGCCGATCTACCGCTCGCCGATGGCTGACGGCGGGTACGACATCTCCGACCACACCGACGTCGATCCGCTCTTCGGCAGCCTCGCGGATGCGGACGCGCTGATCGCGCGCGCCCACGAGCTCGGGCTGAGGGTGCTCCTCGACTTCGTCCCCAACCACACGTCGGACGTCCATCCGTGGTTCGTGGACTCGCGGGAGACGCGTGACGCCGCGAAGCGCGACTGGTACGTCTGGCGATCAGGCGAAAAGCCGCCCAACAACTGGACCACGAGCTTCAGGGAGGAGCAGCGGCCGGCGTGGACGAAGGACCCGGCGACCGGCGACTGGTACCTGCACTCGTTCCTTCCGCAGCAGCCCGACCTGAACTGGGACGAGCCCGCCGCCGAAGCGGCGATGCACGAGGTGCTGCGCTTCTGGCTTCGGCGCGGCGTCGACGGGTTCCGCATCGACGTGGCGCACAAGATCGGGAAGGACCCGGCGCTTCGGGATAACGAGCCTGGACGCCGCCACGACGAGAACTGGCCGTCCGTCCACCCGCGACTCGCACGGATCCGCCAGGTCCTGGAGGAGTTCGACGGCGATCGCTTGGCGGTGGGGGAGGTCCATCTCCGCGACCAGCGTGCGCTCGCCCCGTACATCACGTCGGGCGACGAGCTGCACCTCGTCCACAACTTCTTCTTCCTGGGGCTTCCGTGGTCGGCAGAGCGCTTCCGGATCACGGTCGAGGAGTTCGAGCTCCTGACCGCCGAGGGCGGTTGGCCCGCGTGGTGCATGAACAATCACGACCACTCGCGGACTGCGACGCGCTACGGCCCGGCGCGAGCGCGCGTTGCGGCGGCCATGCTTCTGACGCTCCGCGGGACGGCCTTTCTCTACCAGGGCGAGGAGCTGGGGCTGACCGACGCCGGCATTCAGCCCGAGGCGGTCGTCGACGTCGACGGGCGGGACCCCGAGCGCGTGCCGATGCCGTGGGAGACGGGGCCTGGCAGCGGCTTCACGCGCGGCCGGCCGTGGCTGCCGACGCATCCCGACGCCGACCGGTTCGCCGTCTCCGTGCAGGAGGCCGACCCGCAGTCGACGCTCGAGCTGTACCGGTCGCTGACGGCGCTTCGGCGCGCGAGGCCTGCGCTCCAGCACGGCACGTACCGCTCGCTCCGCGCGGCGCCCGACGTCTTCGCGTACGTGCGCGAGCACGAAGACGATCGGCTCGTCGTCGCGCTGAACTTCGCGCCGTTTCCGCGTCCGATTCCGGCCGAGGCGGCCGGGGCGCGCGTCCTGCTCTCGACCCACGCAGACCCGGCCGCGGGCGAGCTAGCGGGTGACGAGGCTCGGATCTTCGCTGCGTAGAAATGCGAAGGGCGGCCTCGGGAGCCGCCCTTCGGCTACGACCGGGAGCAGGAAGAGCTATGGGAGAGCATGAGCTTCCTGCGGGGCTGCGGCTACCCCGTCCCCCCGTATAGGACTCGTTGTCGGCGGTCCGGGGCCACCCGGCCTACCCCCAAAAGGGGGAACTTGAAAGCGGTAAAGATCGCGCTGGAGCTTCTCGGTTTCGTTGCATTCGACTCACGGATCGCTTCCAATGCGCTCACAGACGAGCGTTAGCGTCCGGTCGATGAGCCTCAAGGCTGCGCTCGCGATCGGGGTCCTCACGGCGGCTCTCGCGCCGGCCGCGCATGCGACGACGGCGCAGCCGCGGATCCTCTACGCGGGCGACTGGACCGGTTCGACGCAGATCTTCGCCGCCGATCCGACCGGTCGCAGTCCGCTCGGCCAGGTGACGTTCGACCGCCCCGCTGGGCCGTGCTACTCGCCGGCTGCCTGCGGCTTCGCGCGTCCGCTCCCGTCGCCGGACGGCCGCCGGCTCGCCTACTGGAGCGCAGGCGTCGGGTACGAGCCACAGACGCTCTGGGTCGCAAATGCCGACGGGACCGGCGCGCGAGCGATCGGCATCGCGCAGGGCGCCGCCTGGGCCCCCGACTCCCGCCGGCTCGCGTACTCGACGCCGGATACCGGGATTCACGTCCTCACGACGACGGGAGCGGACCGGATCGTCGACAGCCGCAGCGTGGGGAGGCTGCGCTGGTCGCCCGACGGGAAGACCCTCGCCTTCGTCAGCGCGGGGCTGACCCTGCTTCGCGGCGGGCACGAGCGCGTGCTCGTCCACGAGCAGCCGGCGACGTTCGACTGGGCGCCGGACGGCCGCCGGATCGCGTACGCGACGCGCGAGGGGATCTACCTCGTCGCCATCGCGAGCGGCCGGACGCGCCTCGTCTACCGTTTCTCGGAAGACTTCCTCCAGCTCTTTCGGCTCGAGCTCGCGTTCGCGCCGAGCGGCCGGCTCGTGGCGTTCGCCGTCGGAGGGAACATCCGCCTCCTCGACACGCGGACCCTTCGCGTGCGCGTGCTGCACGCCGCCGGCCGGGACCTCTCCTGGTCGCCGGACGGGCGCCGGCTGCTCTACGTCCAGTACAGCGGCGAGAGCAGCAACGGCGACGCGATCTCGACCGGCGACGTCCAGACCGTCACCCCGAGCGGGCACGTCGCGACGGTCGTGTCGGCGGCGAAGCCGTACGGCGGCCAGATCGTCGCCGCCGCCTGGGCGACGAGGGCGCGAGGCCTGCAGTACCGGCCACCGCAGCAGGTCGACGGCGTCTTCGCCGGCGGCCCGGTCCAGGAGCTCGTCGCCGACGGCGGCCGCGCCGCCTTCGTCGCCTGCGGCGGCGTCTCCGCCTGGACGCCCGCGACCGGCGCGGTCGTCACGGTCTGGAGCCCTGGCGAGTGTCGCGCGACTTACAGCCGCGGCCACGTCTACTCGCTCGCGCTCGCGGGCGACCGCCTCGCCTGGTGGGAGAAGGGCTGGGGTCTCTGCTTCTATTGGGACGCGTACGAGGCGACGATCGGCTCGCCGCGGATCGAGCTGCGAGACGGAACCGGTTGCCTCGGCAGCGCTCCGATCAACGGCACGGGGACGGCCGTCGGCGCTGGGTCGCTGCTCGTGCAGAGCTCGTGGGCGTCCCACTACGACACCGGCGGTCTCGTCGTCGACCGGCAGTCAGTGGAGCGGGTCGATCCGGGCGGGTGCCCGTGCCCGGCGCTTTCGTCGAGCCCGGGGCCGTACACGCCGCTCGACGTCGACGCCGGCCGGATCGTCGTCAGCGGCACCAACGAGACGCGGATCCTCGCGACCGACGGGTCGATCCTGCTCTCGCTGCCCGTGCCGACGCTCGCGGCCGAGCTGAGCGGCTCCGACCTCGTCCTCGCGGCGGGCGGCGAGCTGCGCGTCTACGACGCCTTCAGCGGCAGCCTGCGCGCCGCCTGGCCGCTCCCGGCGCAGCCGGCCGGTCATGCATGCGACTACTACGGCGACCCGAGCTGCCGCCAGCCGCCGCGCCTCCTTCTCGGCGACGTCGCCCACGGCCTCGCCGCCTACGTCCTCGACGGGCAGGTGCACGTGCTCCGGCTCGCGGACGGCGCCGACAGAATCGTCGGACCCGGGACGCTGGCACGATTCGCGGACGTCGGGCTCGTCTACGCCGACGGGGCACGGATCCGGCTCACGCCGTTCGACCGGCTCCCGTTGCGGTAGGGCCGGCGCGATCCGTATGACTCCGCCCTATGGACACGACCTCCGCCGCGGCGCCACGCCGCTCCTCAGCCGCAATCACCGTCGCGATCGGCGTCGCAGTCGCCGTGCTGCTCGTCATCTTCGCGTTCCAACCCGCCTTCTACACCAACTGGTACGCGCTCTTTCGCGTCATCCACGTGGCCCTCGCGGTCTTCTGGGTCGGCGGCGGGCTCCTGCTGACCCCGCTCGGCCTGCGCGCCGAGCGCTCGGACGACCCGAACGAGATCGCGACGCTCGCCCGTCAGGCGGCGTTCGCCGGCGAGCGGCTCTTCGCGCCTGCCGGATTGCTCGTCCTCCTGCTCGGGATCGCGATGATGATCAACATCGACTGGGGCTGGGGGAAGTTCTGGGTGGTGGCGGGGCTCGTCGGCTACGGCCTCACCTTCGTCACCGGGGTATTCGTCCTCTCGCCGCTCGCGAAGAAGATCGACGCGCTGATGAAGGAGAAGAGCCCGGCGGCGCCGGAGACGCAGGCGACGATCCAGCGCATCCTGCTCGTCGCGCGCTTCGACATCGCCGTCCTGCTGCTCGTCGTGGCCGACATGACCACGAAACCCTTCTCATAGGGCGTAATCGAAGCCGCCGACGCGGTACCAGCGGTAGCCGTACGGCTCGAGGACGAGCTTGTGGACGCCGCGTGCGTCGGCGACGCTCTCGTCGCCCTCGATCAGGTTCGCGAGCAGACGCCCCCGCTCGCCGGGGATGCGCAGCGAGACGTCGTGCGGCCGGTCGTCGAGGTTGTGGATGCAGGCGACCTCGTTTCCCTGCCAGCGGTAGACGAGCGCGAGGACGTGGCGGCTCCGCGTCGGCAGCGACGACCACTCGCCCCAGCCGATCTCGGGGCACTCCTTGCGCAGCCGGATCATGCGCATCAGCCAACGGAGGAGCGAGCCCGCGTCCCGGCGCTGCTCCTCGACGTTGACGCTCTCGAAGCCGTACGGGCCGCGGCTCACGATCGGGCGCACCAGCCGCTCGGCGCTCGAGAAGCCGCCGTTCCGCTCGTGTGACCACTGCATCGGCGTCCTGATCGCGGCGCGATCCTTCAGCGACAGGTCGTCGCCCATCCCGATCTCGTCGCCGTACCGGATCACGGGCGTCCCCGGCAGCGACAAGAGCAGGCTGTACGCGAGCTCGATCCGGGCGCGCTCGCCGAGCATCGGCGCGAGCCGCCGCCGGATCCCGCGGCCGTACAGCTGCATCCGCGGCTCCGGCCCGAACGCCGCGAACGTCGCCTCCTGCTCGCCGTCGGCGAGGCGGCCGAGGTCGAGCTCGTCGTGGTTGCGGAGGAAGTTCGCCCACTGCGCGCCGTGCGGGAGGGCGCGGGTCGCCTGAAGCGCGCGCGCGAGCGGCCGCGCGTCGCCGGTTGCGAGCGCGAGGAACAGGTGCTGGTTGACCCAGAAGTTGAACATCATGTGCAGCCCGTCGCCGTCCGCGAAGTACTTCGCGGACTCGCGCGGCTCGACGTTCGCCTCACCGAGGAGCACCGCCTCGTTCGCGCGCCACTGGAGGAAGTCGCGGAGCTCGTGCAGCCACTCGAAGCACGTTTGCGACGGGCCGCCGTCGGTCGACGGCTTCTCGAGGACGAACGGCACCGCGTCCATCCGGAACCCAGCGACGCCGAACTGGAGCCAGAGCCCGACGATGCGCCGCACCTCCTCGCGCACGCGCGGGTTCGCCATGTTCAGGTCGGGCTGGAAGTCGTAGAACCGGTGGAAGTACCACTGGCGGACCTCACGCGCGAACGACCACGTCGTGCTCTGCTCGCCGGGGAAGACCATCCCGCTCTCCCAGTCCGGCGGCCGCTTGTCGGCCCAGACGTACCAGTCGTGGTACGGCGACGACCGGTCGCGGCGCGCGGCGAGGAACCACGGGTTGCGGTCCGAGGTGTGATTCACGACCAGGTCGACGAGCACGCGGATCCCTCTGCTCGCCGCCTCGTGCATGAAGTCGACGAGCTCGCCGCCGCTGCCGTAGCGGGGGTCAACCGAGTAGTAGTCGGCGACGTCGTATCCGTCGTCGCGGTTCGGCGACGTCTGGAAGGGCGTCAGCCAGAGGGCGTCGACGCCGAGGCTCTCGAGGTAGTCGAGCCTGCGCCGGAGGCCCGCGAAGTCGCCGCACCCGTCGCCGTTGCCGTCCATGAACGTCTCGACGGAGAGCGAGTAGACGATCGCGTTCCGATACCAGCGGTCGCTCGCCACGAGGGCAGCGTTACCCTCAGCCGTCGACCACGAAGCCCTGAAGCGGGCCGAGCAGGCGGCGCGAGCGCCGGGAGACGCCGGGAAGCCGAACGAGCTTGTGCGTCAGCGGCGCCGACGACCGCCGCCGCTCGAGCTGCTCGTCGGCCAGCGGCTTCCAGATCGTGTCGACGACGTCCGTCGGGTCGCCGGCCACCTCGCCCGGCGGCCGGTCGAGGTGCTCGGCCCAGAGGCGCAGCCGCGTCTCGCGCACGAGCGCCGGGTCGCGGCAGACGATGTTGAGCTCGGTGTCGTTGAAGAGCGAGTGCTCGTTCAGGTTCGCCGAGCCGACCGTCAGCCACTCGTCGTCGACGATGCCGATCTTCGCGTGGACGTACACGGGCTGCGCGCGCTCCCCGCCGCGCTGGTAGAGCGTGCACGCGAGCAGCCGCCCGGCGCCCGCGTCGGCCTCGGCCAGGACGCCGAGCTGGCCGCGGGTGTCGTCGCCGCCGTCCTTCGGCCGCGCGGGTAGCAGGACGACGAGCCGGAACGCGTCGTCGGGCGGGCGACGGAGCTTGTCGGCGAGGATCTCGACCAGCTCCGGCGACCAGAGGAACTGGCTCTCCAGGTAGACGAGCCGGCGCGCCGACCGGAGCGCGCGCACGTACGCCTTGAGGATCCGGAACTCGCCTCGCGGCACGGCGCGGTAGATCCTCTCGGGCACCGTCCTGACGGCCTGCACCTCGAGCTCACCCGTGGGCGCCGGCGGTTCCGGACGCGGGAGCGCGGCGCCGGTCACCTCGCGCCAGCGAAGCGCGAAATGATCGGCGACGTCGGCGACGACCGGCCCTTCGAGGCGCGTGGCGGCGTCGTGCCAGCCGAGCCGGCCGCGCGCGGGATGGTCGTGCGTGTCGGCGCGGTCGCCGCCGAAGTCCGTCAGGTCGATCCCGCCGACGAAGGCGACCCGGTCGTCGACGACGACGAGCTTCTCGTGGTGGCAGTGCAGCGGCCGCTCGCGGTCGTCGAGCGCGCACTGGATCCGCGTCCCACGCGTCAGCTCTTCGCGCATGTCGCGCACCTCGGCCCGTGACGGGTGAAAGAGCGGCAGCGGCGCGCCCGCCCAGACGAGGACGCGCACGTCGACGCGCTCCGCGAGCTCGGCGAGGAGCTCGCGCAGCACCGCGTCGCCGAGGCGGAAGCGGGGCGTGAAGTACCAGCCCGCGATGTGGACGTGCGACTCCGCGCGCGGAAGCTCCTCCGCGATTCGCGGCAGCGCCTCCTCGCCGTCGATCAACACCTCGAGCGCGCAACCCGGTCGCGGCGGCGGATCGCCCGCCGGCCAGCCGCCGGGAGCCGGGTCGAGCGCATGCTCCCAGCCGAGCGAGCGCAGCCGGCGGCGGTGGTGCGCCCGCACGAGCCGCTCGGCGCCGTCGCCGATCGCCGTGTCGAACCGGAGGAGTGCGTCCGCGGCGTTCATCGCCCGCGGGCCTACCCGGGTTGCGCCGGACCTATCCGCCGATCGCGAGCGGGTCGAGCACGAGGACGGCGTTGCCGTCCGGAGCCTGGCGGATGCCGTACTTGTAGATGTGCGGCACGGTCAGGCGGTCGATCGTCTCGGGCGGCGCGCCGGGGTTCTCCTCGGTCGCAGTGGCGGATTCCACCGGGATCGTCATCCGCAGCGGCCGCGTGAGCTGCCGGCGCAGCGAGTCCTTGTCGAAGAAGAGCGCGTAGAGCGTGTTCCCTCCCGCGGGCGGCAGGAACGTGACGACCGTCTCCGAGCTAGGCACGTACTTGAAGGTGTAGAGCGCGAGCTCGAGCGCCTCACGGCGGAGCAGGCGGCCCCGCGGCTCGCCCGGAGTGCCGGCCTCGATCGAGCAGTCCTTCGCCAGGCCGCAGAGGTTGAACGCCCAGCTCCGGTCGGCGCGCGTGACCGCGATCCCCTGGTTCACGTCCGTCTGCCGCGGCTTGATCGCGATCGCGGCGATCGGGAGGTTCTGGACGCGCGGGTGGCTTGCGATCACCGCGTCGAGCTGGCGGCCGTCCGAGAGGCGGTACTTCTTGCCGACGTGCTCGGCGATCTGCTGGATGCGGACGGTGTCGTCGCCGGTCGGCTGCCACCTGGACCATGCAGGCGGCTCGGACTTTGGGCCGCGCGAGAGGAGGACGACCGTCGTGCCGACCGCGCCGCCGATCACGGCCGCGAGCAGCAGGTAGACGATCCCGAACCGCCGCGAGTACGGCAGCGCGCTCAGAGGACCGGCCAGGACTCCTCCTTCGTCAGGTCGACTTCCGGCCGCTCGAGGCCCGCGCTCCGGAGCAGCTCGACGAGCTCGTCGCCGTAGAGCTCGCGCCGTTCCACGACGACGTCCGCGATCTTCTCGATCGCGCCGCGGTTGTGCGCGACGAACGTGTGCGCGTGGACGTACGCCTGCCCGAGGATCCGCGCGGCGGTCGCGCGCTTCTCCGGGTCGGCGAAGACGGCGCCGACGGGGTTGTGCTCCACGTCGCCGGGGCCGCCGGCGCCGGTTCGGTTCATGATGCGCGTCCCGATCTCCTCGAAGCGCTTCATGATCTCCTCGCCTCGCCCGTTCAGGTCGATCGGCTCGGGCCCCATCGAGGCCGCGCCGACCATGAAGCCGGCCGCCGTGGTCACGCTCTGCACGTCGCCGCCGACGCCCATCGACGTCTCGCCGTAGAAGACGCGCTCGGCCGCCATCGCGCCGAGCCCCCAGACGAGCCGGCCCATCTCCTGGTGCTGCCACGAGCTGAAGCGCTCCTCCTTCTCGGCCGCCATGTGGTGCCCGAGCGAGCCGGCGCGCATCCTGATCGAGAGCCGCGTCGACTCCGCGTCCGGCATGAAG
>DASUZD010000147.1:0-27961 GCA_036377055.1 Gaiellaceae bacterium | reverse complement strand
CGGTCGCCGGCGCCGATCCGCTCGCGCGCCGAGAGGACGAAGAGCACGGCGTCCACGTCCTCGAACGACGTGTCCACGGTGCGCTGCATGTGCTCGGTCAGGGCGTCGCGCGGCCGCTGGAACCCGGGCAGGTCGGCGAGCACGAGCTGATGGTCGTCGCCGTTCGCGATCGCGAAGATCCGCCGGCGCGTCGTCTGCGGCTTGTCCGAGACGATCGCGACCTTCCCGCCGCAGAGCGCGTTCACCAGCGTCGACTTGCCGACGTTCGGCCGCCCGGCGGCGGCCACGAAGCCCGATTTCACAGCACGAACGTGTCCGGCAGGAGGTCGTCCGGGGTGCGTGTCACCATACGGCCATCGTTATCTTGATAGACAACACGGTCGAGCTTGAACTCGACCAGCCACTGGCGGCACCCCCCGCAGGGGGAGGCCGTGATCGCGATCGCCTCGAAGTCGCCCGGCCTCCGCCCGGCGTCCGAGACGGCCCGCGCGATCGCCGCCCGCTCCGCGCAGACGCCGAGCGAGTAGGACGCGTTCTCGACGTTCACGCCCTCCCAGACGCGTCCGTCGCGGCCGAGCAGCGCGGCGCCGACCAAAAAATTCGAATAGGGCGCGTAGGCCCGCGCCGCCGCCGCCCGTGCCCGCTCGTAGAGCTGCTCGTCGGTCACGCGAACGCCTGAAAGAGGACCAGCGTGACGATCGCGCCGATCAGCCCGCCGTAGGCGACCTCGAGCAGCGAGTGGACCCCCGACTCGACCCGCGTCTGGGCGACCAGCAGCGCCATCACGAACGTGAGCGTCGAGACCAGGAACCGGTGGCGGTTGTCGCCGAGGATGTACGTCGCCGCCATCCAGCCCGCGAAGGCGACCGCGGCGTGGCCCGAGGGAAGCCCGCCCCGGAGCGGTGTCCCGCGGCCGGTGAGCGCCTTCGTCGCGATCACGACGATGATCGTCACCACGAGCGCGATCAGCGTCAGGTCGATGGGCGCGTTGCGGACGCGGTCGAGCAGCCGCGAGCTCGGATCCGAGAGCCGCCGCGCGAAGACGAGGTACCCGACGGCGATGGCGTTGACGGTCGCGATCAGGACGGCGCCCGCCGCGATGTCCTTGCCCAGCTTCGCGTGCGGATCGAACTCGGTCGTCGCGACGTCGATCGCGCTTTCGAGCGCCGAGTTGATCATCTCCGCGATCAGCACGAAGGCGATCGAGAGGAGAAGCGCGATCAGCTCGTAGTTCGTGACGCCGGCGGCGAACGCAACGACGAGGACGACGGCCGCCACGACGAAGTGGATCCGCATGTTCCGCTGCGTGCGGAGCACGTGGATGATGCCCTCGAAGGCGTAGTTGAAGCTCTCGAGGATCGACGGGGCTCGGCGGGGCGTGCTCATGCGGCGTGGAGGCGCTCGCGTTGCTCCATCTCGGACCCGTGGTCATACCCCAGCAGATGCAGCAGCCCGTGGACGAGCGGCTCGCGCCAGCGCTCGCCGACGACCTCCGCGCAGAGCACGACGTCTCCGAGCTGGCGCGGCACGCCGTCGGGAAGCTCGTCGCGACCGTCGATCGGGAACGAGAGCACGTCGGTGACCTCGTCGACGCCGAGATGCTCGCGCTTGAGCGCGCGGATCTCCTCCGGCGCGACGAACGCGAGCCCGATCTCGCCGGCGTCGACGCCTTCGGCCGCGAGCACGCGCCGTGTCAGGTCCGCCGCCGCGTCCGCCGGCACGCTCGCCCCGCTTCGGTTCTCGACCTCGACCTCGATCAACTCCGCCTACTTGCGTCGCTGTGTCCCGGTCTCCTCCGCGTGCAGCTTGTACGCCTCGACGATCCGCTGCACGAGCTTGTGCCGCACGACGTCCTTGTGCCCGAAGCGGATGAATGCGATGCCGTCGATCGACGCCAGGATGCCCTGAACCTGGATCAGGCCGGACGCCTGCTCCCGCGGCAGGTCGATCTGCGTCACGTCGCCCGTCACCACCACCTTCGAGCCGAAGCCGAGGCGGGTCAGGAACATCTGCATCTGCTCCGGGCTCGTGTTCTGCGCCTCGTCGAGGATGATGAACGAGTCGTTCAGGGTCCGACCGCGCATGAACGCGAGCGGCGCAACCTCGATCGTCCCGCGGTCCATGTAGGCCGCCAGCCGGTCGGCGTCGAGCATGTCGTAGAGCGCGTCGAAGAGCGGGCGGAGGTACGGGTCGACCTTCGCGAGCATGTCGCCCGGCAGGAAGCCGAGCCGCTCGCCCGCCTCCACGGCCGGGCGCGTGAGGATGATCCGGCCGACCTCCTTCTCCGCGAGCGCGGCCACGGCGAGCGCCATCGCGAGATAGGTCTTGCCCGTCCCGGCCGGTCCGATCGCGAACGTCACCGTGTGGTTCCGGATCGCGTCCACGTACCGCTTCTGGTTGATGGTCTTCGGCGCGATCTTCTTGCCGCGGTGCCGCCAGACGACGTCCTCGAAGACGTCACGAATGTCCTCCGATTCGTCCAGCGCGGACACGACCGCGTCGACCGTGCCCGGCCCGATGTCGTGGCCGCCCTGGACGAGCTCGACCAGCTCGTCGACGACAGCGCGCGCGGCAGCCACGGCGCTGTCGTCGCCCTCGATCGTCAGGCGGTTGCCGCGGAGGAGGATCGTGCAGTGGAGCCGGTCGCGGAGGGCGTCGAGGACGCCGTCGGAGATGCCCGCGAGCTCCGCCGCAACATCGTTCGAAACCGACAGGACTTCCTGCACCAGGCTCAGTGTAGGCACAGCCCTGGACTGGCCCAGGGTCTCCGACGCAGTAGCCTGCGCCCGACGACGGAACGGGCGGTCCCCCGCTCCTCCCTCCCCCGCATGCGACCGAGACCCGCCCTCGCAGTCCTCGCTGTCGCGGCCGCGTCCGTTGCTGCGGCGAAGACCGACGCTGCGCCGCCGCCGATCGCACAGAAGCAGGTTCAGGCGGCACACGTGCTGGCCGAGATCTCGCGGATCGACTCCGACCTCGGCCGGACGGTGGACGCGTACGACGGCGCCCGCGTGAGGCTGGCCGCTACGCGGCGCGAGCTGCGCGTCGCGGAGCTCCGGCTTGCTCGGGCGCGCGCGAACCTCCGGATCGCGCAGGCGCGACTCGAGCGGCGTCTCGTCGCGATCTACGAATCCGACCGGCCGTCGCCGCTCGAGATCCTGCTCGGCGCCTCGAGCCTCGCCGACCTCGTCGACCGCGTGGAGGCGGCAAGGGCCGTCGCCCGGCAAGACCGGCACATCGCCGACGCGGCAGCCGCGTGGAAGGCGGAGCTGGCCCGGCGCGAGCAGCGGCTGGAGCACGAGCAGGCGGCGCGCGCCCGGGAGGTGGCGAAGCTCGGCACGACCAAGGCGGAGATCGAGGCGAAGCTCGCACGCCGGCGGACGCTGCTGGCGTCGATCAGGTCGCAGATCGTCGTCTTGCGCGCCCGCGAGCGCGCGCGTGAGCGTCGGCTCGCCGCGGAGGCGCGGGCGCGGCTCGCGCGCGAGCGGCTGGTCGCGCTGGCGCGGGTGCGGGAGCGCGAGGCCGCACGACGGCGCGCGCTCGCGGCGCGGAGGTCGAGACAAACGGCACGCCCGGCGCCCGCGGCCAATCCGCCGTCGGCGCCGTCGCCTCCTTCGCCGCCGCCGGCTCCACCCGCGCCGCCGCCGCCCGCTCCCCCACCGCCGGCTCCTCCGACTCCGCCCCCGCCGCCTGCGCCGATCGGCGGCGGCCACCCGGAGACGGCCGCGATCGCGGCCCGCTACCTTGGCGTCCCGTACCGCTGGGGCGGAGCGTCACCGGCCGGCTTCGACTGCTCCGGGCTCGTCATGTACGTCTACGCGCAGATCGGAATCGCGCTGCCGCACTACACGGTCGCGCAGTACGGACTCGGCGTGCCCGTGTCGCGGGAGGGCCTCCAGCCGGGCGATCTCGTCTTCTTCGACGGCCTCGGCCACGTCGGCATCTACATCGGCGCGAACCAGTTCATCCACGCGCCCCACACCGGCGATGTGGTCAAGGTCTCGACGATCACCGGGTGGTACGCCCGGACGTACGTCGGCGCACGCCGGGTCTAGCGCGCGGACGCGGACGAGAAAGTCACCAATCCGGCACAGACGCGTGGCGTCACCGCCGGTAGCGTTTGGTCAGGGGGTTCTTCAACCCCCTGGGGGAGGTTGGGGCGCTACGCGAGCTTCTCGCGCACGAGCTGGCTGACCGTTGAGCCGTCCGCGCGTCCTGAGACCTGCGGCATCACGTCCGCCATCACGCGGCCGAAGTCGCGCATGCTCGTCGCGCCGACCTCCGCGATCGCGCTGTCGACGATCTCCTCGAGCTCCTCCTCGTCGACCGGCTCGGGCATGAACTCCTGGAGCACCTCGAGCTCCGCCTCCTCGCGCTCGGCCTGCTCGTCGCGCCCGCCGGTGCGGAACGCCTCTGCGGCCTCGAGCCTCCGCTTGCGCTCACGCTGGAGCACCTGAAGCTCCTCGTCGTCGTGCAGCGGCCGCTGGAGCTCCTTCTCCGCGCCGCGCAGGCTCGACAGGACGAGCCGCAGCGCGTCACGCCTCCCATCGTCGCGCGCGAGCATCGCCTGCTTGAGCTCGTCCTCCAGGCGATCGATCAGGCTCATGCCGGCATCCCGCGGAGACGGCCGCCGAGCACGTGCCAATGGAGGTGGAAGATCGTCTGCCCGCCGCCCTCGCCGACGTTCACCACGACGCGATAGTCCTCGAGCCCTGCTTCGCGCGCCGTCTCGGCGACGAAGTCGAGCATCCGCTTCGCCTCGTCGGCCGGGAGCTCGGAGACCTCCCGAAACGAGTCGACGTGGCGCTCGGGGATGACGAGCAGGTGCGTGTCGGCCTTGGGGTTGATGTCGCGGATCGCGACGAACCCGTCGGCCGCGCGAACGTGGTCGCCTTCGCGAACGAGCCGGCAGAAGAGGCAGTCGTCAGGCAGCGAGGATCCCCTCCTCCACGACCGCGGCCGCGCGCACCCGTACGAGCGCCCCGACCGGCGCGTCGACCAGCCACGGGGAGTAGTCGTCTCCGTAGCCGCGCCTCGGACGGTCGACGAGCACCCTGTCGACCTCGCCGAGCTTCGAGCGCCACCTCGCGCGGCACGCCGCTTCGGACGCCGCCCGGAGGCGCGCGCTGCGCTCCTTCTTCACCTGCAGCGGGACGGTGTCTTCACCGGCCGTGACCGTCCCAGGCCTGGGCGAGTAGGGGAAGACGTGGATCTTGGTGATCCTGGCGCGCTCGACGGCCGCGACCGTGTTCTCGAACGCGCGGTCGTCCTCGCCCGGAAACCCGACGATCGCGTCGGTCGTCAGGTTGAAGTCCGCGAGCGGCTCGAGCCGGCGGAGGAACGTCGACACTGTGTACCGGCGGGCCATGGCCTTCAGGATCGCGTCGTCGCCGGACTGGAGCGGGACGTGCAGGTGATGCGCAACCGAGGGCGTCGCGCGTAGCGCGGCGACGAGCTCGGCGTCCACGTGGTTCACCTCGATCGACGACAGCCTGAGCCGGTCGAGCCCGGGGATCGCGCCAACCTCACGCACCAGGCGCGCGAGCCCGTAGCCGGCCGTGCGATCGCGGTAGCAGCCGAGGTTGATGCCCGTCAGAACCACTTCGCGGTGACCCTGCGCTACCCGCCGCCGTGCCTCGCGGAGCACGGCTGCCGCCGGCCGGCTGCGGGAGCGGCCGCGGACGAGCGGGACGACGCAGAAATGACAGGAGAAGCTGCACCCGTCCTGCACCTTCACGAAAGCGCGCACCCGGTCGAGGCGGGCGTCCGCCTGCACGCAGCCGATCGCGCCCACGTCGCCGGCGATCGCGGCTGCGGTCTCCTCGCTTCGCCGCGGGATCACGCGGACGTTGGTCGGCAGCCCTGCGAAGGCGTCTCCCGCGAGGTTCGCGCCGCAGCCGGTCACGTAGACGCGCCCGTGCGTCCGCGCCGCGCGAGCCGCGGCGTGCCGCGACTTCCGGAGTGCCTCGTGGGTCACGCAGCAGGTGTTGACGACCGCGACGTCGGCCTCGCCGGGCGACCGCTCCAGGTGGCCGTCCGCGAGCAGGCGCTCGCGCACCTCCTGAGCGTCCGTCTGGGAGACCTTGCAGCCGAGAAAGCGGATCGAGAAGGTCGCCACGGGGTCTGGACTCTAATACCACCTTGGCGCCCGCGATTCCGTGCCCCCAACCGCCCCCGTGGGGTCCCCCTGGACCCCTGCGGTCACGATATCGCGGCTGCTGCGTTAGCCGTGTGCCGGTTTCGTGCCTAACGCTGAACAGCCGGGCGGCCTCGTCCGGCTCGGCGAACGGCCGGGCGCGAGAGGTCTGCCGCCCAACCTTCGAGCTCACGCCGTTCCACACGATCCCAGCCCGGCAAGGCCGGCTCGTCGGAGACGAGGTATCCCGACGTGACGAGGCGATCGCAGACGAGGCGCCGCGCGAGCGTCTCGACTGCAGCGAGGGTGACGTTCGCCACGGCCACGTACATGGGCGGGAGCTGGGCATGGAGCGCGTCGACGCAGCGAGCCTCGACCGTGACCGCGTTCGCGGCGGCGTTCCGCTGCGTCTCCGACACGGCCTGCGCCTCGACGTCGACCGCCGCCACCGGGGCGAACCCAAGCTTTGCGGCCGCGATCGCGAGCACGCCGGAGCCGCAGCCGACGTCGAGGAGGCTGCCGGTCGGAGGGAGCGTCGCGAGGAGCTCGATCGACAGACGCGTCGTCGGGTGGGCGCCGGTGCCGAACGCCGCGCCCGGATCGACGACCACCGCGATCGCGTCGGCGGGGGGCGCCTCCCAGGGCGGCCCGATCCAGAGCGGGCCGATCCGGACGGGGCGGTGGAACTGGCGCCAGCGCTCCTCCCAACCTGCCTCGACGTCGGCGACCCCGGCGCCGCCGAAGACCTGCCAGAGCCGTTCCTCGCCGCGGGCGTCCGTGTAAGCGACGAGCTCCAGCCCGTCGGGCGACTCCAGCTCCTCGAAACCCTCGGGGAAGAGCGCGATCATCGACGCCCGTGCCTCCTCGCCCCGTTCGGGAGGGACGCTGATCGAGACGCGGCGGAGGCTCAGCGGAACGCGCTCTTCAGCTTGTCGAAGAAGCTCTCGTCCTCGCGGTAATTGTCGGCGCTCGTGCTGTCCGCGAACTGCTCGAGCAGGCGGCGCTGCTCGTCGGTGAGGCGCCTCGGCACCGCGACGTTGACGAGGACGCGGTGGTCGCCGCGGCCGAATCCCTGGAGGACGGGCATGCCGCGGCCGCGCAGGACCCGGATCTCGCCCGGCTGCGTGCCGGGGTCGAAGCTGAGCTCCGCGTCACCGTCGAGGGTGGGAAGCTGCACCGTCGTCCCCAACGCCGCGTCGGTCACGGTCAGGTCGACGGTGGAGAAGATGTCGTCTCCTTCGCGAACGAAGCGCGGGTCGGGCCGGACGTGGACGAGCACGAAGAGGTCGCCTGCGCGTCCTCCGGAGAGCCCCGCATGACCCTCGCCGCTGAGCCGGATTCGCTGCCCGTCGTGGATCCCCGGCGGGATCTCGACGTCGAGCTTCCGCTCCTCCACGACGCGCCCGCCGCCCTCGCACTGCTCGCACGGGTGCTCGATCACGGCGCCCGCGCCGTTGCAATGCGGGCAGGCGTGGGTCCGAACGAACTGACCGAACGAGCTGCGCGAGACCTGCCGCACGTAGCCCGTCCCCTCGCACGTAGCGCATGTCGCGGGTCGAGTGCCCGGCTCGGCGCCGCTCCCGCTGCACCGGTCGCAGGGCGTCGCCACCTTGAACGGCACGTCGCGCTTCGTTCCAGTCGCAGCCTCGACCAGCTCGACCTCGACCTCTGCGGCCACGTCCGCCCCGCGCGAACGCTGCCGCGCGCGGCCGCCGCCGACGAAGAGGTCGTCGCCGAAGAAGGCGGAGAAGATGTCGGCGAGGTTGCCGAGGTCGAAGTGGCCCGGCGTGAAGCCGCCGCTCCGCAGCCCGGCGTGCCCGTAGCGGTCGTAGAGCTCCCGCGTCTCGGACTTCGAGAGCACCTCGTAGGCCTCCGCGACCTCCCGAAACCGCTCCTCGGCGTCGGGCGCCTGTGACACGTCGGGGTGGAGCTCGCGCGCGAGCCGGCGGAACGCCTTCTTGATGTCGGTGTCGCTCGCGCCGCGCTGGAGGCCGAGGATCTCGTAGTAGTCGCGCTCGGTCGTCGCCATGGTCGTCAAGGGTATCGGCGCCGGCCGTGGTGGCCTGAGGCGCGCGAATCAGTTCTCCGCGTAGATCCCCTCGACGAAACGGGACAGCTCGACCGCGGCAGCGCGCACCGAGCGGATCGCCATCTCGTAGTCCATCCGGACGGGCCCGAGCAGCCCCACTGCGCCGAGCGTGCGGTGTGTCAGGCCGTAGGACGCGCCGACCAGGGCGACGTCGTGCAAGGCCGGGTTGTCGAGCTCGCCGCCGACGCGCACGAACGGCCGCTTCGGGTCGAGGGCCTCGCCGACGATCTCGAGCAGCGCCGCGCGCTTCTCGAGCACCTCGAGCAGGCGACGGTACGCGCCGAGCTCGTCGGCGCGGACGTCCTCCAACAGCGTCGCCGCCCCGCCGACGTACAGCCGCTGCTCCGCCCGCAGGAGCTCCACGAACGCGGGCCGGAGGCGGTCGAGAAACGCGCGCTCGCGCGCCGACAGGGCCGGATCCTCGAACCGCTGCCGCAGCAGGTGGGTTCCGAGCTGGAGGCCTGCGACGCGCTCGTTCAGATACTCGCCCGCCCACTTCGGCAGCCCCGAGTCGACCGCCTCGTCGAAGGTTGCGATGTGCTTCGTGACTCCGCCCGTCGAGGTGATCACGACCACCATCACCACCGTCGGCTGGAGCAGGAGCACCTCGACGTGGCGGACGGTCGTGGTCTCGAGCGGCGGCGCGGAGACGAGCGCGAGCAGGCTCGTGACCTCCGAGAGCACCTCCGTCGTCGCCTGCAACGCCGCTTCGACCTCGCTCCGGACGAGGGAGAGGTCGAGCTCGAAGGGCGCCGGGCGCGGTTCGAGCCGCTCCAGCAGCGCGTCGACGTAGAAGCGATAGCCCCGATCGGTCGGGACCCGTCCGGCGGACGTGTGCGGATGGGTGAGCAGGCCGAAGGTCTCGAGCTCGGCAAGCTCGTACCGCACCGTCGACGGCGAGACCGTCATCGCGGCGCTCTCGACGAGGTGCTTCGAGCCGACAGGCTGGCCAGAGCCGACGTACTCCTCGACGACCAGGCGAAGGATCTCGCGCTGCCTCGGTGTCAGGTCGATCCGCATCCTTTGCAGGCAGATTGTACTCGTGGCCCGGAGGAGCTCAGGCGAGGGCGACGGCCGTCGCCCCGTCCCCGAGGAACCGGCCGCGACTCGTCAGGGCAAGCGTCTCGCCGCCTGCTCCGGCCTCTCGACGTGCGAGCCCGAGCGCCTCGAGCCGCTCGACGCCCTCCGCGTCGAGTGTCTCCGCGAGCGTCGCGAGCGCGAGCGGCTCGTCGAGGCGGAGCCCGAGCATCGCTCGCTCCCGGCGCTTCACGTCGGCCGTCAGCTGCTCCAGCTCGCGCTCCGGTCGCTCGCCGAGTGCGAGCGCGCGGAGGTACCTCGGCAGGCTAGGCGCGTTCCGCCAGCGCGCGTCGCCGACCGTCGAGACGGCGCCGATCCCGAGGCCGAGGTAGTCGCGGCCGCGCCAGTACGCGAGGTTGTGCCGCGCGCGCAGATCCCGCGCAGCTGCGCGCTCCGAGGTTCGGCAGAAGTTCGCCGTCTCGTACCAGCGGTAGCCGGCACCGACCAGCCGGTCGACGACCCGCTCGAAGTAGGCCTCCATGTATTCGGATTGACGGCTGAGCTCGGCGCCATGCGCGTGGGTGAACCGCGTCCCGGGCTTCGCCTCGAGCTCGTAGCACGAGAGGTGCTCCGGCTCGAGCGCCAGCGCCTCGCTCAGATCGTGCTCGAGGTCGGCGGGGCTCTGGCCCGGAACGCCGTAGATGAGATCGAGCGAGATGTTGTCGAAGCTGGCATCACGGAGAGCGTAGACGGCGGCCCGGACGGCGGCGGGCGAGACGCGACGCTCCAGCGTCGAGAGCAGCTCAGCCGTGAAGCTCTGCGCACCGAGGGAGACCCGCGTCACGCCGCCCTCGCGCAGCAGTCGCGCCAGCTCCGGCGTCAGCGTCTCCGGGTTCGCCTCGACCGTCACCTCCTCCGCCGCGGGCAGCGCGGCGAGCAGACGCGCGAGCTCGGACGGCTCGGTGAAGGTCGGCGTGCCGCCGCCGAGGAACACGGTCTCCAGCTCAGGCGCGAGCAACTCGCGCTCGAGCTCCAGCTCCTCGAGCAGCGCATCGACGTACGCCGCGTGCTGCCCGCGCCGGCCGACGACCGTGACGAAATCGCAATAGCCGCAGCGGTGCGCGCAGAACGGCAGGTGGACGTACAGGTGGCGCACGGACCCGCTCATCGTCGATCCCCGTCGCCGAGGTTCAGGACGGCGAGGAAGGCCTCCTGCGGAACCTCGACCATCCCGACCTGCTTCATCCGCCGCTTCCCAGCCTTCTGCTTCTCGAGCAGCTTGCGCTTCCGGGTGATGTCGCCGCCGTAGCACTTCGCGAGCACGTCCTTGCGGCGCGCCTTCACCGTCTCCCGGGCGATCACCCGCGCCCCGATCGCGGCCTGGATAGCGACGTCGAACATCTGCCGCGGGATCTCTTCGCGCAGCCGCTCGACGAGGGCGCGTCCCCGCTCGTAGGCGCCGTCGCGGTGAACGATCAGCGACAAGGCGTCCACAGGCTCGCCGCCGACGAGGACGTCCACACGGACGAGGTTCCCGGGGCGGAACCCGATCACGTCGTAGTCGAAGCTCGCATAGCCGCGCGTGCGGGACTTGAGCTGGTCGTAGTAGTCGAGCACGATCTCCGCGAGCGGCAGCTCGTACGTGAGGTGGACGCGCTCCTCCGAGAGGTACTCGAGGTGGTCGAACCTCCCGCGCCGGTCGTTGCACAGCTCCATGACCGTCCCGACGTACTCCTTGGGGACGATGATCGACGCCTTGATGTACGGCTCTTCCACAGCCTCGACCTCGTTCGGCATCTCCGAGGGGGTGTGCACCTCGACCCAATCGCCGCTCGACGGCTGCACGCGGTAGGCCACGTTGGGAGCGGTCACGAGCAGGTCGAGGTCGAACTCGCGCTCGAGACGCTCACGCACGATCTCCATGTGCAGGAGACCGAGGAAGCCGCAGCGGAAGCCGAAGCCGAGCGCCTGCGACGTCTCGGGCTCGTAGAACAGCGCCGCGTCGTTCAGCTTCAGCTTCTCGAGCGCGTCCCGCAGCTCCGGGTAGTCGTCCGAATCGGTCGGGAACAGGCCCGCGAAGACCATGGGCTTTACGTCCTTGTATCCCGGGAGGGGCGCCTCCGCCGGACGGGTCTCCGACGTCAGGGTGTCGCCCACCCGCAGCTTCGACACGTCCTTCAGCCCCGTGATCACGTAGCCGACTTCCCCCGCCGCAAGCGTGTCGACCGCACGCATGGTCGGCGAGAAGAAGCCGAGCTCCTCGGCCTCGAAGCGCGTGCCCTGCGCCATCGCGCGAAGCCGCTCGCGCGTGTGGAACGAGCCGTCCACAACGCGAACGAACGCGACCACGCCCCGGTACTGGTCGTACGACGAGTCGAAGATCAGGGCGCGCGACGGCGCCTCTGGATCGCCCGCGGGCGGCGGCACGCGCTCGACGATCGCGTCGAGCACCGCCTCGACCCCCTCCCCCGTCTTCGCCGAGATTCGGAGGACGCGCTCGGGGTCCTCGCCGATCAGGTCCGCGAGCTCTGCTCCGGTGCCGTCCGGGTCGGCCTGCGGCAGGTCGATCTTGTTCACGACCGGAACGATCTCGAGGTCGTTCTCGATCGCCAGGTATGCGTTCGCAAGCGTCTGCGCCTCGATCCCCTGCGCCGCGTCGACGACGAGCAGCGCGCCCTCGCACGCCTGGAGCGACCGCGAGACCTCGTACGTGAAGTCGACGTGGCCGGGCGTGTCGATCAGGTTCAGCTGGTGGCCCTTCCACAGGACGCGCACCGCCTGCGCCTTGATCGTGATCCCACGCTCGCGCTCGAGCTCCATCGTGTCGAGCACCTGCTCGCGCATCTCGCGCGCCGACACGGTCTCGGTCAGCTGGAGGATGCGGTCGGCCAGGGTCGACTTCCCGTGGTCGATGTGGGCGATGATCGAGAAGTTGCGGATGTGCTGCTGGTCCATGGGCGCCTAGCCGCGGCGGAAGCGACTGCGCAAGGAGAGTAGCGCCTGCATCTCGCGCACCCGCAGAGCGCGGGCCGCGGCCAGATAGGCGACGACGGCGGCTGCCAGGGCGGGCAGGAGCGAGAGGAGCTGGCCGCCCGACGAGCGGCCGACGGCGGCGTCCAGCAGCTTCCAGACGGCGAACGCGACACCTGCGGCGACGAGCGAGGCGATAAGGACGCGCGCGAACGACCGCAGAACCTCACCGAACTCGATCCGGCCGAGCCGCCGTCGCAGCACGACGAGCAACGCCGCTGTCCCCGCGATGTTCACGACCGACGTCGCGAGGGGAATCCCCCACGTGCCGAACGGCGAGAACGCGACGTCGAGCACCGCGTTCACGAAGAGGTTCCCGAGCGCGATCGCAGTCGGAACCCAGTTGTCCTGGAGGCTGAAGAACGCGCGGTTCAGCATCAGCATCGTCCCGTTGAACGTGAGTCCCGGCGTCAGGGCGGCGAGGCACGCGGCGACGACCGGCGTCTGGCTCGGCGTGAACGCGCCGCGCTGGTAGATCAGGCGGATGAGCGGCTCGGCCAGGACGGCGATGACCATGCTCGCCGGGACGAGCAGGAACGCGATCTGCCGGAGGCCGAGCGCTGTCGTGTCCCGGAACCCGGCGATGTCTCGCCTCGAGGCGAACCGCGCGAGCGATGGAAAGAGCACTGTCGCGATCGCCACCGAGAACACACCCTGGGGGAGCATGTAGACGCGGAAGGCGGCCGTGATCGCCGCGGGCGCGTTCGAGCTGATCAACCAGCCGCCGAGCACGCCGTCGATCAGGGCGTTGACGTTGATCAGGCCGAGGCCGAGCGTGACCGGCAGCATCAGCTTGAAGACCTGCCTGACGGCCGGGTCGTGCCAGTCGAGCACGAGCCGGAGGCGGCCATCGCGGCCGCGCAGCCACGGGATCGGCAGCAGGACCTGCACGACCGTCCCCGCGAGGATCGCGCCGGCGTAGACGTACAGCTTGTGGTCGGCGCCGTGGACGTGCGGGACGCCGAAGACGAGCCCCGCGATGATCACGAGGTTCCACGCCACCGGCGTCAGCGCGGGGATCGCGAACTCGTCGTACGAGTTGAGGACGCCGACGACGATCCCGGAGACGCCGAGCAGCGCTACGAGCGGGAACAGCAGCTGCGAGAGCCCGACGAGCAGCGGGCGGTAGTGCGGGTAGAGCGGCGGCATCACCCACGGCGCGACGAGCACGAAGAGCGCCGTCAGCGCGCCGAGGCCGAGGAGCATCAGCCAGAAGAGCGACGACGCGACGCGCCACGCGCGCTTCCGCTCGCCCTTCTCGAGCAGGTCGCTGAAGACCGGCACGAACGCTGACGAGAGCGCCGCGTCCGCGACGAGCGCGCGGACCGTGTTCGGCACGAGGAACGCGATCTCGAACGCGTTGATCGGCCCGTTGACGCCGAAGTAGTTCTTCGCGACGACTTCGCGGACGAGCCCGAGGATCCGCGAGATGCCGGTGGCGAGCGAGAAGATCGCCGTCGACCAGGCGAGCCGGCGGCCGGATCGCTCGTCCACTGGAGGCGAGTATAGGAGCCGGTCCCGCGGGCTCTGCTACGATCGTCCGGCCCGCGGAGCGGGCGTTTTCACGCTATGCCGAACATTCGCCAGCAGAAGAAGCGCGTCCGGATCGCGGCCCGCGAGCGGCTCGAGAACCTCCGCTACCGCTCGACGGTGAAGACGCTCACGAGGCGGTTGCGCACCGCGGTCGAGGACGGCGACGAGGCGACGATCGCCGACGAGCACAGGGCGCTCGTCCGCTCGATCGACAAGGCTGCTTCCAAGGGCGCGCTGCACAGGAACACGGCCGCGCGGCGGAAGTCCCAGGCGGCGCGGCTCGTCTCCGGCGGATCCCGCTAAGGCGCCGACTCGGCGGCGCCGACCATCAGGACGTGCGGGCTCAGCCCGTTCGTCCGTCTGAAACGACCGGTCGAAACGATCGACCTCATTTCGATTCGATTTTCTAACTCGACGTTGTGGCCGCCTCGCGCGGCCTCGTCACGTCGACGAGCGCGCGTGCCAGCTCCAGGTCGGGCGAGAGGCGACTCCCGCCCTTGACCGCGAGGTCGAGGGCGGCGAGCCGAACGACGGCGTGCCCTAGCTCGTCGACGCTGAAGTTCGCCGCCTGGGCGAATGCCTTCTCGGCGGCGAACGGGTGCATCTTCAATCGGCTGGCGGCGTCGCGGGGCCGGACGGCCTCGGCCGCGAGCGCCTGACAGGCGCGCACCTTCGCGACATGGCTCGCGAGGGCCCCGACGACCCGCGTCAGCTCGCGCGGCGACCGCTCGAGCAGCGACTCGGCCGCCTCCAGGACCGCACGCACGTCGCGGCGTCCCCATGCGTCCGTGAGCGAGAAGATCGTGGTCTCCGCGCGCGGGACGACGAGCCGCTCGACGTCGGCGACGCCGATCTCCTCACCGTGGGCCCACGTGGCGAGCTTGTCGATCTCGGTCGCGAGCGCCTCCAGATCCTCGCCGACCAGCTCCGCGATCGCGCGGCAGGCTTCGGGCTCGGCCGAGGCCCCGCGCCGTTGCAGCTCGGCCGCCACCCACGCGGGCAGGTCGCGCTTGCGCGGCGCGTCGTAAACAAGGACCTCGCCCGCCTTCTTGCACGCCTTCGCCAGCGCCGAGTCGGCCTTGACGCCCTCGCCGACGAGCGCGAGCACCGTCGCCGGAGCGGGGCTCTGGAGGTACTCGGCGACGGCCTTCGCGTCCGCGGCGCGCCAGCGCTCCACCTCCTCGACGACGACGAGCCGCGCCTCGTCCGTGAAGAGGCCGAGCGAGTTGCAGGCAGCGACGGCCGCGTCGCCGGGCGCGTCGGTCGCCGAGAGCAGCTCCGCGGCGTCGACGCCGACGCGGTCTCGCAGCCGGCGCACCGCCCGCGCCACCTTCGGGCGGTCGCTGCCGGTGATCAGGTAGACCGGCCTCAGCTCGGACGCCATCGCCGCCAAGCATAGGCAGCGGCGGCGACCGCGAGCGTGGCGAGCGCCGCTGCCGCTTGGCCCGACCTGACCTGGGCGAACGGGAGGCCGCCGAAGAACCGTGCGCACGCGGCCAGGTACGCGGCGCACCCCCCCGCGAGCCAGGCCAGCGCGGCCGCGGCACCGGTCGAGAACGGCGCCACGGCGGCGGCCGCGAGCGCGAATCCGAGCAGCGGGACGACGGCGATTTCCGCGGCGGCGTTCGCCGGGACGGTGAGCAGCGGAACCGCATGGAACTGGAACCAGGCGATGGGCGCGGTCGCGCCGCCGCAGGCGGTCGAGACGGCGACGGCGTCGGCGACCTTGGCCGGAATCGGATAGCCGTCCAGAACCCGGCGCAGCCGCGGCGCGACGGTGAAGATCGCTGCGACGGCTGCGAACGACAGCTGGAAGCCCGCGTCGAGGAGCGCGTACGGGTTCCACGCGAGCAGCGCGAGGGCGCCGAGCAGCAGGAACTGCCAGCGGTCGCGCTGGCGCGCCGAGAGCCACGCGAGCGAGCCAAGGGCGCCCGCGATTCCGGCACGGACCACCGAGGGCTGAGCGCCGACGGCGACCACGTAGCCGGCCATCGCCGCGAGCGCGCCGAGCTCTCCCGCCGCGCGGGGAATCCCGACGAGCCAGCCCAGCAGGAGCACGCCGCCTGCGACGAGGGCGACGTTCTGCCCCGATACGGCGAGGAGGTGATAGAGGCCGGACGCCCTGAAGTCGCGCCGGAGGTCGGCGGAGAGCCGCTGGTCGTCGCCGAGGACCACCCCTTCGAGCAGCGCTCGGCGCTCGCCGCGGAGGCCGGTCGCCACGGAGCGGCCGAGCCACGCCCGAAGCCGGTCCGCAACGCCGCCGAAGCCGCCGCGACGGCCGATCTGGCTCCAGCGATCACCGTGCAGGACGACGTGCACGCCGTGGCGGCGCAGCCAGGTCGTCTCGTCGAAGCCGTTCGACGGCCCCCGCGGAAGCTCGATTTGACCCAGGACGCGCAGGACGGCGCCCTGCGGGGGCGAGCGGCCCAGCGGAAGCTCGAGCAGGACTTGCTCGTTCGGCCGCAGGCGACCGAAGCGCCGGACCTGCGCCGGGAGTCGAAGCTCAAAGCGGCCCCGCCGGGGCGGCCCAGTCACCACCACCTCACCGGTTTCGGCCCGGCCCACCTCGCCGCGGAGCGTGCTGGCGTCGAGCGCATCGAGGCGCGCGCTACCCCACCACCAGCCTGCGAGCGCGAGCGCGCAGCCTGCGAGCACCAGTCGCATCGCGCCGACCTCGGCGGCGGCGAGGATCGCCAGGGCGGCCGCGAGCGCAGCAACGGTCGGAGCCGCACAGCGGGCGAGGTCGGCCGCGGCGAGCCCAACGCAGGCGGCGCCGGCGAGACAGTGCGGATACCGCCGGAGGAGGAGGTCGGCGGTCACGGCGCCACCAGGCCGCGAAGCTGGTCGAGCCGCGCGGGACCGATGCCCGGAATCGCATCGAGCTCGTCGACCGACGAAAAGGCTCCGTGTTTCGCGCGGTAGTCGACGATCTTCTGCGCGGTCACGGGACCGACTCCGGGAAGCGTGTCGAGCTGCTCGACGGTCGCGCTGTTCAGGTGGATCGGACCTGTCGAGGCGGCCGTGCCGCCGGCCGCCGGGGCGGGCGCCCCGCGCCGCGGCACGACGACCTGCTCGCCGTCCGCGACCAGCTGGGCGAGATTGACGAGCGAGAGGTCTGCGCGCCGGGTCGCGCCGCCGGCGCGCCGCACCGCGTCGGCGACGCGTGCGCCCTGCGCGAGCCGGTACAGGCCGGGCCTTCGAACGGCGCCGGTCACGTCGACCACGACCTCCGCCGGCGCGGCCGAAGTCGTGGTCAGCGGCGGCGCGAGCGGTTGCGCCGGCACGGCCGTGCCAGCGTGGACGAAGAGCCGGCCTCCGACGAAGAGGACGACGATCAGCGCGGCCGCGCCGACGAGGGCGCGCCGCCGTGAGAAGGGGAGCTCGGGCACGTTGCCGATTCTGAAGACGAACCCGTAACGCGTGTGTGCCGCGAGCGTGCCGAGTCTGTGACGAAAAGTCCCGCAGCGCCGCGGGATCGGCGTCTAGGCGACGACGAGATTCACAAGCTTGCGCGGCACGACGATCGTCTGCCGTATCTCCTTGCCGTCGAGCTGCGCGCGCACCTTGGGAGACTCCGTCGCGCGCGCGACCAGCTCCTCGTCGGACGCGTCGGCAGCGACCTCGACTCGATCGCGCACCTTCCCGTTCACCTGGATCACGAGCTCGAAGGTCTCGCGCTCGAGCAACGCAGGGTCGGCCTCCGGCCACGACTGCACCCACAGGCGCTCGTGCCCGAGCCGCTGCCAGAGCTCTTCGGCGACGTGCGGCGCGTACGGCTGGATCAACGAGACCGCGGTCTCGACCGCGAACCGCGCCGCGGGGTCGTCCGGCGCGCGGGCGATCTCGTTCAGAAGCTCCATCACCGCTGCGATCGGCGTGTTCAGGACGAACCGCCGGCCGACGTCGTCGGTCACCTTCGCGATCGTCTCGTGCGCCTTGCGCGCGAGAGCCGTCGACGGCGCGTCGCCGCCCGGCGGCCGCTCGGCCTGCTCGAGCGCCACGCGCCACAGCCGGTGGAGGAACCGGACCATGCCCTCGAAGCCGTTGTCCTGCCACTCCGCGTCCTGGTCGACCGGGCCCAGGAAGAGCAGGTAGAGGCGCACCGCGTCCGCGCCGTACCGGGCGACGTACTCGTCCGGATCGACCACATTGCCGCGGGACTTGGACATCTTCGCGCCTCGGTAATGAACCATCCCCTGCGTGAAGAGGCGCGCGAACGGCTCGCGGAAGCCGAGCAGCCCCGCCTCCTGCATGACCTTGGTGAAGAAACGCGCGTAGAGCAGGTGCAGGATCGCGTGCTCGATGCCGCCGATGTATTGGTTGACGGGGAGCCAATAGTCGACGATCGCCCGGTCGAACGGGGCGTTGTCGTTGTGAGGATCGGCGTAACGGAGGAAGTACCACGAGGAGTCGACGAACGTGTCCATCGTGTCCGTCTCCCGCCGGCCCTCGCCTCCGCACGACGGGCACGTGGTACGCACCCACTCTTCCGCAGTCGCCAGCGGCGAACGGCCCTTCGGCAGGTAGTCCTCGACCTCCGGGAGGAGCACCGGCAACTCGCCGTCCGGGACAGGTACGAAGCCGCACTGCTCGCAGTGCACGATCGGTATCGGGCAACCCCAGTAGCGCTGGCGCGAGAGCAGCCAGTCGCGGAGGCGGTAGCCGACCGACGGCCTGCCGAGGCGTTTTCCCTCCAGCGACTGGACGATCGCGCGCTTCGCCTCGGGACTCGGCAGGCCGCTGAACTCGCCTGAGTTCACGCACCGCTCGTTCGGCGTGTGCGCGACAAAAGGACCCTCGTCGTCCGACCCGCCTTCGGCGGGCTCGACGACCTTCACGATCGGCAGGTCGTAGCGCTTTGCGAACTCGTAGTCGCGCTCGTCGTGCGCGGGCACGCCCATGATCGCGCCCGTGCCGTACTCCATCAGGACGTAGTCGGCGACCCAGATCGGGATGTCGGCGCCCGTCGCAGGATTGACGGCGAAGCGGCCCGTCGCGACGCCGTCCTTCGTCTTCGTCTCGCGCTCGACCGCGGAGCGGGCGGCGGCGTGACGGACGTAGTCGAGCACCTCCGCTTCGTACGGCGTTCCCGAGACGAGGCGCTCGATGAGCGGGTGCTCGGGCGCCAGGACGAAGAACGTCGCGCCGAAGACCGTGTCCGGACGGGTCGTGAAGACCTCGACGTCGACGTCCAGGTCGGGGATGCGGAAGAGCAGGTCGGCGCCCTCCGAGCGGCCGATCCAGTTCCGCTGCATCGTCAGGACGCGCTCGGGCCATGACTCGAGCAGCGCCATGTCGTCGAGCAGCACGTCCGCATAGGCCGTAGTCCGGAAGAGCCACTGCTCGAGCTTTCGCGCCTCCACCTCGGCGCCGCACCGCTCGCACCGGCCGTCGATCACCTGCTCGTTCGCGAGCACGGTCTGGTCGTTCGGGCACCACTTGACCGCGACCTCCTTCCGGTAGGCGAGGCCGCGCTCGAAGAAGCGGAGGAAGAGCCATTGTGTCCAGCGGTAGTACTCGGGCTCGTGGGTCGCGAGCATCCGGTCCCAGTCGATCGCCCAGCCGAGGCGCTCCATCTGGGCGCGGATCCGGGCGATGTTCCGCTCGGTCGCCTCGCGCGGGTGCGCGCCTTCCTGGATCGCGGCGTTCTCGGCGGGCAGGCCGAACGAGTCGAAGCCCATCGGGCGCAGCACATTGAAGCCGTGCCTGCGCCGGAAGTGCGTGATGACCTCGCCGAGCATGTAGTTCCGGACATGCCCCATGTGGAGCTCGCCGGACGGATACGGGAGCATCTCTAGGACGTACGTGTTCCCCTCGTCGCGGTGGGACGGGTGCTCGGGGTTCGGCACCGAGAACGCGCGCTCGCGTGCCCACACCTCTTGCCATTTCGGCTCGATTGCCGCTGGGTCGTATCGATCCATCGCCGTCCTCCGGGAACAAAAAAGCCTCTCGATCGAGAGGCCGTTCGGAAGCTGCGCGGCCGGCGCCGCGTTCGCCTCCTGCGCTACAGAAGAAGCTCCTGCATTTGCGGGAACTGTAGCAACCTCGACGCTCGGCGTCACCTGGCCGGACGCGGCGGATGGTTGGGCGTTGCGCGGCAACGAACGGGACCGGCCGCACCCCCACCCTGGGTGGGGGGAGCCGTTCCCGCCTCCCTCGGAGGCGACGATACCTGCGCCTGGGCGGCGCAGGTGTTGCGGCTTCGCGCCGATCCTGTCACAGGCCTGGGAGGCACATTCCGGCGACGCGATCTTCGTGACGGCTGTGCCGCGACGATCACTTTCCGCGATCCGCTCTGCCGCATCGACGCGATCGGCGATGTCGCTCGAAGTCACGGGCCGCGTAGGCACAATCGGCCGTGTCGCTCGAGCTGTTTCCGGACAGCGCCTCGGTTTCCGGCGGCGTGCTCTCGCTGGGCGACGTCGCGTCCACCGAGCTCGCCGACGCCTTCGGAACGCCGCTCGTCGTCTACTGCCGCGACACGCTCCTCGCGCAGGCGCGCGCGTACCGCAGCGTCGACCCGGACGCGCTCGTCGTCTACGGGGTCAAGGCGTTCCCGAACGTCGGAATGCTCCGGCTCTTCCTGGACGAAGGCCTCGGCGCGGACGTCTCGTCGCTCGGCGAGCTCGCCTACGCGCGCCGCGCAGGCGTCCCGGGCGACCGCCTCGTCGTCCATGGGAACAACAAGTCACAAACGGAGCTCGAGGCGGCCGCCGCCGCTGACGCGCTCGTCGTCCTCGACTCCGCCGAGGAGGTCGAGCGCGCGCACGGCGCAGGCGTCCGGCGCGTGCTCGTCCGGCTGACGCCGGGTGTGGAGGCGAAGACACACCAGTCGATCCAGACGGCGCACGAGGAGTCGAAGTTCGGGCTTGACCCCGAGCAGGCCCTCGCGACGCTCGCGACGGCGCGGAACACGCTCGAGCCGGTCGGCGTCCACGTCCACATCGGCTCGCAGCTCGGGCGGCCCGACGAGAGCTTGCTCGCCGTCGACCGGCTCGTCGCCTTCTGCGTCCGGTGCAGGGACGAGCTCGGCTGGACGCCGAAGCTCGTCGACCTCGGCGGCGGGCTCGGCGTCGCTCACTCGCCGGCCGAGTCCGTTCCGGACGCGCACGCGTTCGCCTCGGCCCTCGTCTCGCGCTTCCGCGCCGGCTGGCCCGAGCCCGCCCGGATCGTCCTCGAGCCGGGGCGGTCGCTCGTCGGCCGCGCCGGCGTCACGCTCTACCGCGTCGGGGCGACGAAGCGGAGCGGGGGCGTCGACTACGTGGCGATCGACGGCGGGATGTCCGACAACCCGCGCCCGCAGCTCTACGGCGCGCGCTACCACGCGATGCTCGCGAACCGCGACGGCCCGCCCGACGGCCCGTTCCGCATCGCGGGCAAGCACTGCGAGACGGGCGACGTGCTGATCGAGGGGATCGCGCTGCCACGCCCGCGCCGGGGCGACCTGCTAGCCGTGCCCGCGACCGGCGGCTACACGCTCGCGATGGCGTCGAACTACAACGCCATACCGCGACCGGCGGCGGTGCTCGTCGGGGACGGGGAAGCTCGCCTACTGCGCCGCCGCGAGACGATCGACGACCTCCTCGCGCTCGAGAGCGACTAGCCCGCTGCTACGGCCACGAGCCCCGGCCGCACGAGCCGCGGCGGCGCCTTCAGCCCCGCGTCGTTCACGCTTGGGTTGAGCGGCTCCGCGAGCGGGGGTGCGCCGAACGAGGCACGCGTCCGCTCGGCCTCGACGGCGCCGTAGAGCGTCGTCCGCTGCCGCGGGACGCGCCCGGCCGAGCGGATCAGCGCCTCCATCTGCTCGGGCGGAAGCTCCTGCCCGAACTCGGCGCCGGCGGCGCGCGAGATCGACTCGTTCATCAGCGTCCCGCCGAGGTCGTTGCAGCCGGCCGCGAGCGCGGCTCGGGCGCCGTCGGGTCCGAGCTTCACCCACGACGCCTGCACGTTCGTGATCCCTGGGTGGAGGGCTAGCCGGCCGACCGCGTGCACGAGCAGTGCCTCGCGGAAGGTCGGCCCCGGCCGCGCGCGGCCGCGCAGGTAGATCGGCGCCTCCATGTGCACGAACGGGAGCGGAACGAGCTCAGTGAACGCGCCGCTCCGCCGCTGCTGGTCGCGCAGGCGGAGCAGGTGCCGCGCCCAGTTCCGCGGGCCGTCGACGTGGCCAAACATGATCGTCGTCGTCGAGGCGAGCCCGACGCGGTGCGCGGTGTCGTGCACGTGCAGCCACTGCGACGTCGTCACCTTGTCCGGGCAGAGGACGCGTCTGACCTCGTCGTCGAGGACCTCGGCCGCCGTCCCGGGAAGCGAGCCGAGGCCGGCTCGACGGAGGCGGACGAGGTACTCCTCGAGCGGTACGCCAAGCGTCGCCGCTCCCTGCCAGACCTCCAGCGCCGAGAAGGCGTGGACGTGGATCCCGGGCACCGCGCGCCTCACCGCATCGCAGATCTCGACGTAGGTGTCACCGGTAAAGGCCGGATGGATGCCGCCCTGGAGGCAGATCTCGACCGCGCCGCGCTCCCACGCCTCATGTGCTCGGCGGACGATCTCGTCCACAGGCACGAGGTACGGCGCACCCCGGAGGTTCTTCGCGAGCCGCCCCTTCGAGAAGGCGCAGAAGCCGCAGCGGAAGTAGCAGACGTTCGTGTAGTTGACGTTTCGGGTCACGACGTACGTGACCGTGTCGCCGCACACCTCTCGGCGCAGCGCGTCGGCGGCGGTGAGGACGGCGCTGAAGGCCGGGCCGCGAGCGGAGAGGAGCGCCGTCACGTCCTCCTCGTCTAGTTCGACCTCCTCGCGGACCTTTGCGAGCGCGCCGTCGACTGCGGCGTCGGTCGCCGCGCGCCCGTGCTCGGCGAAACGCGGGATGGGCGCTCCGGTGCCCGCCGCCCACCGGTCGTTGCGAGCGAGCCCGTCGGCGTCCGCGCGGGCGAGCACGGCCGGCGCGACGCGCGGGTCGACCCATCGCTCCAGGTCGGCGACGAAGCGCGGATAGAGCGGTAGGCGAGCGGCCGGCTCGAAGCCGCGCTCCCGCGTCGCCCGTTCCAGACGCTCGACCTCGGGCCACGGAGCTTCGGGATTCACGTGGTCGATCGTCACGGGCGAGATGCCTCCCCAGTCGTCGATGCCGGCGTCGAGCAGGCGCGGGAAGTCGTCGTAGCTGAGGTTCGGCGGGCACTGGACGCTCACGTCGGCGGGAAGAAGGATCCGCGCGACCGCCGCGCTCCAGAGCAGCTCGTCGAGGTCGGGCTCCGGCGCGGCCGCCATCCTCGTCCCGGGCTTGGCGCGGAAGTTCTGGACGATCACCTCCTGGACGTGGCCGTACCGCCGGGCGAGCCGCGCGATCGCCTCGAGCGCCTCGATCCGCTCCGCCGGTGTCTCGCCGAGCCCGATCAGGATCCCGGTCGTGAACGGGATCGCCAGCTCGCCGGCGAGCGCGATCGTCTCGAGCCGAGGCGCCGGGAGCTTGTCGGGCGACCCGAAGTGCGGCCCCCCGCGCCGTGAGAGCCGCTCGGACGCCGTCTCCAGCATGAGCCCCATCGAGGCGCTCACCGCGCGGAGGGCGACGAGGTCGTCTCGGGTCATCACGCCGGGATTGAGGTGCGGGAGCAGGCCCGTCTCGTCGAGGACGAGGCGGGCGGCGCGGGCGAGGTACTCGAGCGTCGTGTCGCACCCGAGCTCGCGCAGCTCCTCGCGCGCTGCGCGGTAGCGGAGCTCCGGCTTGTCGCCGAGCGTGAAGAGCGCCTCGGTGCATCCGGCCGCGGCGCCGGCGCGCGCGACCTCGAGCACCTCGTCGAGACTCATGTACGCCCGCTCGCCCCGGCGGGGGGGTCGCGCGAACGTGCAGTAGTGACAGACGTCGCGGCAGAGCTTCGTGAGCGCGATAAAGACCTTCGGCGAGTAGGTGACGAGGCGTTTCGTCCCGGCCGCTCGCACGCGTCGCGCCTCGGCGCACAGCTCCTCCAGGGACGCGTCCAGCAGTGCGCGCGCTTCCACGGGCGGAGCTTACGTATCCCGTGGGGGCGCCGACCGGCGTGGGTGCGTGATGTAGGTGTACACCTACATCAGACGCCTGTGTACACCTACGTCGGCGTCCGGCGAGGGCTACGGCTTCGCGGAGAGCAGCGGCCCGAAGATCACCCAGTGGCCCTTGTGCCAGCGCTGGAGCTTGACCTGCGAGACGGGGTAGCGGAACGTCGGCGTCGTCCGGACGACGATCCCCGGCAGCACGAACGGGTTGCCCTTCTCGTTCAGGTGCGTGGCCGCGTTCATCACGCCCTTCCGGGTCAGGTTCTTCCCGGCCTTCCTCAGCGCGTCCACCATCGTGTACGCCGAGGCCATGCCTGCGATGTGGTAGCCGTTCGGATTGTCGCCGGGGTCGTACCGCTTCATGATCCTGCCGAAGAGCTTCATGCCCTTGTCGCTCTTCCACAGGGCCAGGTCGGGGTCCTTGCCGAAGACGATCGAGATCGCCCCCTCGGTCGCCTTCGCCGGCGACAGCACCATCAGGCTCGTCGCCGACGCGACGTCGTTCACGAAGATCTGCGGGTGCCAGCCGAGCTGGTTCGCGTAGATGAACGCCTGGATCGCGAACTTGCCGAAGGCGAAGATCATGAAGACGTTCGCCTTGGAGGCCTTGAGCTGCGCGACCTCCGACTTGACGTCCGACGACGTCGGGTCGTAGCCGACCTTCTTGACGATCTGCTTCGCCTTGTTCCCGAGGCCGGACTGGAGGCCGGAGACCAGGTCCTGCCCGTACTCGTCGTCCTGGTAGAGGACGGCGATCTTCGCCCTCGGCTTCGTCTTCAGGATGTACCTCGCGTACACCTCCGCCTCGGCCTTGTAGGTCGGGATGTAGCCGATCGTCCACGGGTACTGCTTCGCGTCGCGGCCGAACGTAGTCGCGCCCGAGGCGACGAAGAGCTGCGGGACGTCCTGCTGGTTCAGGAAGCTGCGGATCGCGACGTTGTTGTTCGTCCCGAGCGTGTTGAACATCGCGAAGACGCCGTCTTGCTGGACGAGCTGGCGCATCGCGAGGAAGGTGCGCTGCGGCTCGTAGCCGTCGTCGAGGTACTTGTAGGTGATCTTGCGCCCGAAGACGCCGCCCTGGTCGTTGACGTACTTGAAGTAGGCCTCGGCGCCCTTCGCGACCCCGGCCCCCGCGGAGGCCTCGCCGCTCAGCGGCGCGGTGCCGCCGAGCAGGATCGAATCGGACGTGACCCCAGGCGTCGCCTGGCGGGCGGCCCCCGCGCCTGCGGCCGCGACGGCGGCGGCGAGGACGACTGCGGCGATGCGAAGCGGACGGCTCATCGCCATTGAGACCGAGTCTACAACCGGATGGTTAGCGCTCGAAACGCGGTCCGAGCGCGCGATTCTCGAGCAGGCGGGCGAGCCCGGCGACGCCGCCGGGGAGGATCAGCATCACGAGGACGAGGATCAGACCCTGGATCACCGAAGGCGTGACCTGGTCGCGGATCGCGGACGGCGCGTGCCTCGCGATGTCGGGCGCGACGGTCGGCAGGAACTCGATCAGCGCCGCGCCGAAGATGCAGCCGACGAGCGACCCGAGCCCGCCGACCGCGACGCCGACGACCAGGAACAGCGAGAGCGTGATCGGGAACGTCTGCGGATTCACGTACGCGGTCTCGATCGCGACGAGCGACCCGCCGATCCCGGCGTAGAACGCGGAGATGCCGAACGCGAGCGTCTTGTAGAACGCGGGGCTGACGCCGGAGGAGGCGGCCGCGACCTCGCTGTCGCGGATCGCGCGGAACGAGCGGCCGATCCGGCCTCGCGAGACGAGCGCCCCGAGACCGAGCAGCGCGAAGCCGATCCCCCAGCTCAGGTAGTAGAGCCAGTCGTTCGAGCTCAGGTGCAGGCCGCCGGGCGCCTTCGGCAGGTTCAGGATCAGGCCCATGCTCCCGCCGGTGAAGTGCTCGAACTTCTTCACCAGCGCTGGGAACGCGACGGCGACGGCGAACGTCGCGAGGGCGAGGTAGAGGCCGGAGAGGCGGAGCGCGGGCAGGCCGAACAGGAGCCCGGCGCCGCCCGCGACGAGGCCTGCGAGCGGGATCGTCCACAGATCGCGGACGCCGTGGTGCGCCATCAGGATGGCGCTCGTGTAGCCGCCGACGGCCATGAACGCGCCGTGGCCGAGCGAGATCTGGCCGCTGTACCCGGTGAGCACGTTCAGGCCGAGCAGCGCGATGAAGTACGTGCCGACGGTCGCCCACTCCAGCGCGTGGTAGTCGCTGATGAAGCTCGGCAGCACGGCGGCGACGACGACGAGCGCGGCGACGCCGGCCGCCCGGAGCGCGTGCCTCGGCCTAGACACGCCGCACCGCCGCCTTCCCGAGCAGGCCCGACGGCCGGACGATCAGCACCGCGAGGATCACCGCGAGGCCCGCGACGAGGCGCATCTCGCCGCCGAGCGTCGAGACGTACGTCCCGAGGAGGTTCAGCAGCACGCCGAGCGTGAGCCCGCCGACGACGGCGCCGAGCGGGCTGTCGAGCCCCCCGAGCACGGCGGCCGCGAACGCGTACAGGAGGATCCCCTGCATCATGTTCGGGTCGAGGAAGACGACCGGCGCGACCATCATCCCCGAGACGGCGCCCAGCGCCGACGCGAGACCCCAGCCGAGCGCGAGCATCCAGCTCACGCGCACGCCGACGAGGCGGCTCGCGCCCGGGTTCACCGCCGCGGCGCGGAGCGCGAGCCCGAGCTTCGTGAAGCGGAAGAACGCGCCGAGCACGAGCACGGCCGCCAGGCTGACTCCGATGATCCCGATGTCCTGGATCGAGAACGCGACGCCGGCCACGTGGATCGGCCGCGTCGAGAACGGGCTCGGGAACTTGCGCACGGCGCCGCCCCAGATCGAGCTCGTCAGGCCGTTGATCAGGACGAGCAGCCCGATCGTGACGAGCACGACGGTGAGGACGGGTCGGTTCTCGACGGGTCGGACGACGACGCGCTCGATCGCGACCCCGCCTGCGAACGCGCAGACGAGCGTCAGGAAGAACGCGGGCCAGAACGAGAAGCCGTGGTGCATGAACGTCCACGCGAGGTACGTCGCGAACGTCGCCATCTCGCCCTGGGCGAAGTTGATGACGCCGGTCGAGCGGTAGATCAGGACGAGCGCGAGCGCAAGGCTGGCGTAGATCCCGCCGGAGGCGAGCCCCGCCACCACTTGTTGCCAGAACTCAGCCACGTGCCGCTCGCCGGGGCGAAGGACTTAGTGGCTCAGAGCCACAAACTCGGGTTTCGCCCCTCGCCACGCTCAGTACCCCAGGTACGACTTGCGGACGGACTCGGCCCGGCGGAGCTCGTCGCTCGGGCCCGAGACGGCGACGCGGCCGACCTCGAGGACGTAGGCGCGCGCGGAGGCGGACAGCGCCAGGTTCGCGTTCTGCTCGACGACCACGACCGTGACGCCCTCGTCGGCGTTCATGCGTGCGAGGGCGGCGAAGATCTCCTTCACGACGAGCGGAGCTAGCCCGAGCGAGGGCTCGTCGAGGAGAAGGAGCCTCGGGCGCGCCATCATTGCCCGCCCCAGCGCGAGCATCTGCTGCTCGCCGCCGCTGAGCGTGCCGGCCTGCTGGTCGCGCCGCTCCTGGAGGCGCGGGAAGAACGCGTAGACGCGCCGCAGGTCGTCGCGCGAGTCGCGGCCACGCCGCGTGTACGCGCCCAGACGTAGGTTGTCGCGCACCGAGAGCTCGGCGAACGTGCCACGGCCCTCGGGGACGTGCGCGATCCCGCGCCGCGCAACCGACTCCGGCGCGCGAGGCAGCGGCTCTCCGCGGAACCGAAGCTCGCCGCTGCGCCGGACGGTGCCGGAGATCGCGCGCAGCGTCGTCGTCTTCCCCGCGCCGTTCGCGCCGAGGACGGCCACGAGCTCCCCCTCCGCGACGTCGAGCGAGACGCCGTGGAGGGCCTTCACGGCGCCGTAACGCGCCTCGACGTCGCGCAGCTCAAGCAGCGGCATCGGCCGCCTCCGCCCGCAGGCGCGTCCGCGCCGTCCGCAGCTCGGCCTCCGAGGCGCCGCCCGCGCGGAGGTACGCCTCGACGCCTCCGTAGCGACGATCGAGCTCCTCGAGCACCTCGACCATCGCCGCAGCCGGGCTCGACATGAGCCGCCGCCGTCGCTCCCGCTCTCGCT
>DASUZD010000146.1:0-6683 GCA_036377055.1 Gaiellaceae bacterium | reverse complement strand
AAGCGCCTCGGATCAGCTAAGACGGCGGGCAGTAAGTGCGGTCGTTCATCGCCGGCCTTCGCCGGCGAGGAGGGGGGAGAGGTCACAATGAAGCGACTCATCATCGCGGCGCTTGCGCTCGCGGCGCTCGTCGTCGGCTCGCCCGTGGCGTCGGCTGGACCGACGAAGACGGTCTCCGGCACGCTCACGGGTTCGGCGGAATGGCAGCCATCACTTACCCGTGCGAACAGCTGGACGATTCACGGGACGTACACGTCGGACAGTCTCGGGAGCGGGACCTACGCTGGGACGCTGACGACGGACCACGTGGTGCTCGACGCGTCGGTCGAGGACCCGCCCGGCTGCTTCGAGACCAACTTCGTTCCATGCAACAGCAGCCCGCGCTTCGTCGCCAACGGCTCGATCACGTTCACCACGAACAACGGCGCAAGCTTCACCGGCACCGTTCAGCCGGGTAGTTGGGTGACCGGGTCCGACACGGTCCACGTCATCCAGTACAACTTCGGCCTCGACCTCGCTGTCACCGACGGGACGCGGCGCTTCAAGCACGTGACGGGGTCGTCGCTCTCGCTCTCGTACGCGTCTGTGATCACGATCGGCGCGCCCGGATGCGGCACAGACTGCGGCAAGATCTTCGACGGGGGCACCCTCACAGGATCGATCTAACGCCGAGGCGGTCTGCCAGGCCGGCCTACGGACGCGCCGCGGCGACTCGCCTGAACGCTTCGTAGGCCGGCTTCGCTGACCAGTCGTGGCGCACGAGGCCGAAGTTGTCGTCGCGGTCGGCGGCGTTCGTGCCCTTGTCGCGGAAGGTGTAGAGGAACGACGGCCCGGTCCAGCGCCAGGCCTTCAGCCGGGTCAGCGCGTCCGTCACGAGCTGCGCCTGCGCTTCCTCCGTCATGCTGACCGGCGACGCTCCGGTCGGGGCGCCCCACTCGGTCGCCGAGATCTTCTTCGCCGCGTCGCCGTTCGCGCGCATGATGCTGCGCGCGCTCGGCCTCGTTTGCGCCATCTGCGACCAGCTGCTCCACGGGTGGTACCGGAGCCCTGAGGGGAAGCTGTAGGGGTGCCAACCGACCGCGTCCATGCTCTTCCGGGCGCCGTTCGCGTACATCTGCTCGAGGAAGGTCAGCGGGTTCATGTGCTGCGCATCCGCGACGCCGTAGCCCGCGTAGGGCGATAGCCCGCCTGACACCACCGTCGCCGACGGGTCGGCGCGCTTGATCGCTCGGTACGCCTGCGCGAGGAGCTCGGTGTATCGCGCGGGATCCGGGCCGGGCGCCCAGAACGCTGCGATGTTCGGCTCGTTCCAGATCTCGTACGCCTGGACTCCGCGCGCGCGAAAGTGGCTCGCTGCGCGACCCGCGAACGTTCCGAAGTCGGTCGGATCGGTGGGCGGCGAGTTCGCCCGGGTTCCCGCCGGCCTCGCCCATGCCGGGGTGTAGAGGAGCGTTCCGAGGACGTTCAGCCCGCGCCGTCGAGCGGCTTTGACGACGGCGTCGAACGCCTTCCAGTCGTAGCTTGTCCGGCCGCCGCGCTGGACGACCGCCCAGTAGAGCCCGACGCGGATCCAACGCGCGCCGGCGCCCCTGATCCCGTCGAGATAGCGGCCCCGGTCGCGCGGGGCGAGCGTCTGGACGTCCCCGCCGTCGGCGATTCCGACCCGGCTAGGCGCGACACCGGGCGTGGGCCGGTCGGTGGCCGTCGAGGGGGCCGCAGCCGCGATGCCGACGACGAGCGCCGCGAGGACCAGACTCCGCACCACGGGCTGCGATCGTACGCATCGCCTCGGATGCGGCCCGTTACAAGCAGGGACGGCTCTCGCCGCCCCTGTGCACTCGACCGAGAATGACTGCCGTCAGTCCCCTGGCAAGCGCAGGATCGTCATCGGCACGGGCCGTCCGCGCAACAGCCCGAATCCGAGGGTTCTGCGACCGATTTGGCCGCCGGATGAAGGACGCCGCGCAAATGCGCGAAACTGACGGGTAGGCCCGAGAAGCAGGCGGCGGGCGGAAACCCTCTCCCGCTGCCCGCTCGTCTGCGGTGGGCTTAGGCGGGCGACGCGGCAGGCCGCATCCCGCGTCGCCCGTCGACCTCTGCTCTACGACGGAGAGCGGAGGGGTCCGCCTCTCCCGACGCTCGCAACGAACCCCTCCGCCCATGAGCGTCGTCATGGCGACGAATCGCCTCTCGCCCGCTCATCAGGAAGACGCCGGGGAGGCGCTCACCTCGCGCCCTGCCGGCGAGGATTTACGACTTCCAAACGTTCTTCGCGGATGCGGCGGCTGAAAACCCTGCTCTACGCCGCTCCGCGAGGAGCGCAGTCGCCGCAGCGGAGCGACCCGAGCACGGCGAGCGACTCGGCCACCGGCCCGCCGCACTCGACGCAACGCGGATCGCTCGGCGCAGGCGCCTCGCGAGACCAGCGGCGCCACTGGCCTTCGTGCCGGTGCTCGGCGCCGGCGATGCGCTGCGCGAGGATGGCTGCGCCTTTGACGAGGTCCATGTGACGTATTCAGTTCGTCGCAGCCGACGTGAGACCTAGCCGATCAGGCGAATCCCGCGCGACCTACGACTAGTCGTCGTTGAGGATCGTGCCGACGGCTTGGCTATTGCCGAGGTACGCGTTCGCGCTCGGGTTCGAGAGGTTCACGAGGAACGTCTCGCTCGCCTCGGCGGCGCTGTCGCCGATCACCGTGACCGACAGCGTCCTCGTCGAAGTGCCGACCGGGAAGCTGAGCGTGCCGCTGATCGGCAGGTAGTCGACGTTCGGCGTCGCCGTGCCCGGCGCGGTCGCGTAGTCGACGGTGACCGTGCTGAGGGGGCTTCCCGAGAGCGCGACGGTCAGGTTGACGTACGAGACGAATCCCGCCTTCCCCTCCTTGACGGAGGCCCCGGAGATCACGACCTTGCACTCGAAGCGGCGCTCGTGCAAGTGGTTCTTGTCGCCGCAGCCCTTGCCGGGCTTCGTGATGGTCGGCGTCGTCGTGGTCGTCGTCGAGGTGCTCGTGCTCGTCGAGGTGCTGGTGCTCGTCGACGTCGTGATCGTCGTCGAGTACTCGTACGCCGAGCTCGCGCTCGAGCGGCCGACGCCGAACCCGCCGATCAGGATCCCCGCGCCGAAGACGTACGCCACGACTCCGACCGCGAGCAGCGCGCGCCCGGGGCCGATGCCCCTTCGCCTCAGGTAGCTGCGCGCCTTAGTCGTCATTGATGATCGTCCCGAGGGCCTGGCCGTCGCCGAGGTACGCGTTCGCGCTTGGATTCGAGAGGTTCACGTAGAAGGTCTCGTTGGCCTCCTTGACCTTATCGCCGATCACCGTCACCGTCAGCGTCTTCGTCTGAACGCCGACGGGGAAGCTGAGCGTTCCGCTGATCGGGAGATAGTCGGAGCTCGCCGTCGCCGTCCCCGGCGCTGTGCCGTAGCTGACCGTGACTGGCCAGAGCGGCTTGTCCGAGAGCTGGACGGTGAAGGTGACGTAAGAAACGGTTCCGAGCTTGCCCTCCCTGACCGAGCCGTCCGCGATCGCGACCTTGCACTCGGCGAAACGCTCGTGCAGGTGGTTCTTGTCGCCGCAGCCCTTCCCGGGCTTCGTGCTGGTCGGCGTCGTCGTCGACGTGCTCGTGCTGGTCGAGGTTGAGGTCGACGTGGAGGTCGACGTGCTCGTGGACGTGGAGGTCGTCGTCGGCGTAGTGGTCGTTGTCGTCGACGTGGATGTCGATGTCGAGGTAGGCGTGGTCGTCGTGGTCGTGGACGTGCTCGTCGAGCAGTACTGGTACTGCGACGGCGTCGTGCAGTACTCGTAGCCGTAGGAGGTGGCCGCAGCGAATCTGGACGAGCTCGCGTAGCCGATCGTCGCAAGCACGCCCATCGCGAGCAGGACCATCGCCGCCGCTGCGATGCGACGGAGTTGCCACAGTCGCCGATCCCGACGCCCGCTCATGCCACAGCCTCCCCTCTCCCGATAGAGGAGAGGCTACGTGGCTTTGCACGCGCTCTCAATAGGCCGAACGGCCTATCTTTTCGCGTTCACCGATTTGAACGTTCGGGCGGGCGAAAGCGGCTTAGTGGACGTGCAGGTCGATCCCGATCAGCAGCAACGGCCAGAGGACGACGGCCAGGACCGCCGAGAGGATCTGCTTCAGCGTGTGCAGGTTCGCGAAGTAGTGGTGCGTGGCGGCGACGATCAACCCGATGACGAGGTAGAGGATCCCCAGAAGACCGATGCGCGGTCGCGCAGGTGCGACCGTTCTCGAATACATCACGTGCTCCTTCCGTTCGTAAGCGCGTTACGTACGCGTTCTCTTCCCTGGTCGTACCGTTCGTACACAGGAGAGAGCTAGCTTCGCGAGGCCGCCTCCCGCCGCTCCTCGCGACGTTTCGCGCGCTCGTCGCCGTCTTCCTTCGCCTCGGCCGGCCGGGCCTTGTACTCGAGGTCGTCGACCTCCTTGAACTCGACGAACGCCTTGTACCGCGCGAGATCCGCCTGAACTGCGCGCTTCACGAACCGCAGCCCCGACGCCATCTTTTCGATCATCCCCTGCGGGACGAAGTCCATCGTCACCATCACGCGCGTGAGGGAGTCGTCGAGCGAGTGGAAGGTGACGACGCCCGCGTGCGACATCCCCGACGTCGTCTTCCAGGCGACGCGCCGGTTCTTGCGCTTGTCGGTGATCTCGCCTTCCCAGTGGCGCTTGCTGAACCAGATCTTCTCGTCCCACGAGACCTTCTTGTCGCCCTCCTGCTTCACGTTGAGGACGCGGTGCATGAACTTCGGGAACTCCTCGAACTTCGTCCACTGCTCGTAGGCCTTGTCGACCGGGACTGCGACGTCGGTCCAGCGCTGGATCGGTAGGCGCCGCGTCTTCTTCGGCTTGTGACCGCCGCCTCCGCCGCCTCCGGCGCCCGGGACGATCTTCGATGCGAGCTTCCCGACGCCGCCACTGGTGAGACCCTGCTTCGCGCCCTCCGCGCCGTGGCGACCGACCTCCTCGGCCTCCTGCTCGACCTTCTCCTTCGCTTCCGACCCGGCCTGGCGGGCGCCGTAGGCGAGCGCCGCCGCGGCCGTCGCAGCCGCGGGGATCGCGACCTCCTTCGTCATCAGCGACGAGAGGAGCGCCTTCGCTCGCCCCGTGCCGTTCTGATCGGTATTGGTGTTCTCGGCCATCGGCCGACCCCTTTCATTTGCGGTTTTCAACAGGACTTCCGGCGGGGTCTTGTTCGTAAACCTCGCGCGGAGTGATTGAAAACCCGATGAGCCGGGGATAGCCACGGCGCCCGATGGCGATCGCAACTCACGGCACATCCAGCAACTACCTCCAGCGCGCGCCCAGCCCGAGCGGCCTCGTCGACGTCGTCGACCTGATCCTCGACAAGGGGCTCGTCATCGACGCGTACGTGCGCGTCTCGGTGATCGGGATCGAGCTCGTCACGATCGACGCGCGCATCGTGATCGCAAGCGTCGACACCTACCTCCGCTTCGCCGAGGCCGTCAACCGGCTCGACCTGACCGAGACGGAGCTCGCGGGGCTCCCGGAGCTCCAGGAGAAGGGCGCCGAGAAGGAGTCGGAGGGCGCGATCGAGGGCGTCGAGAAGAAGCTCGTCCCGGGCGAGTCCGGCTCGCCGCTCCGGAAGGCCGCGAAGGGCGCGGCGGCCGCGGCCGCGATCGGCGCCGCGGCGGCGGCCGCGCGCGAGATTGCGAATCGAGTCGGGCACGACGGCGACCACAGCGATGGCTCGTGAAAAGGACGGAGGTGACGCCGTGAGCGCTGTCAAAGAAGCCAAGGAGAAGGTGCAGGAGCTCGACCCGCGCGGGAGCAAGGATTCCCTGGCGAAGAAGATCTTCGTGCCGCTGGCCGCAAGTGCCGCGAGCGCCGCGGCCGCATACGGCGCGCAGAAGCTGCCGCGGCTGATCCAGGACAAGCTGGTGCCGAAGCTGAAGGAAGCCGGCTCGTCGCACGGCGTCGGCAACCTCGTCACGAAGGCAAAGGAGCTGATCGGCGCGCAGTCGAAGCAGCTACGCGGCTCGCAAGCTTCCAGGCCGCAGATTCCACGAAAGCAACTCGAGCAGATCGAGCGCGCCCAGGGCGAGCGGGCGAAGAACCGCGAAGCGCGCCGCAAGGCGCTGACGAGCTAAGGAGGGACATGGCGATCGCGACCCACGGCACTTCGAGCAACTACCTCCAGCGCGCGCCGAGCCCGAGCGGCCTCGTCGACGTCATCGACCTGATCCTCGACAAGGGGCTCGTGATCGACGCGTACGTGCGCGTCTCCGTGATCGGGATCGAGCTGATCACGATCGACGCGCGGATCGTGATCGCGAGCATCGACACCTACCTGCGCTTCGCCGAAGCCGTGAACCGGCTCGACCTGACGCAGACGGAGGCGGCCGGGCTGAAGGAGCTTCGCGGCGACGACAACGGGGACGGCAAGGCCAAGGGCATGGTCGAAGGCGCCAAGGAGGCGTTCTCCGGTGGCGGCGACAAGGAGCGGCAGCGCGCCGGACGGAAGTAGGCCATGGCCGTTCAGGAGCAGACGTCGCCTCGAGAGACATCTCCCGGGCCGACGGCGGGCCTCGTCGTCTACGGCGTCGTCCGGCCTTCGATCGCACTCGGCAGCGCGCCCTCGGGGTTGCACGGCGCACGAGTCGAGCTCGTCGCCGCCGGCGAGGTGGCCGCGCTCG
>DASUZD010000145.1:0-8240 GCA_036377055.1 Gaiellaceae bacterium | reverse complement strand
GGGTCGGCCGCGACGACGAACGCGAGCGTGAGCGAGCGGTCCTCGTCCAGGCATCCCGCGATCCCGCGCCGCAGCACGTCGTGCTCGTGGAGGATGCCGACGCGCCGCGGCTCGCTCACACGGGCTCACGCTCCGGGGTCTGCGCTGCTCCCTCTGTTTGCCGACGGCAGTCCTGCATTGGCGTGCTGGGTGTACGCCGGCGGACGGCCGCAGATGGACCTCGTACGTCGGTCGTACAGGGTCGTTCGATGGCCAATGCGATCAATAGTCGGCCGAGCACCAGCTGTCAACAGTGCGGGGCTCGGTTCCCCCGCGAGGGCACGACGTTGCACCTCCGGGCAGTCGCGCCCGCCTCACCGCGCGATGCGGGTGTCCCGACAGCCGCACTGCGGGACGTTGCCACCCCGCGGTCGGACAGGTTCCATCGCGGCGATGGCGACGACGGCCGGAAGTACGTCCGTACCCACGCTCGCCGAGGCTCCCCGCTCCTTCACCGAGCGGCTCGCCGGCCGGTTCCTCCGCATCGACCCACGCGAGACCGGCTTCGCGGTGCGCGGCTTCGCGCAATGCCCCCCGTGGGTTCGGCGCGAGCTCGAGCGCCACGGCGCCAGCTTCGTCGACGGGTTCAACGCCGGAATCGCAACCGCCGGTCGCGACGGCCTCGTCGCGCGCCTCGAGGAGGTCGAGCAGGCCGAGCGCGGGTTTGCGTACGAGGGCGCCGCGATGGCGCTCGCGCTCCTCGACCTGACGCTGCCCGGCCGGCCGCGGCGGCTGCGCGCTTTCTTCGAGACGCGCGCGTCCGAGCACGTCTACATGGTCCACGTGGGCGCGGGCTGGGCGCTCGCGCGCCTGCGGCGGCGGCCGTGGGCCTCGCTCCCGCTCGACCCGCTGTTCCGCTGGCTCGCGCTCGACGGCTACGGCTTCCACGAAGCCTTCTTCCACCCGCACCGCGTCGTCCGTTGCCGTCGCGTCCCGCGCCGGCTCGACCCGCCGGCGCGCCGCGTCTTCGACCAGGGCGTCGGGCGCGCGCTCTGGTTCGCGGACGCGGCGACGCCGGACCGGATCGCCGCGACCATCGGCGCCTTCGACGCCGAACGCCGACCGGATCTCTGGAGCGGGGTCGGTCTCGCGGCGGCGTACGCGGGCGCGATCGAGACGAGCGGGATGGAGCGGCTCCTCGCCCTCGCCGAGCCGTTCGAGCTTCACCTCGGGCAGGGCGTCGTCTTTGCGGCGAAGGCTCGCCTGCGCGCAGGGAACCTCGTGCCGCACACCGAACGCGCCGCGGGAGTGATCTGCGGCTTGTCGGCGCACGCCGCCGCGGCGATCGCCGAGGACGCGCTCGCCGTCGTCCGCCGCGACGGAACCGGAGAGTCCTACGAGCGCTGGCGGGGCGAGATCCGCCGGCGCCTCGAGAGGCGATGAACGGCGGCTTGCGCAGGCAGGCGCCTCGCGCGGTCGCGCTTGCGGTCGTCGCGGCGACGGCGTGGCTCACGCAGCTGCCCTCCTACAGCGCGGCGACGCGCGCCGAGCTCGCGAGCCGGTTCGCGTTCCAGCGGCTGCCGCTCGCGGTCGCCGCGCCGCCGGTCAAGTCGGTGCGGTCGGTCGAGCCGTCGCTGCGCCGCATCGCGGGCTGGATCTCCGCTGTCGGCGCGGCCGTCTCGCTCTCCGACCTCGACGGCGACGGCCTGCCGAACGACGTCTGCCTCGTCGACCCGCGGTCGGACCGGATCACCGTGGCGCCCGCGCCCGGCACGGGCGCGAGGTACGCGCCGTTCACCCTCGACGCCGCGCCGCTCCCGTCCGACGCCCGCACGACGGCGCCGATGGGCTGCCTGCCCGGCGACTTCGACGAGGACGGCCGCACCGACCTGCTCGCGTACTACTGGGGCCGCACGCCCGTCTTCTTCCTCCGCCGCGCCGGGACTCCCCTCGGCCCCGGCGCCTTCGTCCGGCGGGAGCTGACGACGTCAGGCGAGCGCTGGTACACGGACACGATCACGTCGGCCGACCTCGACGGCGACGGCCACCTCGACCTCGTCGTCGGAAACTACTTCCCCGACGGCGCGCGCGTCCTCGACGCGTCCGCGAAGAACGATCCGGGGATGCAGATGCAGGACTCGATGTCGCGGGCCTTCAACGGCGGCCGGGACCGGATCTACCTCTGGGCGGGCGCAACCCCCGGAGCCGCGCCCGACGTCCGCTATCGCGACGCGAGCAGCGTGCTCTCCGACCACGTCGCGGACGCCTGGACGCTCGCGGCCGGCGCGGCCGACCTCGACGGCGACATCAGGCCCGAGCTCTACTTCGCCAACGACTTCGGGCCGGACCGGCTCCTCGACAACCGCTCCACGCCCGGCCACCTGTCGTTCGCCGTCGTCTCGGGCCGCCGCGGCCTCACGACCCCGGCCTCGAAGGTCCTCGGCCACGACTCCTTCAAGGGCATGGGGATCGACTTCGGCGACCTGAACGGCGACGGCCGGCTCGACTTCTTCGTCAGCAACATCACGAGCGAGTTCGCCCTCGAGGAGAGCAACTTCGCGTTCGTCGCGACCGGCCATGCGTCCGAGCTCCGGCATGGGCGGGCGCCGTTCACCGACCGCAGCGAGCAGCTCGGCGTGTCGCGGAGCGGGTGGGGCTGGGACGCGAAGATCGCCGACTTCGACGACGACGGCGTCCCCGAGATCGTGCAGGCCGAGGGGTTCCTGAAGGGCCGGGTCAACCGCTGGCCCCAGCTGCACGAGCTGGCGATGGCGAACGACACCCTGCTCCGGCACCAGAGCCTCTGGCCGCAGTTCAAGCCCGGCGACGATCTGAGCGGGCACGAGAAGGCGCGGTTCTTCGTGAAGGGCCCGGCCGGCCGCTTCGTCGACCTCGCCGACGCGGTCGGCCTCGACGCGCCGGTCGTCACGCGCGGAATCGCCACCGGCGACGTCGACGGCGACGGCAGGCTCGACCTCGCGATCGCCGGCCAGTGGGGGCCGTCCTACCTCTATCGCAACCGCGCGCCGGGACCGAGGCGGTTCCTCGGCCTGCGGCTGCTCCTCCCGCCCGGAGGCGCGGCGAGCGCGACGCGCATCGTGCGCGGCCTGCCCGGCGGCCTCCTCGCGCGCCCCGCCGTCGGCGCCGAGGTGCGCGTCTCCGGCCCGGGCGGCAGGCCGCTCGTCGGGCAGGTCGACGGCGGGAACGGCCACGCGAGCGTGCGCGCGCCCGAGCTGCTCTTCGGGCTCGAAGGTTTGCGGGCCACGCGGGTCGGCGTCCGGATCGCCTGGCGCGACGGCTTCGGCGTCGTCCGCCGCACCGCGCTCTCGCTCCGGCCGGGGTGGCACACCGTCGTCCTCGCACAGAGGCGGCCGTGACTCCGGCGCCCGTGGACAAGCGGATCAAGGCGCTCCGCCGCTTCGGCGCGTCGATCACCGCCTTCACGATCGCGGGCGCGTTCTTCCTCGGCTTCGAGGACTCCTGGGCGCAGCCACTCGTCTCCCTCGCCGTCGCGTACCCGCTCGAGCTCGGGCTCGAGACCCTGGACGCCTGGAGCACACGCCGCCCGGTCCGGTACCGCGGCGGCTTCCTCGCGCTCGTGCACTTCCTCCTCCCCGCGCACATCACGGCGCTCTCGATCGGCCTCCTGCTTTACCCGAACCAGCGGTTGATGCCGATCGTGTTCGCGACGGCGGTCGCGATCGCCTCGAAGTTCCTCTTCCGCGCCCCGGTCGGCGGCGGCTGGCGGCACTTCCTGAACCCGTCCAACGTCGGCATCTCGCTCACGCTCGTCCTGTTCCCGTGGGTCGGGATCGCGCCGCCATACCACTTCACGGAGAACATCTTCGGCGTCTGGGACTGGGTTGTTCCCGGCGCCGTCCTCGCCTCGGGCACGATGCTGAACGCGAAGCTGACCGGGAAGGGGCCGCTGATCCTCGGCTGGACGGTGGCGTTCGCCGCGCAGGCGGTCGTCCGCGGCCTCGTCTTCGGCACACCGCTCGTCGCGGGCCTGCTCCCGATGACCGGGCTCGTCTTCGTCCTCTACACGAACTACATGATCACCGACCCCGGGACGACGCCGATCGCGCGCCGGTCGCAGGTCGCGTTCGGCGTCGCGACCGCCGCCGTCTACGGCGTGCTCGTCTCGGTCCACATCGTCTTCGGGCTGTTCTTCGCGCTGACGATCGTGTCGGCGTGCCGCGGGCTCGGGCTCTATCTGCTCGCCGCCCGGTCGCTCGCCGCGCAGCCCGCACCGGTTCCGGCGCGACCGGTCCCGTGACCGCGATCGCGATCGCGGGGATGGCGTGCCGCTACCCGGACGCCGACTCGTGCGAGCAGCTCTGGGAGAACGTCCTCAGCCAGCGCCGCGCGTTCCGGCGCCTGCCGCCCGAGCGCCTGCGCGCGGACGACTACCTCTCCTCCGACGGCGCGCCCGACCGCACGTACTCGCTCCAGGCCGCCGTGCTGGAGGGCTGGGAGTTCGACCGCGTCCGCTTTCGGATCTCCGGGAGCACGTTCCGCTCCACCGACCTCGCCCACTGGCTCGCGCTCGAGGTCGCGGCCGAGGCGCTCGCCGACGCTGGACATCCCGACGCCGACGGCCTCGACCGCGCGCGCACGCTCGTCGTGGTCGGCAACACGCTCACGGGCGAGTTCTCACGCGCGGGCTCGCTCCGGCTGCGCTGGCCGTACGTCCGCCGCGTCGTCGGCGCGGCCTTGGCGCGGGAAGGCTGGACGCCCGAGCGGCGCGCCGCCTTCCTCGACGAGCTCGAGGACGAGTACAAGGCCCCGTTCGCGCCTGTCGACGAGGACACGCTCGCGGGCGGGCTCTCGAACACGATCGCCGGGCGGATCTGCAACACGTTCGACTTCAAGGGCGGCGGCTACACCGTCGACGGCGCGTGCGCCGCCTCGCTGCTCGCGGTCGCGACCGCTGCGGCCGCCCTCGAGGACGGCGACGCCGACGTCGCGTTGGCCGGCGGCGTCGACCTCAGCCTCGACCCGTTCGAGCTGGTCGGGTTCGCGAAGGCGGGCGCGCTCGCGCGGGAGGAGATGCGCGTCTACGACGCCCGCCCCGAGGGCTTCTGGCCCGGCGAGGGGTGCGGCTTCGTCGTCCTGCGGCGGCTCGAGGACGCGCGCGCGAACGGTCGCGCCCCGCCCGTGGCGATCCGCGGCTGGGGCGTCTCCTCCGACGGCGCGGGCGGGATCACGCGCCCCGAGCTCGAAGGCCAGCTCCTCGCCCTGGGACGCGCCTACGAGCGCGCGGGCTTCGGGATCGACACGGTCTCGCTCTTCGAGGGCCACGGGACCGGGACGAGCATCGGCGATGCGACCGAGCTCGCGGCGCTCACGCGAGCGCGGCAGGCTGCCGGAGCCACGCGAGCCGCGGCGATCGGCTCGGTGAAGGCGAACATCGGCCACACGAAGGCCGCAGCCGGGGTCGCGGGGCTGATCAAGGCGGCGCTGAGCCTCCGCGAGGAGGTCGTGCCACCGACGACGGGCTGCGAGCAACCGCATGCCGAGCTCGCGGCGTCGGAGCCGCGGTCGCTGCGCGTCGTGCGGGCGGCCGAGCCGTGGCCCGCGAGCGGTCCGCTGCGCGCGGCCGTGAGCGCGATGGGGTTCGGCGGGATCGACACCCACGTCGTCCTCGAGCGCGTCGCGCCACGATCGAGGCGCGGTTTTCGGCCGCCCGTGGCCCGACTGTCCGACTCGTGGCAGGACGCCGAGCTGTTCCTGTTCGCCGGCTCGAGGGCCGAGGTGGCGGACGCCGTCGCGTCCGTGCGGCGAGAGGCCGGCACGCTCAGCTTCGCGGAGCTGGCCGACCTGGCCGCGGCGTTGGCGGCGCGCCTGCCCGTCGGGCCCGTGGACGCGCGAGCGGCCGTCGTCGCCGGCCGTCCGGCCGAGCTCGAGGCTCGCGCGGCCCAGCTTGCCGCCGCGCTGGAGTCGGGCGAGCCGCTGCTGGATCCCGCGGCCGGCGTCGCGTTCTCGGCTGCACGCTCGCGCCCGCGGACCGCGTTCCTGTTCACGGGCCAGGGATCGCCTGCGTCGCGCGACGGCGGCGCGCTCGCCCGCCGGTTCGGCTTCGCGCGGGAGGTGTTCGCGGAGGCGGCGCCCGCGTTCGCGGACGCTGACGACCTCGTCGAGACCGCGGTCGCCCAGCCGGCGATTGTGACGGCGTCGCTCGCCGGGCTCGAGCTCCTGCGCCGGCTCGGGATCGAGGCGGACGTCGCGCTCGGCCACAGCCTCGGCGAGATCACCGCACTCCACTGGGGCGGCGGGCTCGACGCCGCGGATGCCGTCGCGCTCGCGGCGGCGCGCGGGCGCGCGATGAGCGAGCTCGGCACGCGAGGCGGAGCGATGGCGAGCGTCCCGGCCGACGCGGCCCGCGTCGAGGAGCTGGTCGCAGGCACCGGCGCGGTCGTCGCCGGGCTCAACGGCGCGCGCCGAACCGTCGTCTCGGGTTCTGCGGATGCGGTCGCGACCGTCGCGGCCCGCGCCGAGCGCGCGGGGCTCGCGGTCACGCCGCTGCGCGTCTCGCACGCGTTCCACTCGCCGCTCGTCGCCGCGGCGGCCGAGCCGCTCCGTGCGTTCCTCTCGCGCCTCCCGCTGCGCTCGCTCTCCCGCCGGGTCGTGTCGACGGTGACTGGAACAGACGTGGCGCCGGACGAGGATCTCGTGGAGCTGCTGACGCGCCAGGTCACGTCGCCGGTGCGCTTCGCCGAGGCGCTCGGGCGGGCGGCCGCCGGCGCCGACGTGCTCGTCGAGGTCGGCCCCGGCCAGGTGCTCGCGACGCTCGCGCGGGACGAGGTGCGCCTGCCGGTCCTCGCGCTCGACGCCGGCGGCTCGTCGCTTCGGGAGCCGCTCTTCGTCGCCGGCGCGCTCTTCGCGCTCGGCGCGCCGGTCCGCCACGAGGCGCTGTTCGCCGGCCGGTTCACGCGGCCGTTCCAGCTCGGTCGCCCGCGCGCGTTCCTGGCGAGCCCGTGCGAGTCGGCCCCGGTCGTCGAGGACGGAGCAGCGCCCCGAAGCGCGGAAGCTCGCCCCGAAGAGGCGCTCGAGGCCCGAGCCGACGCGCTCGCGACGGTCCGCGCCCTCGTCGCCAGGCGCGCCGAGCTGCCCGAGGACGCGGTCGTCGACGATGCGCGCCTCCTAGGTGACCTCCACCTGAGCTCCATCGCGGTCGCCGAGGTCGCCGCCGCCGCCGCTCGGGCACTCGGCGTCGCCGCTCCGGCCGCGCCGGGGATGTTCGCGACAGCCACCGTGGCGCAGCTCGCGGAGGCGCTCGAGCAGCTCGCGGGGACGGACACCCCCGAACCGGCTGCCGCGGACGGCGTCGGCCCGTGGGTCCGCGCATACGAGAGCGTGCTCGTCGAGCGGGCGCGACCCCGCGACGAGCGCGCGCCGACGAGCTGGACGGTCGTCGGGGCGGAGGGCCATCCCCTGACCGAGGCGGCCCAGCGGACCTTCGCCGGCGGAGCCGGGCCGCCCGGGGTCGTCCTCGTCGTCGCCGCCGATGCGCGCGACCGCGTCCCGGCGCTCGCGCTCGAAGCGGCGCGCGCCGACGCCGAGCGGGTCGCGCTCGTCGAGGACTCAGAGGTGGCCGCCGCGTTCGCCCGCGTGCTCCATCTCGAGCGCAGCGTCCCGACCTGCGTCATCAGGATCGACGGCAACGAGTCGCTTGGGACTGCGCGCGCGGAGGCCGAGACGACGACCGGCTTCCGCGAGGTCGTGCTCGACACGCGGACAAGACGCGTGCCGGTCTGGAGTCCGGTGGACCTCGCGCCCGCGGACTGGCCGCTCGAGCGCGGCGACGTCCTCCTCGTCACCGGCGGCGGCAAGGGGATCGCGGCCGAGTGCGCGCTCGCGCTCGCGCGCCGCCGCGGGCTTGCTCTCGCGCTGGTCGGACGCGCCGATCCGGCGACGGACGCCGAGCTCCCCGCCAACCTCGAGCGCCTGGCCGGAATCCGCCACGCCTACGTGCGCGCCGACGTCTGCGATCGGGGCGCCGTCGCGGCCGCCGTCGCCCAGGCCGAGGAAACGCTGGGGCCGATCGCGGCGATCCTGCACGCTGCCGGCGTCAACCGCCCGGCGCTGCTCGCCGACCTCGACGAAGACGCTCTGCGCGAGACGCTCCGCCCCAAGGTCGACGGGCTCTCGAATGTGCTGGCGGCGGTCGAGCCCAACGCGCTGAAGCTCGTCGTGACGTTCGGGTCGATCATCGCCCGCGCCGGGCTCGCCGGCGAGGCCCACTACGCGCTGGCGAA
>DASUZD010000144.1:0-13620 GCA_036377055.1 Gaiellaceae bacterium | reverse complement strand
CGCGCGGTGGACGTCGTACTCGACGCGCTCGCGATCCGCCTAACGGAGGGCTACGAGGCGGCCGCGCCCCTTTTGACTCGTGCGCTCGAACTGCTCCTCGCGCAGGACATGGGCAGCGACGAGGTCGGCCGCTCGCTCTGGCTCGCCGCCTCCAGGGCAACTCAGGCGATTGCTATCGAGCTGTGGGACGCCGACGCCATGCACACCCTGGCCACACGCCAGCTAGCGGTCGCGCGCGATGCGGGCGCGCTCGTCCAGTTGCGCCTCGCGCTCAACTTTCTCGGTGGAACCCTCGCTGGTTCCGGGGAGTTGGCGACAGCGGAGCTCCTCTTCGACGAGGATCGCCTGGTCGCCGCGGCGACCGGCAACCAGCCGGTTCGGTACAACGACGTGTTGGTCGCGGTCTGGCGCGGCGAGGAGGCGAAGGCGACGGAGCTGCTCGAGGCCACGCGGCACGAGGCGAGCGCACGCGGGATGGGCCGATTCGTCACCAGCCTGACACACCTCGAGTCGGTGCTCAGCAACGCCCTCGGTCGATACGAGGCAGCACGTGAGGCCGCTTGGCGAGCGTTCGAGCGCGATGATCTGGGGTTCGGGTCCCTGGTCGTGCCGGAGCTCGCCGAGGCAGCGTCGCGAACGGGCGACGCGGCACTGCTGAACACCGCGCTCGAGTGGCTGACCGAACGCGCTCGCGTGACACCGACGGAGTGGGCGCGCGGCATCGAAGCCCGCGTTCGCGCGCTATCGAGCGAAGGCGGAGCCGCAGAGGCGCTCTACCGTGAAGCGCTCGAGCGCCTCGGCCGAACCCGCCTCCGCATCGAGCTCGCCCGCACGCACCTGCTCTACGGCGAGTGGCTACGACGCGAACACAGGCGCGTCGACGCCCGCAAGCAGCTGCGCACAGCCCACGAGATGCTGTCGACGATGGGCGTCGAAGCGTTCGCCGACAGGGCCGGCCGTGAGCTTCTCGCCACGGGCGAGACCGTCCGCAAACGCCGCGTCGAGACCCGCGGCGACCTGAGCGCCCAAGAGGCTCAGATCGCTCGGCTCGCGCGCGACGGACTGACGAATCCCGAGATCGGCGCCCACCTATTCATTAGCCCTCGTACGGTCCAGTACCACTTGCGCAAGGTGTTCCTCAAGCTCGGCATCAGCTCCCGCGCCGAGCTCGAGCGAGTCCTTCCCGGCGACCCCGCCGCTCCGTCGCTGTAGCGGCCTAGCCACACCAACTGTGCAGTGGCGGATGCGAACCGCCGCCGCCTCGGAGCACGCTCACTGGCTCGAAGGATGAGCAGCGAGGACCGATGCAGCCCTTCAGCGGCTCGTGACTTGCGATGTTGCCGACGTCGAAAACAAAGGATGGAGCCTTTATGGAGCCCCGTGGTTGCAACCGGTGGCAACCGGTCGCAAATCGGCCATGCTCAGAAACCTCTGAAACAAGCGAAAACCATTGCCGTCGGTTGCGACCAGTTGCCGCGACGAGCGCATGGTAAGGAGGGGGTCGACGGTTCGAGTCCGTCAGAGGGCTTGCAAAATCCCCGCTCACGGGGATTTTCCGTTCAGAACCACTTGCTCTTGACCCAGCGTGCGGTAGGTATGGAGCGGTCCATGGAGCTTTGAGGCGCGCGAGTCGACCCCTTTCGCGCCAACGAGGAGGTCGGTGATCACCTATGGCCGATTCGCGGCCGCGAGGTCGTCAACCACGATGCCGACGTGGTCGATCCGTTGGATCGTCATGTGCTCGATGGTAAGGAACCAGACTCGGGCCCCGGCGCCAGGCGAAGGTGCGCTCGACGACCAGCGGTTGCAACCACGGGGCTCCATCAAGGCTCCACCGCTACTGGCGGGCCGCGAGCTGGTGAATGAGGGTGGTGCGGCACCGCTGGGTCTGCATCCGTGTGGAGGTGGAAGGGCCCGCCTTCCCGACGGGCCCCATCGGATGCAGCGACGGCTGCCAGCGTTTGCGCGAGGGCTGCGGCGCGACCACCTGCCCGCGGTGAGCGCTCTACCTCTCGACCGTGACTTTGAACCTCACGGTTTGCAGGTTTCCGCTGCTGTCGGTCGCGGTGCAGGTCACGACGGTGCGGCCGATCTTGAACAACGATCCCGATCGAGGGCGGCATTTGACCGTCACGGTCTCGTCGACGTTGTCGCTCGCGGTGACGCCGTAGGTCACGCGCACGCGGCTTGCCCCACGCCGTGCCCGCACGGTCTTCGATATGGCGCCCCGTATCGTCGGGGGCGTGAGGTCGAACTCGAGGCCGGGGATGGTGAGCGAGCCCGCCCAGAGGTCGGTGCCGGCGGCGCCCCCGGGGACGAAGCTCCATCGGTGCTCGATCGTCCCTTGGCCCGACGCGCCGAGGTAGGCGCCCGAGCCGCCGGTGACCACGAACGCCTCGGTTCGGCGGATCGCTTCTGGCGGCTGAAGGCATTTCTCGCTGCCGTGGACGCTGAGCTCGAGTTCCCCCTTTCCGGCCACCACCACGCGGGCGGTGTAGCCGAGGACGTGGACGCCCACGGCGTTGAAGCACGCGGGATCGGTTCGGGGATCCCCCGGGTCGGCGTTGTACGGGTGGGTGACGACTATTGGCCCCAAACCGGGCACGATGCCTCGGCCTTCGTTCTCGTGGCAGAGAAGGGGGAGCGTGGCCGGGCGGCACGGCGCGTCGTTCGACACCACCGTCAACGTCCCCTGGAGTGCGAGCGTCCCGGAGACGCGGTCGAGGCCGGCTGACGCGAGCGGGGCGGCCGCGCAAACGACGATCACAAGCGGGATCGCCGCGGCGAGCGCAAGCGTGCCGAGCGCCGCCGGGCGGTACTTCTTCAATCGCTGCATCACGCGCTCTCCTCTCGTCTCAACAGGCTGAGCGGCCCCAGCCAAAGTGCGCTCACCCTGCACCTGCTGACGCCGCTCAGCCTCCTTATTGCAAGACGGTCACGTCACTGAAGCGTGATCGTCCCGGACACGGTGATCAGCGCGCCGGCGGCGAGGTTGACGCGCCCGGTACCGCTGCCGGTGGCGCCTGCATACCTGCCGGTCCCGCCGACAATCGTCTGCGTGATCTCGAACCAGAGCGGAGCGTTCGCCCCCGCAGCGGACGACTGGCCCGGGGAGACGGTCGAGACGATGCTCTCGTGCATCACGAGTGTGCCGTCGTCGAACGTGATCGTTCGGACCTCGCAGTTCGGTCCGCACGCGTCGAAGGCGACGCACTGGTGGGCGACGTGGCCGAGCCCGCTGATCGTGGCGCTCCCGCACGAGCCGCCGCCCGCCACGCCGCCGATTTCGACGAACGTCGCTTGGTAGTGGAACGTGCTCGCCGCCGGGGCTGGTCCCGCGACCGCCAGTGCGGCCGCAGCCACCACGAATGCCAGCGTCAATCGCTTGATGTGCCTGAACACGATTACTCCTTTCGGATAGGACGGTCGCCTGCAAATCCCTCGTCGTCTCATCTCTCTCCCTTCCTCCACCTTGGTGCTCGACAGACTGATGCGGTAGGTCTCGTTCATGGCGCTATCCGTGCGCTTCCTGCCGGCGGCCGTCGTGGCGAAGGGCGGCCCCGGCCGCGACGAGCAAGACGAGCGCGAGCGTCGCCGCGCCGCCGATGCCCGCGTCGCCCCAGTCGAAGCCGCCGGCCCGCGGGACGATCCGCACGGCGGCCGGCTGGGTCTGGGGCACAGCGACGATGAGCGGGTTGGCGTGCCCTCCACGCTTGTTTTCCGCGACGAAGGGCGCCACGTCCTTCGGCTCACCGGAAGCCGACGCGGTCGACGTCGCGGTGATGAAAGAAATGCTGTTTTTGGCGTCGCCCCCTGCGAGGAGGGCCTTCTTCTGGGCGAATGACGCGTTGCTGTAGGCGTTCAACGCCTTCAGCTCCTGCGGCGTGTACCACGGGCCCGCCGACGGGAGCTTGGTGGACTGGCCACGTCCAACCGGGCTAGCCGAGACGACTGCGACCGAGACCACAAGTAGTGCGAGAGCAAGTCGCTTGATGAGAGGATTCACGTCTCCTCCTTTGCGATTGAGTTCCGCGGCTGACGCTAGGAGGCGGCGGGCCACGCGAAAACGGGGCTGTCCGCAGACTTGGCTTGAGGCTGGCCCGAGACTTTCGTGCTCACGACTGCGGCTGGCCACGACGCTCAGGGGTGAGTTCCCCACGATGCGTGGTGCGCTTCGGGGCCGCGGGTGACCTGCGCGACGCCGCTGCCGTTGGCATTCATGACGTAGATCTCGTACTTGCCGCTGCGGTTGCTGACGAAGGCGATCTGCTTTCCGTCTGGCGACCAGCAGTCGAGGCCGTTGTGGATCTTGCCGCGGCGGGTGTTGGTGAGCTTGACGCGGCCGCTCCCGTTTGGCCGCACGGTGAAAACGTTCGAGGAGATGCCGGGGCGATCGCCGATCCCTGGGCTCGAGAAGGCGATCCGCGCGCCGTCCGGTGACCAGTCGATCTTGTCCGCAAGCCCCCCTTTCTGCCAGCCGGTGACCTGCTTCAGACCAGTGCCGTTCGCCTTCATCGTGAAGATCGCCGATCCGGCTTTCTTGATCCAGACGAAGGCGATCCGTTTGCCGTCGGGTGAGAAGGTGGGCGAGTCGAGCCCCAGCCCGAAGCTCTTCGTGGGCAACGGTGTCGTCAGCACCTTCCGGACGCGCCCCCCGTTCGCGGGCATTACCGAGATGGTCGCCTGCTTGCCGTAGTGCAGGGTGCTGAACGCGATTAGCGATCCGTCCGGAGACCATGACGGCCGTCCGTTCAACCCCGTCGGCGTGAGCGAGCGCAGTCCGCTTCCGTCGGCTTTCATCGTGTAGATCGCTGCACGAGTGACTCGGACGCCCGTGTACACGTCGTGCTCGAACGCGATCTTTTCGCCGCCCGGGGACCACGCGGCCCAAACAGCATCGCTGTCGGCGAAATGGGTCAGCTGCTGGGCGCCACTTCCGTCCGCCTTGATCGTGAACAGTTGGTAGTGCTTGCCGATCTGTGCCTCGTAAACCAACAACCCGTTCTGTGTCGGGGTGTTGGTCGGCTTTGCTCCCGCGAGGATCGCTTTCCTCTGGGCGAATGAAGCGTTGCTGTAGGCGATTAACGCCTCGAGCTCCTGCGGCGTGTACCACGGGCCCGCTAGCGGGGTCTTCGCGGACTGGCCACGCCCGGCCGCGCCGACCGTGCTAGCCGAGGCGACTGCGACCGAGACCAGGAGTAGGGCGAGCGCGAGTTTCTTGATGGGAAGCTTCATGTCTGCTCCTTGTCCGGTTGGGCTCCGCAACTGACGCTAGGGGGCCACGGGGCGCGCCGAAATGGAGCTGACCGCAGACTTCGCTCGGTGCTGGCCCGAGACTTTCGTGCTCGCGATTGCGGCTGGCCACGATGTCGTACACACCGGCGTCTGCGACGATCAGGACATGCGCCCGAGGGTGCTGATCGTCGACGATCACGCCGACTTCCGCGAGGCGGCGTCGGCGCTGCTGGAGACGGAAGGCTTCAGCGTCGTGGGCGCCGCGGCCGACGGCGCCGCGGCGATCGCCGCGGCGAAGCGGCTGCGCCCGGAGGTCGTCTTGCTCGACATCCAGCTGCCAGGTCTGGACGGCTTCGCGGTGGCGGAGCTGCTCGCCAGCGCCTCCGAGCCACCGGCGATAGTGTTGATCTCGAGCCGGGAGGCTGTCGCGTACGGCCGGCGGTTGGAGGCGGCGCCGGTGCGGGGCTTCATCCCGAAGCGGGCGCTTTCGGGAGCGGCGCTCGCCGCGCTCGTCGGCTGAACTCGCCAATGCGAACGTTGCGGTTCCTGCTCTTGCTGGCGGGGACCGCGCTCGGCGTCGTCGGCGAATGGGCCCTCTACGGCTGGGGAGACCCAGGCCGGTGGGTGCCGGACTTGGCGGCGGGATGGAGCATGCTCGGGTGCGGTCTCGTCGCGTGGTCGCGCTGGCCGCAGAGCCGAGCGGGCGTCCTGATGACCGCCACAGGGTTGTCTTGGTTCGCCGGCAATTTCGTCACCGCCGATACACCGTGGCTTGCCTGGCTGTCCGCCCACGCGCTGTTCTGGTATCGCGGCCCGCTCGTCGAGCTCGTCCTCTCCTACCCGGGCGCCCGACGGGCGAGGTTGGTCAATCGCGCCGCAATCGGCGGCGGTTACGTCGCGGCAGTCGTGGCGCCGATCTGGCAGAGCGACGCTGCGGCGATCGCGTTGAGCGGCTGCCTTGTCGCCGTCGCGAGCGCCTCCTACCTTCGAGCTGTTGGCCGCGAGCGGCGTGAACGCCTGGCCGCCTGGCAGGCGACGACGTTCCTCGGCCTGGTGATCGCCGGCGGCGCGGCGGGAGACATGATCAGCGCGTCACAGGGCATGCGCGACGCACGCGTGCTCGCGCAAGCGATCGGCCTCTGCGCACTCGCCCTGGCGCTGCTCGCCGGACTCATCGCGCGTCCGTGGGAACGCGCTCCATTTGTGGATCTCGTCGTCGAGCTCGGGGAGGCGCGTTCGGGCACTCTTCGCACGGCGCTGGCCCGCACGCTGGGTGATCCGACGCTTGAGGTCGGCTTCTGGTCGCCGGACGCGGCGGGCTACCTGGACGAGCGAGGGCGGCCGCTCGAGCTCCCGCGCCCGGGCGCCGACCGTTCGGTGACGCGAATCGAACGTGAAGGGCAGACCGTCGCCGCCGTCGTTCACGACCCTGCGGTCCTCGACGACCCTGCGCTCGTCAGCGCGCTTGCCGCCGCATCTCGGCTGGAGGCCTCGCACGCGCGTCTTCAGGCCGAAGTGCGTGCGCAACTGGCCGAGCTCGAGTCCTCACGACGTCGCCTTGTTCGGACTGGGACGATGGAGCGCCGACGGCTGGAGCGGCGGCTTCACGACGGCGCCGAACGGCGCCTCCTCTTCCTCGAGCAGCTGCTCGAGCTCGCACGCGCTCACCCGGGCACCCGTCCGGAGCTGCTGGAGACGCTCGGCCGCGCCGAGGCACAGCTTGGTGCAACCCTCGCGGAGCTCACGGAGCTTGCGCGTGGGTTGCACCCACCGGCGCTGACGGAGGGCGGTCTCGCCGAGACGCTCGTTGCGCTGGCAGAGCAGAGCGCGGTTCCGGTCGATCTCTCGGTCGCGAGCGAGCGCCTCCCGGAGGAGGTGGAGGCGGCCGTGTACTTCCTCTGCTCCGAGGCGCTCGCCAACGTCGCGAAATACGCCTCCGCCTCCAGCGTCGCCGTCTCCGTCGCGATCAGCGACGCCGTCGTGGAGGTCGAGATCGAAGACGACGGCGTTGGCGGCGCCGATCCGGCCCGGGGCAGCGGCCTGCGCGGTTTGGCCGACCGGCTCGATGCGCTCGGTGGAACGCTGATGATCGAGAGCGTCCCCGGCAAGGGGACCCTCCTGATCGGGAAGGCCCCGCTCGGTTAGGGGATCTTCCTCGTCGGCGGCCCGACCCGGAGCCACGGCGCTCCTGCCCAGACGAACTGGTCGCCTCGATCCATCGGCGGGATCGGCCTCAGGTGCAGCGTGCCGCCGGGATCGCGCACGAACGTGAACCGCATCACGTCGCCGAGTCGCAACGCGAACGCGTTTCCGGTAATGCTGTACGTGCCGATGTCAGGCGGTTGATCGGCGTTCGCCATCCACTTGCCGTCGCGCAGAACGGTGGTGATGACGATCGGGTAGCTGCTGGCTTGCGTGTCTGCTGGCGGTCCGAAGGCGCGTGCCGCAGCTGCGGTCAGGAGGAGGTGGTAGGTGCCGTTAAGGACGCTCGGCGAGCGCCGCCCGCTGAGCTCGGCCTGTTGACCCGGTCCGAGGCAGCTCGACGGCACAACGATGGGTGGAGGTGAACGAAGCGCGGCCTTCATCGCGCGGATCTGCACGATCTCCGCCTTCGTCTGCGGGTGACGCTCGAGCAGCCTGTAAACAGGCTGGGCCGCACGAACGAGCTCCGCCCGCTCATCCTTGCTCGCAAGGACGATCCGGCCGGGCAAGCGGCAGTACTGCCGTGCGAGCAGGCCCTCGAATGCAAGCGCCGTTCGAACGGGGAAGGAGGCGTTGTGCTTTAGCGTTCGCTTGGCGGCCTCGCGGAGGATGTCCTGTTGGTCGTCGCTGAGCCCGGCGAAGGCGCGCTTGCCGGTAAAGAGCGTGAGCACCTTCGGAAAGAAGGCGACGTTTGCGGTCAGGATGCCGCCGATCGGCGCGTTGATGATCGAGAGCTCGGTGCCGTCGATTCGCGCCTGCGCGAGCTCGCTGCCGAAGTCGTCGTTGCTGACGTGCACGGGCACTGCGCCGAGCGCTTGCAGCAAACCGTCGGTCGCCCTCGACGGCAGATCGCGAATGTGCGCTCCGGCGAAGTCCGCGCGTGAGACGAACGGGCGTTTGACGCTGATTGGATGACGGAGCAGGCCCGGGATCAGGGCGAGGCCGACGACGTCCTCGTCTTTCAGGCCGGCGAGCATCTCGGTGGCAAGTGGGCTCGTCAGCACTCTGTCGAGCAGCGGGTAATTCGTGATCAGGAACGGCGCCTGGAGCGCCTGGAAGCTCGTGACGCCGAGTTCGTCCCAGGCGCGCGCAGCGACCCAGCCGAGGTCGTACCTGCCCGCGCGGACAAGCTCGATCGTTCGCGCCTCGACGTCGGGCGTGCTGCTCCCGGCCGCAAGGAACGTGACACGGATCTTGAGCCTCCCCTGCGAGAGCTTCGCGACCTGAGCGGCGAAGTAGCGAGCCAGCCGCGACTCGGCGAGCTCGGGACCGTCGCTGACGCCGAGGCGAAGCACGACCGGGCCGCCGCCCGAGCCACCTGCCTTGTCGGCCACGCTCTGCCGGTGCCGAGCGCTACAGCCAGCTGACAGGCCGCCGACGCCGACGACGAGGGCTAGGATCCCGACCCGTCCAACGCTGTTCACATCTGCGGAGGCTAGAGCGTAAAGCGGTTTTCCGCATCGTGGCCAGCAACAGGATCGTGGAGCTCTGGACCGTGGCCTGCCACGCTGTGCCTCGGCTTCGCACGCTGCGACAATCGTCACGTGGCGGGCTGGACCTCGAGGCTCCGGCGGTGGCCGTGGCGATTCGTAGCAATGCTTGTCGTGCTCGCGTATGCGATCGCGGCCCTCGTTCTGCCGGGGTCCGGACCGTCTACGGCGAGCGTCACGACCTATGGCGATGCGTCTATGGCTGCGCGGACGTCCGACCTTGCAGCCGGCCTCGGCCTGCTCGCCGCCGGCCTCTTCGCCGCAGCAGAGCCGCGACGGCGGCTGGGAGTGCTAACGATTCTGGCCGGCGTGACCTGGTTCGGGCCCGACTGGGAGGGCTGGAACCACGGTCTTGCGCTCGCTGTCAGCCTCGGTGCAGTCGCACCGCCGATCTTCCTGGCCCTTGTCGTGGACCTCGCGCTGTCCCTCCCGACCGGCCGCGTCAACTCGCGGCTCGGGCAAGCCGCAGCGGTCGCCACTTACACGCTCGCCGCAGTGGCGGCAGTCGGCCGGGCGCTCTTCCGCGACCCCATCCTCGACCCGCACTGCTGGCGGAACTGCATCGACAACTCCTTCTTGGTCCGGTCGGAGCTCGGACTGACTCGAACAATCGACGAGCTGTGGCCCGGTGCCTTGGCCTCGATCAGCGTCGCTGTCGTGCTCGTCGCGGCCGTGAGAATGGCGTCGGCAAGCGGCCCGGCGCGGCGGCAGCTCTGGCCGGGGCTAGGCGCTGCTGCCTTGGTCGGGGTGGCCGCGTCCGCGTACGCATCCACGCTCTGGCACAAGCCGCTCGAGGACCCGCACAGCGGCCTTTTCTCCTCGCTCTTCGTTGCCTTTTCGCTCTCGGTCGTGGCACTCGCGGCCGGCATCGGGTGGAGCGCCGGCCGAACGCGTCGCACCCGGACCTCGGTCGCTCGTCTTGCCCGAGAGCTACGGGAGGCACCCCAGCTGGGAGGGCTGCAAGCTGCGCTCGCCGCCGCCTTGAGCGACCCCACGCTCGAGGTTCTGTACTGGCTGCCGGACGCACAGCGTTTCGTCGACGCGGCCGGCAAGCAGGCGCAGCGCCCGGCGCCCGTGCCCGGCAACGGGCGCGCCGTGACGCCGATTACCCGCGGCGGCGAAATGATCGCGGCCGTCGTCCATGACGCGAATCTGCTCGACGTGCCGGACCTGGGGCGTGAGATCGGATCGGCGGCGCGTCTCGCCGTCGACAACGAGCGTCTGCAGGCGGAGGTGCTCGCACAACTCGAGGCGGTGCGCACCTCACGCGCGCGCATCGTCGAGGCCGCGGACGAGGAGCGGCGTCGATTGGAGCGCAACCTGCACGATGGAGCCCAACAGCGGCTGCTCGCACTCTCCTACCAGCTGCGCCTCGCGCACGCCGACGCTGAGGCAGACGGCGAGGGGGAGCTCGCCGCGCTGCTGAGCTCGAGCGGCGCGGAGTCGCAGGCCGCGCTCGACGAGCTTCGCCAGCTCGCGCAGGGGATCTACCCAGCCGTGCTGATCGAGGCTGGACTCGAGCCCGCACTCGCCGGCCTCGCCGACACCGCTCCGCTCCCTGTCGAGCTCGCCGGTGTGTCTTCGAAGCGCTACCCGCCCACCGTCGAAACGGCGGTCTACCTCACCGTCGCCGAAGCGATCGATGACGCCGCAGCCCGAGACGCGACGTTCGTCCACGTCGACGTCCGCGAGCGGGACGACCGGCTCGTCGTCGAGGCGCGAGACGACGGAGAACAACGCGGCGCTCCCCCAATCGAACTCAGCGATCGCGTCGGCGCGCTCGGAGGTTCCGTGCAAGCAGAGACAACAACGCTGCGAGCGGAGATCCCATGCGCGTAGTCGTCGCCGAAGACGACCTGCTCACGCGCCAGGGCATCGTTCACCTGCTCCAACAGGCCGGCATCGACGTCGTCGCCCAAGCCGAGGACGCAGAAGCGCTCCTGCGCCACATCAGACTTGCCCGTCCCGACGCCGTGATCGTCGACATCCGCATGCCCCCGACGCACACGGATGAAGGGTTGGCCGCCGCCCGAACGATCCGCAGCGACCACCCCGACGTCGGCGTGCTTGTCCTCTCCAAGTACATCGAGCCGAGCTACGCCTTGCGGCTCCTCGAAGACCAGCCGGAGCGTGTCGGCTACCTGCTCAAGGAACGCGTCTTCGACGCAATCAACCTCGTCGACGCATTGCGCCGGCTCGCCGACGGCGAGACGGTCGTCGACCCAACGATCGTCTCCCGCCTCCTCGGCCGCCGCCGCCGAATCGACCCACTCGCAGACCTGACAGCGCGCGAACGCGACGTCCTCGGCCAACTGGCAGAAGGACTCTCCAACCGCGCGATCGCCTCACGCCTCTTCGTCACCGAGCGCACGGTCGAAGCGCACGTGACGCAGATCTTCCAGAAGCTCGGACTCGACGCCGATCCCGACTCGCACCGCCGCGTGCTCGCCGTCCTCACCTACCTGCGAGCAAACTAGACGCGGGTGGGACGCATCCAGCGACCCCGCGGAACAATCCGCGCCGCGGCACCGCACCAGGCATCCCAGGTTCGAATCCCTTCGGCTGGGGCAGCAACCCGACTTCGGCCCGGCGGCCAGATCGCCGTCGTCCGCTTCCGCGCCGCTTGCCCGCCCCCAAGCCGTTTTTGAGTATGGAGCGTTTATGGAGCATTGCGGTCGCTAGCAGGCGCTAGCGGTGGCAAGTCTCCACGAGCGAAAACGGCCTAAACAAGCCAAATTCGCTGCGATTGGTTGCGACTGGTTGCCGATCGGAGCGCATGGTAAGGAGGGGGTCGACGGTTCGAGTCCGTCAGAGGGCTCTGCAAAAGCGCCGCACGTCGGCGCTTTCTCGTTCAGGGCGACTTGCTTCTTCGTCGAACGTGCGGTGGGTATGGAGCCGTTTATGGAGCTTTCGCGTCCGGCCGGTCAGAGGATCCCCGCCATCCCTCGGCGCATCAGGTGGCCTCTGACGCGGCCTGCAGCGGCGGGGATTTCGTCGGGAAGAGGGGGTCGGGTATCCGGTTTCCGAGTCGAAGGAAGCCGGCTCCGGTCAGTGCCAGCGCGAAGGCGCCGCCCCACCAGATGGTCTCCGGTGACGTTCCGAGCAGCACGCCGCCGACCGCGGGGCCGAGAGCCACGCCGACCATGAAGCTGAGCTGGTACAGCGACATGTAGCGACCGAGCAGATGCGGCGGGGCGATTTCCGCGACTAGCGGGCCGAGCACGATGAACTGGCCACACTCAGCGATCGCGATCAGGATCGCGACGCCGGCCAAGACGGTGGTAGCGGCGAGCGTCGAGTGCGTGAGCGTTGCGAGCAGGACCGCGAGCAGGCCGACTGCGAATGTGGCGCTGGTGGCGAACAAAGCGTGAGTGCGGCGCATCTGCACCACCACCCGTGTCGCCGGTATCTGCGCTACGACGATGAAGAAGGTGTTGATGAAGAGGACGACACCGATCCCAACGGGCCCGACAGGTGTATGCGCCGCCGCAAACGGCGAGAGGATGAAGGAGAAGAACGCACCGCCGATCATCACAAGCGCGAGGTTGCCCGCGATCAAGGCCAGCAAGAGCCGATCCCGAGCAATAGCTCGGAACCCCTGTGCGCCCTCGCTCGCCGACGGAGCATCCGCGAGGCCAGGATCCGGGATCCAGACGAGCACAACCAGCGCGACGACGACGAACGTGACTGCGTCGAAGAGGTAGAGGCCCTGGAACGCCTGGAGGTGATCATGGGTGGCCGCGACGATGAAGCCCGCAAACGTCGCGCCGAGGCCGAGACCGAAGTTGCCTGCGACTCGTCGGAGCGCGGTCGATGCGGCGCGCTGCTCCGCCGGGACCAGGGTCAAGGTCAGGACCTGGCCGGCGGTTCCCACGAGTCCAAAGCCGGCACCGCCGACGGCCGAGCAGACGAAGCCTTGCCAAGGACGGTCGACAAACGCCAAGCCCCCGTAGCCGAGTGCGTTCAAGACATTGCCCGCGATCAGGATCCGTTTCGCACTGAAACGATCGAGGAGCGCGCCGGAAGGGAGCGTTACCAATGCGGCCGTACCCATGACCGTCGCCAGCACCAGCCCCGCGGTCGCCGTCGAGAAGCCGCGGGCCGCGTGGAGGTAGATGATCTCGAAGGGAAGGAGCAGTCCGGTTCCGAAGTAGTTGAGCGCGTCCCCGCCCTGCAGAACGAGGACAGGCCTCGGTAGGCCCGTGCGCCAAAGGGCGAACACGCGTGCGAGCGCGCTGCTCACTTTGCGGGCACCCAACGTTGCTTCTGCATCAGGTCATCTCCGGTTCGCGGTGGTGCAACGTCAAAGACACTGCGATGCCGCGAAACGGACCGCCGGTCCGTTTCCGACCGACCTGGTGTCATTGATGCGATGACCGTCGATCTCGAACGGGCCAAGGGAGGCGACGAGCGCGCGTTCGCGTCGCTGGTCGAGCCGTTCCGGCGCGAGCTTCAGCTGCATTGCTACCGGCTACTCGGCTCCGTGCAGGACGCCGAGGATCTCGTCCAGGAAACACTGCTCGCCGCCTGGCGCGGGCTCGACGGCTTCGATGAGCGGGCGTCGCTGCGCTCCTGGCTCTACCGGATCGCAACCAACCGGAGTCTCAACGCAATTCGCGAACGCGGGCGCCGCCCCGCCACGGAGGCCACCATGAGACCGTCAAGAACCCGCCGCGCCGTCGAGCCCAGCTGG
>DASUZD010000143.1:0-3842 GCA_036377055.1 Gaiellaceae bacterium | reverse complement strand
GCCGAATTCCGCGCGCAGGTCCTCGTTCAGCTCGTGGAGGGACGCCCGTAGCTCGGTGACCGCCCGGACCGCGCGCAGGGCGTCGTCCTCGTGGACGACGGGAATGCCGAACACGGCCATCACCGCGTCGCCGATGAACTTCTCCACCGTCCCGCCGTGAGACTCGACGATCCCGCGCATGCGCTCGAAGTAGCGGGCGAGCAGCTCCCGCAACGCCTCGGGATCGGTCGACTCACCGAGTGCGGTCGACCCGGTGACGTCACAGAACAGCACGGTCACCGTCTTCCGCTGCTCGCGCCCCGCGGCGACAGCAGGCTCGCCGCACTCAGGGCAGAACTTGAACGGCGCGTCCGCCTCGAAGCCGCAGGCTGCGCAGACGCTCACCTCGCACGACCACGGACCATCTTCGGAGCCTAGAACGCAGGCGTTGCAGCACCAAGCACGACGCTCTCAGGCAACGACGCGGTACACCTCGAAGACCTCGGCGTACTCCCGGTTCACGTTCACTCCGTGCGTGCGGGCCAGGTTCCAGATGTACTCGGGATCGGAGTAGCGGCGGTGCTGCTGCGACTCGTACTTGGCGAGTGCCGCGACCTTCCGCTCGAGGTGTGGCTGGTCGAGCGCCACGTACGCCTGGTAGCCGAAGTCGAAGTTGTTCCAGGGGATCTCGTAGCCGAGAATCGTCGTCCGCTTGAAGGCGCGCAGGCCCTCGGCCGCGATCACCTGGTGGTCCTGGTGGACGTCGTGGACGCTCGGCTGGAAGACCGCGTCCGGCCGCCAGTCCTCCCACAGCGCGACGAGCAGCTCGAGAATGTCCTGCCGGTGCTGCGGGAAGGTGCGGACGTCGAAGTCGTGCACCGTCAGCTGCGACTCCGGGATCCCGAGCTCCGCCGTCGCGTCGCGCACCTCGCGGGCGAGCGTGTCGGGCGGGAAGCCCTCCGGCAGCGACCGGGTCGCGATCGAGAACGCGACGTAACGAACCTCGGCGCCGCCCTCGACGAGCCGGGCCATCGTCCCGCCGCAGCCGAACTCGCCGTCGTCGGTGTGCGGCGCGAGGACGAGGACGCGGCGCCAGGACTCGATCACGCCGTCTCCTCCCGCCGCACGGTCGGCACGAGCACGGCGAGCGCCAGCAGGCCCCAGGCCATCGGGTCCTCGAAGAGTGCGTTGTAGAAGACGCTGTGCACGAGGATCGCGCCGAGCGCCAATGCGGCGATCAGGCTCGTGCGGCCCTCGAAGCTCCAGCCGACGCGACGCACGGCCGTGAGGAGCCCGGCCGCGACGAGCCACGCGAACAGCGCGATTCCGGGCAGGCCCGTCTCGGCCGCGACGGTGATCGGCGTGTTGTGCGACGCGGCCCTCTTCGGCTCGCTCCCGCGCAGGTGTGTCTGCTTCGCGTACGCCCGCTTGAACCCGCCGACGCCGACGCCGAGCACCGGGTGGTGGACGGCGATCTTGAGCCCGTTGGAGACGAGGGAGTAGCGGTCGCTCGTCACCTTGTCGAAGCTCGACCGCGTGTGCCCGAGCAGGGAGTGGCGCACGTTGGGAGCCCCGAACCCGACGCTCACGAGCACCGCGGCGGCGAGCCCCGCGACGACGGCTGCCCGCCACCGCCAGGCGACCGCAGCGAGCACCAGCACGCCCGCGATCAGCGCGAAGAAGCTCGACTGCGAGAACGAGAAGAGCAGGCCGACCCAGGTGGCCGCGATCACGACGGCGAGCACGAGCGCGCGCCGCCCCGTCCGGTCGGCGAAGACGAGCACGAGGCTCGCGAGGATCGCGACGACGAGGAACCTGCCGTAGATGGACGGGTCCCAAAACACCGAGTTGACGCGGAAGAACGGCGCGTATGCGTTGCCGACGATCACCTTCGGGTTCCAGAAGACGTCGCGCGTCGCGTACTGGTAGACGCCGATCGCGCCGAACGCGAGCGCCATCAGAGCGAGCTGGGCGTAGAGGATCGTGAGCCAGCGGCGGCTCCAGGGCAGCCGGGCGATCGAGATCGCGAGCAGCCCGAACGGCAGGAAGAAGAAGAGCAGCTCGATCGCGCCCTGCCGGAGGTCGTCGACCCAGAGGATCGCAAGGCCTGTCCAGGCGACGAACGCGGCGAGCGGCCACGCGACCGGCCCGAGCTCTCGCGCGCGCTCGTCGCCGCGAACGAGCTCCCACGCGAGCGCCAGCGCCCCGGCAGCCACAACGGCATAGAGCGGGACGAGGAGGTTCGAGTCCGTCGAGCCGACGCTGACGGGAATCCTGGCCGGCGCGCAGGCGAGCGCCGCGAGCGCGATCGCCCACGGCCAGCGGCGGAGCACGACGGCTCCCGCGGCCGCGAGCAGCAGCCCGACGATCCCCGCGGCGGCGAGCAGCGGCCGGTGACCGTGCGGAAGCAGGTAGACCGCGAGCAGGAGCGCGCCCACGCCCACGCCGACGAGGCCGGCCATCCGCGCCCGCCGGTCGGTCGCGACGAGGAGCACCGCGAGCCCGCCGCAGCCGAGCACGCCGCCGAGCCGGGCGAGCTCGGCCGTCACGGCCGCCGCTCCACGACGACGAGCGCGCGCGCCGCGTGCCGGTTCACCTGGACGAGCAGGTGGTAGCGGCCCGGCTTCGTCGGCGCGCGCAGCACGAGGTTTCTCTTCCCGACTCCGCTCCGCTTCCCGAGCCGCCAGCGCACGTTGGGCGCATCGGTCAGCACCCGAACGTGGAACTTCGTACCCGGGCGCGCGTGCAGGACGCGCTGCGCGAGGACGACGTACCGCACGCGCACCGTGCCGATCGGGATCGGCTTCGAGACGTTCCCGGCGAGATCGCGGGCCGCGATCGAGATCCGGTACCGGCCGGGCGGGACGCCGTGCCCGCCGCGCCGCGCCGTCCAGCGCGCCTCCGCGGTGAGCTGCTTCGTCCGGCCGAGGGAGCGCCGGACACCGTTGACGTAGAGGATCGCGCTCGCCGGCTCGTCGACGCGGTAGTGGACGCGAACCTGGTCGTGCCGGTGGTCGCCGTCGGGCGAGATCACCCGCTGGATTGGGCGGAGGACGCGGATCGTCGGTGGCGTCGTGTCGATAGCGATTGGGTTCGGCAGCACGATCGTCCGGTGCGCGTGGGCGAGGTGGACGCGCGGCTTGTACGACCCCTGCGGCAGCACGTTCCCTGCGTCGTCACGCCCGTTCCAGGTGATCGCGAACGGGCCGCGCGGAGCGCGCTTCCCGGCCACGAGCGTCCGCACGACGAGCCCCTGGTCGTTCTCGATCCGGACGGTCACGCGATCGCCCTTCCGCAGCCGGAAGTCGATCGCCGCGTGGGCTGTCCGGCAGCCGCACACGGGGGAGATGATCTTGTCGACCTTCGTGCTCGTGATCGGGCTGCGCTCGAGCTTCAGGCCCTCGGTGACCGCGAACGCCGCCGCGGTCCCGCCGAGCAGGCCGACGACGAGCAGGGTCGAGAGAAGCCGCGCCACAAGCCGGTCGCGATTCTAAGCGGGCTCGAGCGAGCGGATGAGGACGAACGGCTCCGCGAACTCGCAGCCGACCGAGGAGCCGTAGAACCGGGCGTACGCCTCGAGCGCGCGCTCGGAGCGCGGATGCGGGTACTCGCGGCGCTCGGTCTCGTAGCGCGCGAACGCCTTGAGCTTGCGCTCCATCGTCTCCGTCACGTCGACGAACCAGTTCGGGACGAACCAGTTGCTGCCCGCAGGAGTCCACTCGGTGCTCGACGTCGGCGCATAGGTCAGCACGCGTCGGACGACCTGGCCCGGTACCGGCCGAGTCGCGACGGAAACCGAGTCGAAGAGCGCGCGATGGTCGAGGTTCACGTCCGGGTGGGGCGTGTACACGACCGCGGGCCGG
>DASUZD010000142.1:0-8984 GCA_036377055.1 Gaiellaceae bacterium | reverse complement strand
GTCGTCATGTGGTGGATCTCGCTCGCCGTGTACAGCTTCAGGTGCACGTCCGGCATCGCCTCGTGCAGCGCGCGCGTCGTGTCGAGGTAGAAGTCGAAGCCGACGTGCGGGTTCTCCCCGTTCACCATGTGGATCTCGGTGAAGTCCGTCAGCTCGCGCTGCCGCACGGCGTCCTCGACGAGCTCGTCCGTCGTGATCGTGTACGCGCCCGGCTGCTTCCGCGTCATCGCGAACGCGCAGAACTTGCACTTGACGCGACAGACGTTCGTCTGGTTCAGGTACAGGTTCTGGACGAAGTAGACGTCGTCGGTGCCGCCCCGCCGCCGGCGCGCGAGGTCGGCGAGCTCGCCCAGCGCGAGCAGGTCGTCCGACTCCGCGAGAGCGAGTCCGTCCTCGAAGTCGAGCCGCTCCCCCGCCTCGACCTTCTCGCGGACCGCCTCCAGCGCGTCAAGTGCGACGGCCATCAGGCCTCCCGCTCCACGACCGCGTAGGTGAGCGCCTCGAGCTCGTCGCGCCGCAGCTCGCCGTTCAGGCACGCGCGCGCTTGGACCGCGTACTCCTGTGCGAGCTCGCGCGAGCGCGCGAGGGCGGTCGTCGCCGCCACGCGAACCAGCGCGCCGTCGAGCGGCCCGCCGGCGAGCGCCCGGCGCACGACCTCGTCCTCGCGCGCGGCCAGTAGAAGGGGCAGCGTCGGCGTCCCCTCGCGCAGGTCGGTGCCCGCGATCTTGCCGGTCTCGATCGTCTCCCCGGAGCAGTCGAGGATGTCGTCGGTGATCTGAAACGCGATCCCGAGCGCGAGCCCGAACGCGCCCAGCCCGCCGCCGCCCAGGGCGCACGCTGCCTCGAAGAGCTTCCCCGTCTTCAGCGCGCACCGCTCGAGGTAGGCATCGATGGACGTGTCCGGGTCGTGCCGCTGGCGGCGCTGGAGCGCCTCACCTCGCGCGAGGCAGAGCACCGCGTTTGCGAGCAGCGCGACGTCTCCCGCGTCGCCCGCACTCGCGAGCTCGGCGAACGCGCGAGCGAAGAGGTAGTCGCCGGCCGCCCGCGCCGCGTCCGGTCCGAACGCCTGCCACGCCGACACGCGGCCGCGCCGGAACGCGGCGCCGTCGATCAGGTCGTCATGCACGAGCGTCGCCATGTGGACGAGCTCGACGGCGACGCCCGCCGCGACCTTCGCCGCGTCGTCCGGCGGCGTCGCGAGGAAGACGAGCAAGGGACGCAGACGCTTTCCGCCGGCCGCGAGCGCCTCGGCGCCGACGGCCGAGACGATCCCGCCGTAGGTGCCGACGACGGAGTCGAGCCGCTCCTCGAGCTCTTCGAGGTACGGGTCCAGCCCGGGAGTCGAGCGAATCGAGGCGAGGGCGGTCACGCGGCCTCCGCGGTGTGCAGCGCGACGATCCCGCCGGCGAGGAAGCGGTAGCGGATCGCGCGGAAGCCGGCGTCGTCGAGCAGCGCCGCGAGGCTCTCCGCGTCCGGGAACCGGCGCACTGAGGCCGGAAGGTACGTATACGCGGAGCCGCCGGGAAGCGCCTTCCCGAGCAGCGGGACGAGGCGGTCGAACCAGAGCCGGTAGAAGTGGCGCAGCGGGCCGCGCGGTGTCGTGATCTCGAGGATCCCGAGCCGCCCGTCCTGGCGGAGGACCCGGTGGAGCTCGAGCAAACCACGCTCCAGGTCGGCGAGGTTCCGGACGCCGAAGCCGACCGTTGCAGCGTCGAACGAGGCGTCCTCGAACGGCAGCTCGAGCAGGTCGCCCCGCACCCACTCGATCGCTGCCGACTTCCGGCGCGCGCGTTCGAGCATCGGCTCGGAGAAGTCGAGGCCCGTGACGCGGCCGCCGCGTTCGAGCGCCGCGAGCGCGAGGTCGCCGGTGCCGCAGCAGCCGTCGAGCACGCGGTCGCCCGCCCGCACGACCGCCGCAGCAGTGAGCGCGCGCCAACGCCGGTCGAGCCCGGCCGTCATCACGCGGTTCATCGCGTCGTAGACCGGCGCGATCCGGTCGAACATCGACTCGACCGCGCTCGGCGGGAGCGTTCCTGTTTCGACGCTCACGACTGCCCCCAGCGCGGCGCGAGCGCGTTCTCGAGCCCGAGCTGGTCGAGGCACCGGGCGACGACGAAGTCGACCAGGTCGTCGACCTTCTCGGCGCCGTGGTAGAAGCCGGGCGCGGCGAAGAGGATGACAGCGCCGGCCTGCCGCAGCCGGAGCATGTTCTCGAGGTGGATCGTCGAGAGCGGCGTCTCGCGCGGGACGAGCACGAGCCGGCGACCCTCCTTCAGCGCAACGCTGGCGGCGCGGTGGATGAGATTCGACATCGCGCCGCTCGCGAGCGTCCCGAGCGTGCCCATCGAGCACGGGCAGACGACGTAGGCGTCGACCTTCGCCGAGCCGCTCGCGTAGGGCGAGCTCCAGTCCTGCTCGTGGTAGAGCGTCGCCGCGCCGCCCGAGTGCTCGAGGAAGCGTGCGAGCGTCTCGTCCGAGGAGAGGTGCGGGTTCCGGTAGAGCTCGGTCGCGAGCACCTCGATCCCCGCCCGGGAGGCGCAGACGCCGATCTCGCAGTCTGCCGCGGCCAGCGCCTCGAGCAGCCTCGCGGCGTACGGAGCGCCCGAGGCGCCCGTGATGCCCAGGAAGACGCGCACGGCGCGCTACTACTTCGGGCCCTTGGACGCGGCGAGGAAGGCCGCGATCTGGGCCAGCTGCGCCTTGCTGTACGTCTCGCCGTAGACGGGCATCACGGGGTTGCCGAACCGGCGCGGGTTCGCCACGTACTGCGCGAAGAACGACGCCTGCTGCCCTTTCCCGATCGACGAGAGGTCGGGCGCGCCGAGGTTCGACGAGCCGGTGCCGAGGTACGTGTGGCACTGCTCGCAGCCGACCGTCGCGAACAGCTTCGCGCCGGCGAGCGCCTGTTTGTTGTTCTGGAATCCCTGACGCTGCGCCCACGTCGGCACGGCGGCGAGCGTCTCGCTGCCGAGCGACTCCTTCGCCGTCGCGCCCTTGTAGGTGAGCACGCCCATCGAGAGCACGGTCAGGATCGCGGCGACGACCGCGACCGGCCTGCGGAGGAGCCGCCGCTCGCGCCGGACGTCGAGGAACGGGAGCGCGAGCAGGAGGATCAGAGCGATCGTCGGGATGCCGACCGTCCCGAGAATGACCGTGTTCGGCCACTTGAAGATCCGGAGCAGGTAGAAGAGGAAGTAGAAGTACCAATCCGGTCGCGGGACGAAGTTCGTCGTGCCCGGATCGGCCGGCTCGGCGTAGAGCGGCCCGAGGAGGCCCGGCTTGTTCGGGTCCTCGCCGGCCGTGTACTTCCAGATCACCGCGAGGCCGACGATGACGCTGACAACGACGAGGCTCATGACCGTGTCGTGGAACATCGCGTACGGGTAGAACGGCTTCCCGCGCTCCTTGACGTCCTGCTTGTAGCGCTGGAACTGCGCGCGGCGCTCGTCGAGAGCCCGGCTCATCGGTGATCCTTCCGGTCTCGTCGTCGAGTCTCTGGGTCGCGAGCACCAAGCGAGACAAGGACGCAGGGAGTGGGCGGGCTAGTCAGCCCGGCCGCGACTGAGGACGCCGGATCGCGCCGCGTGATCGCGGCCCAGAGGCCGACGGACGGGGCCGGGAGGGTCACCTAGGTATCCCCCCGCGAGCCCCTGGCTGGAGAAGGCCGCGCCTCGTCGTCGGCGCCGGCTCAGGCTCGACGCGGTCGGCGCCCGCGGCATCCTTCGACCACGGCGGCGACGTGACGCCGAGGCGGACGACGAGGTAGAGGTGCAGCCCGATCAGGGCGGCGATCGCGCCAGGGAGCAGGAGCATGTGAATCGAGTAGAAGCGCGCGATCGTGTCGGGACCGATCTCGGCGCCGCCGCGCAGGAACTGCGCCAGGAACGGCCCAATGAACGGCGCCGTGCCGTTGATGTTGATCCCGACGACCGTGGCCCAGTAGGCCGTCTGGTCCCACGGGAGCAGGTAGCCGGTGAAGCCCTCGCCGAGGCCCAACGCGAGGAGCAGGACGCCGATGATCCAGTTCAGCTCGCGGGGGTACTTGTAGGCGCCGAAGATGAAGACGCGACCCATGTGCAGGAACATCAGGATGATGAAGACGCTCGCCCCCCAGCGGTGCATGCCGCGGACGAGCCAGCCGAGCGTAACGTCGTTCGTGATGTGCTGGATCGACTGGTAGGCCGTCTTCGGGTCGGGCTTGTAGAACATCGCGAGGATCACGCCGGTGACGGCCTGGACGATGAACGCCGTCAGCGTCGCCGAGCCGAGCGTCTGCATCCAGTTCGTGTCCGAGGGGACCTTGCGGAAGAGGAAGTAGCGGACACCGCCGACGAGCCCCGAGCGCTCCTCCAGCCATTCGATCGGGTAGACGATCATCGACTCCATGCGCTGGCGGCGGGCGGATTTGCGGGAACGCGCCACGAGCTAGTGAGGAGGCTGGAGCGGGTACATCCACGACTCGATGCCGTGGACGTGGTCGCCCGGGTTGGTGAGCGGGTACTTCTGGATCTTCGCGCTCGCGCCGGCGCCCTCGACGTGCCCGACGCTGTACGCCTTGAGCAGGACGAGGTGGCCGTCGCGGATCAGGTACTCGTAGCGGTCGAGGCCGCGAACCGGCGGCCCGGCGGTCCGGTTGCCCTCCTTGTCGTACTGGCCGCCGTGGCACGGGCAGCCGAAGCCCGCCGGCAGCGTGGGCGTGAGGGTGACGTCGCCGGCGCTCTTCGTCTTCGTCGTCTTCTTCTGGTTGTCGAAGACGGGACCGTTCGGCTGGACGGGGCAACCGAGGTGGGCGCAGCGATTCGAGATGATCGTGAAGCTCGGGCCGCCCTCGCCGGCGCCGTTGTTCCGGATGTACGCCGTCCTGCGGGTGACGTCCCCTTCCTCGGGATCGGTGAAGAAGGTCGTGATCACGTACTTGCCGACCGGGAAGTTCGAGACCGGCCCGAGGTCGAGGTCGCCGTGGTGCTGGTGGAGGAACGCCTCGGCGATCGCAGGGCCGAGCACTGGCACGGTGACGATCCCGCCGATCAGTCCGCCGAGGCCGAGGGTGGCGCCCTCGAGGAAGCGGCTGCGCGGGAAGCGCTCGATCTCACCCGGCTCCGGCTCCGGCATCGCCGCCTCGCCCTTGTGGGCCGGGATCGCGGGCGCGCGCCGGCGGCGCGGCGGGCGGCGCTCCGGCTCGACCTCGGGCACCGGGCCGCGGTACCCCCGCGTCGCGTCGCGGACCCAGAGGAAGCCGAAGATCAGAGCGATCGCAGCGCCGATCGGGACGATCAGCAGCGGCCGGACGATCAGGCCGACGAGGATGCAGGCGATGCCGATCGCGAAGCCGACGGGCCAGAGGCTCGGAGGCGGGACGTGCGGCTTGTCGTCGCCCTGCGCCGGTTCCACTTCGTTACGCCTCTCCTTCGCTACCAGTGGGGATTCAACTCGGACTTTGTGGCTCTTGTCAAAGACGTAACAGTTGCCGCAACGGCCGCGAAATATGACGGGTTCCGCCGTTCCCTGCGGCGCCCTCGATCTCGATCCCGTACTCGCCCCAGCGGCGGTCGACGAGCGCGCGCACCTCGTCGGTCATCCGGATCTCCTCGGGCCACGGGCGCGTCCCCTCCGCCGGCCCTTTCGCGGTCGCGTCGATCCCGAGCTTGCCGCCCTGGAACTGGAGCGTCGGCGCGTGGTCGAGGTGGTCGAGCGGGCCTTCGGAGATGAGCACGTCGCGCTTCGGGTCGACGTTCGCGCAGACGTAGAAGAAGACCTGCTCGTAGTCGTGGACGTCGACGTGCTCGTCGACGACGACCACGGACTTCGAGAGCGAGAGCATCCCGAGACCCCAGATCGCGTGCATCACCTTCTTCGCGTGGCCGGGGAACGCCTTGCGGATCGAGACGATCACGCAGTTGTGGAAGGCGCCGGCGACGGGCAGGTCGTAGTCGACGATCTCGGGGACGCTCATCTTCACCGCCGGCAGGAAGATGCGCTCCGTCGCCTTGCCGAGCCATGCGTCCTCCTGCGGCGGCTTTCCAACGACGATCGACGGGTAGACCGCGTCGCGTCGCATCGTCACGGCGGTCAGGTGGAAGATCGGGAACGGCTCCGACGGCGTGTAGTAGCCGGTGTGGTCGCCGAATGGGCCCTCGTCGCCGACCTCGTCCTTCTCGATGTAGCCCTCGAGGACGATCTCCGCGTTGGCCGGCACCTCGAGGTCGATCGTCTTCGCGCGAACGACCTCGACGGGCTCGCCGCGCAGGAAGCCGGCGAGCATCAGCTCGTCGACGTGCTTCGGGAGCGGCGCACTCGCGGAGTAGGTCGTCACCGGGTCGAGGCCGAGGGCGACCGCGACCGGGATCCGGCCGTCGGTCGCGAGGTAGTCAGCGCGGCCGTCCTTGTGGATCTGCCAGTGCATGAACGTCGTCCGGTCGTCGATCACCTGCATCCGGTACATGCCGACGTTGCGCGTCCCGGTGCGGGGGTCGCGCGTGATCACGGCCGGGAGCGTGACGAACGGCGCCGGGTCGCCCGGCCAGCAGCGCTGGATCGGCAACCCGGCGAGGCTCGGCTCGTCGAGCACGATCTCCTGGCACGCCGCGCGGCGGACGGCCTGCGGGCGCGAGTCGGCAATCGACTTCAGCTTCTTGAGGCCGCGCACCTTCTCCGCGATTCCCTGCGGCGGCTGCATCTCGAGCACGTCCGCGAGCTTGCGGGCGACGTCGTCGAGGCTCGGCGCGTCGAAGGCCAAACACATCCGCCGCTCGGTTCCGAACTGGTTGATCAGCAGCGGGTGGCTCGCGTTCTTCGGGTTCTCGAACAGGAGCGCAGGCCCGCCCGACTTCACGGTGCGGTCGACGATCTCCGTGATCTCGAGGTCGGGGTCGACCTCGGCGGCGACTCGGACGAGCTCGCCCTCGCGCTCGAGCAGCGCGATCCACGAGCGGAGGTCCGCCGGCGGAGCCATCCTGACGAGTCTAGTCGCCCGTCTCGTGGGGGAACCCCTGGTTCCCCCACGTGCCCCCTCCTTGCCGGCGGCACCCTCGTTCAGCCGCGCAGGAGCCGGCGGTTCGGTCGGTGCTTCGAACGCCTTGTAACTCAGGCCTCAGGTAGCGCAGGCGGAGTGAATCCACCTGCGCGGCGAAATCGTTGACTCCCGCATTGGCTGCGGCGGCTGTCGAGCGGTGGCCCCGATCCGAGTCCTGGTGACAGGCACCGCGAGAGCCTGCGCGAGGCCGAGGGGTAGAGGGCTGCCGCCGATACTTCGGTGGGAGATGCGAATGGGACGACCCTTGTCCAAAAACGCGCGATCCGGACGATAAGTCCTGGCGATGGCAAACCTCGAGGTGCTCGTCTTCACTGCCGTTATCGCCGGACTGGCTTGTTTCTTCGCGGTCACCGGCGAGCCTTGGGTCTCGCTCGGCTTCGGGCTGCTTCTCGTCTTCGTCTACGCCGTATCAGCATTGAAGCTGCCGCGCGGAGCGCGTGCAAGCACACGCGTTTCACTGACCGGCGCCTGCGCGTTCGAGCTCGAAGTTGAGCGCCGAGAGCTCGAAGCCTCTGGCGGCGCCGGCGGTGCACGAGCGACCGAGGTCGTCTCCCGGGGAGCGATCGCGATTGGGTCGGAGTCCGCGGGGCCTGGAACATCGGCCCAAGACGCGCTGTAATTTGACCGTGCTCGCTGGCTTCTTCGCCGCCGCTGCGCTCGCCGCTTCCTACCCGACGCCGGCGAGCCAGGGTCTGAGGCCGGGCAGCTACGCCTGGATCTGCGGCGACCCGTCCGAGGGAGCGGTCGCCGACGAGGCGATCTGCCGCGGCCACGCCCCGGCGCGGCTTCGGCGCCGCATCAGGATCCCGACCATCGCGCCGGGCAGCCCGTGCCCGCGGTCGCCGGCGAGCCGGGTGTACAAGGACTTCGGCATCGCCCTCGGCGCGGGCCCCGTCTATCCGGTTCCGTTCCCGGACGGCACGTACCACTACGACGGCGGGCGCTCGGCGGGCGGCTGGATCTTCGCGAAGGTCCTGTGGATCGTCAGGCCCGGCTACCGCGGCCCGCTCCTGATCCGCGGCCGGCAGCTCGACGGGACGAACTGGCTGGGGTTCGAGGGGGGCGTGCACCCGTTCGCGGAGCTGCAAATCCCGCCGGTAACGGCCGGCTTCCGCGGCTGGCGCGCCACGGCGACCTACACGCGCCTCCGCGGCCCCGGCTGCTACGGCTACCAGATCGACGGCACGACGTTCAGCCGCGTGATCGTCTTCAGCGCCGAGCCGTAGCGCGGGTCCGGAGTTAGTGGCTCTGAGCCACTAACTCTGGAAAACGGCTGTCGCACGCTAAGCGCACGAGCTTGTGGCTCTGAGCCACTAACTCAATGGCGGCGGTTGCGCAGCCAGTGCAGCGTCTCGCCGAGGGCGATCACGCTCACGAAGACGAGGCCCACGATCAGCATCGCGATGATCACCTTCCGGCCCTCGGTGGCGGCGTCCTCGGCGGCCAGGGGCAGGAGGAAGGCGAGCGGGCTCATCGCGGCGGCGACTCTAACCGAACCGTAGGCGGTGAGCCGCGAGTGCCTGCTCGACCGCCGAGGGGCTCGCTGCCTCCCGAGCGAGCTCGGCGAGCGGGCGCGGATCGCCACGATCGCGGAGCGCGGCCCGGGCCGGTGCGAGGTCGGCCTCGCCGAGCAGCGCGGCCGTCGCCGCCCAGAGCTCGGCGTCACCGTCCGCGCGCTCGGCTCGCAGGTACGCGCACAGCGAGACGAGCTCCCCGAGGTCGACCACGGCCGCGACCTGCCCGTATGACGCGATCCGGACGAGCCCGTGCGCGTAGAGGTAGTCGCCGAGCAGGAGCTCGTCGTCGCGGTCATTCGTCGCGAAGAGCCGCGACCGGCCGTAATGGACGAGGTAGGCCTCGTAGATCGTCTCGAGGCCGAGCGCGTACCTCGGGGCGCCGAGCGGCGAGAACACCGCCTCGCGCTCCTGCTCGGCGGAGGGTCGGAGCGCCG
>DASUZD010000141.1:0-12099 GCA_036377055.1 Gaiellaceae bacterium | reverse complement strand
GTGACGCAGTAGTAGTTCGTGACCTGTGGGCTCTTCGTCACCCAGTACGTGCCGTCGCCGGCCCACGAGTTGAGGATCGGCGTCTTGTTCCCGAGCGCCCGGAGCCCCGAGACGAGCGCCGGCAGCTCGCCGAACGCGGTCGACGTCACGATCACGTCCGCCTTCTTTGAGTTGAGGCGCGTGACGGCGGCGCCGACGTTGTTCGCGCCGGTCGCGTAACTCTCTCGGTCGACGATCTTGCCGCCGAGCTGCGTGAAGCGCTTGTCGAACGCCTCCACCACGTTCTTGAAGTAGACGAGCAGCGTGTTCGTCGCGAGCGACGCCGTCTTCCAGCCGCGCCGGTGCGCGTACTCGGCCATCGCCGAGCCCTCGTCCTGCGCGACGTTGCCGAAGCTGAAGGCGAGCTTCCCTTTCGCCGCGAACCGCTTCGGCCCCATCTGGTCGGTGCCGATGCAGGGAGCGATCGCGAGGACGCCGCGGTTGATCGCCTCCTGCACCACCGGCGTCGCGAAGTCGACGTCGCACGTCGTGAAGATGATGTTCGCGCCCGCCCCGAGCAGGCTCGCAGCGCACGCCTTCGCCTTGGCCTGGTCGTTGTTCTGCGTGTCGCAGGTCTTGATCTGGAGCTTCCGTCCGCCGACCACGCCGCCCTTGGCGTTGATCTGCGCGACGCGGATCTTCGCGGCCGCGAGGGCGGGATCGTCGAAGGGCGCCATCTGGCCCTTCTGGTCGAACGCCCAGCCGATCACGATCGGCTTCGCAGCCGTGGCGGCATGACCGCCGGTGGTGCCTGCCAGGGCCGCGACCGCCGCAGCCGCCGCCAGGATCGCTGCCAGAGCACCCCACCTTGCCGCTCGTCTCACCACGCCCTCCTCCTCGTTGGATGGACCCCGCCCACGCGCTATTGAAATCCCTACGACGGCGGCGGGTCAATGGATGACCAGGAGGCCTCCCTCGCCTTGACAAGCCGGTACATGGCCGCGTGCAGCGGGACCGGCACGCCGACGCGCTCGGCCTCCCGCACGAGCGCGCCCGTGATGTGGTCGATCTCAGTGTGCCGGCGCGCCTCCACGTCCTCCAGCATCGACGGATAGTGGCGGCTGCCGCGCCTCGTGGCATGCACGTTCATCTCCCACGGGTCTTCGTGCAGCTCGATCCGTGCCGCCGCGGCGACGGCCTTGCCCTCGTCCATCAGGCCGTGGACGAGGTGGCCGAGGTCGGTCGGTTCGTCGCGTGCTGCGAAATGCGGGTCGTGCGGAAGCCCGGTCAGCGCGGCGACCGAGTTCACGGTCGCGTTGAAGATCAGCTTCGACCACTGCGCCGGCCGGAGGTCGCGGAACGCGCGCGCACGTAGGTCGGCGTGGACGAGCAACGCGGCGACCTCCTCCACGAGCCGGTACGGCGTCGCGCCGTACGGGCCGAGCCACGTCTCCGTGTCGAGGATGTACTCGACGTGCGTGTCCGAATGGCGCGTGCCGCTCATGAACGTGACTGCGGAGATGAGTTTGCGACTGCCGTCGGCGAACGATTCTTCGGCGCCGAGTCCGTTCTGGACGGTCATGAGCGTCGCTTGTGGCCATCGTCCTTCGAGCCGCGCGGCGGCGGCCGCGAGCTCGGTCGTCTTCGTGGCGACGATCGCGACGTCGGGCTCGGGGAGGTCGTCGGGGTCCGTCGAGGCCGTGACGCGAGCGTGGTAGTCGTGCCGTCCCGAGACGGTGAGGCCGCGCTCGTTCAGGGCCCGCGCATGCTCGTCCCGGCGGCAGAGGACCGAGACGTCGCAGACGCGGCCGAGGTGGCCGGCGTAGAGGCTGCCGATCACGCCCGCGCCGACTATGCAGACGCGTTCCACAGCGCCTCCCTGAGCTTCGCGAGCCCGCGCCGGGCGACCTCGCGCGGGTCCTCCTTCCACAGCGATCCCGGCAGCTCCGCGTCGGAGAAGATCTCGAGGTCGTAGAGGCCGTCCCAGCGGAGCGCGTCGAGGATCGACCCGTAGTCGACGACGCCGTCGCCCGGCAGGACGCGGTCGTTCGTGTTCCGCGTCGGTTCGCGCCAGTCGGCGACGTGGACGGCCGCGATCCGCTCCCGGTGACGCTCGATCTCGGCGAGCGGCTCGCACCAGAGGTGCCAGACGTCGTACATCAGGCCCACGTCCGCGCCAGCGTCGTCGATCAGGGCCGCCGCCTCGTCGAGCGAGCTCGCGACCGTCCAGTAGTGCGCGAACTCGCGCTGGATCGGCTCGAGCGCGACGCGTACTCCGTGGCGGCGGCCACAGTCGGCGATCGTCCGGATGCCGTCGAGGATGGCCTCGCGGTCGTCCCCGGGGCCGGTGAGGAAGAGCACGCACGCCGGCTCGAACGGTGCGAGCCGCTCGATCCCTTGGCAGATCGCCTCGACGCGCTCGGCGGGATCGGCCGGGCCGGGCATGAGCGGCAGCGGCAGGATCGACGGCACGGTCGGAACGGCGGCGGCGGCCTCGAGCCCGCTCTCCCGGAACCGCTCGAGCGAGTCGTCGGCGAGCTTCATCTCCCAGATCCCGATCCCGTCGGCGCCGGCCGCGCGGTAGGCGTCGAGGTCGTCGGCGAACGACTGCGTCACCGTCGTGATCTGCGAGATCGAGAGCCTCATCGGCGGACGCGCGCGAGGACGCGCCTCGGCAGCGGCGGCTCCAGGAGCTGCTTCGCGACGAGGGTGCCCGAGCCGGCGCCGAGGCCCGGCCCCGGATGCGTGCTCGCGCCGATGTGCCAGAGGCGGTCGATCGCGGTGCGGTGGCCCGGGCTCGACGCGAACGGTCGCCAGAGGAAGTTCTGGTCGAGCGCGAGGGACCCACTGTACGGGTCGCCGTGGTGGAGGTTGACGTTCGCGGCCTGGAGGTCGGCAGGGCTGAGGACGACGCGCTTCCGGATCGCGGCCTCGAGGTTCGGCACGTGCCTAGCGATGCGCGCCTGGATCCGGTCGGCGTAGCGCTCGCGGAGGCTCTCCGTCCACGTGCCGTCGCCGGTGTCTAGCTCGTCGGCGGCGTCGCCCTTGACGTGCCAGGGCAGCTCCTGGAGCTGGAGCCAGAGGAGGCCCGCGCCGTCGGGTGCGCGGCTCGGATCCATGGTGAGCGGCTGCCCGACGACGACCGTCGCCTCGGCGGGGAGCAGGCCGCGCTCCGCCTCGTTGACGGCGCGCGAGACGCCGTCGAGGCCTGGCGTCAGGTGGACGATCGCCGTCTTCGCCAGCCGCTCGTCGCCCTCCCAGAGCGGCGGCTCGGAGAGCGCGAAGTGGATCTGCATCTCCGAGCGGCCGTAGCGAAACGGCGGCTCTCGCTCGTCGAGCAGGCGCCCGTACAGCTGCGTCGGCGTGACGTTCGCGACCACCGCGCGTTCTGCGGTGAGCGTCTGTCCGCCAGCGGTGCGGACTCCGGCCGCCGCGCCGTCGTGGACGACGATCCGCTCGACGTCACGCTCGGTCTCGCAGACGCCGCCGTGGTTGCGGATCAGCCGGACGAGCGCGTCGACAAGGCGCGCGCCGCCGCCCCGCGGGATCGGCATCCCGCCCTCCTGGATCGCGACGCCGATCACCTGCGTCATGAACCCGGAAGCGGCTGCGTCCGGGCCGAGGCCGGTGTGGAGGACCCACGGCGCGAGCAGGCCGTGCGCGCGCTCGGAGCTGAAGGTCTCGGTCAGCCAGTCGCGGCCCGAGACGAGCAGCTCCCCGGCGAAAGCCGCCGCGCCGCGACGGCCGAGCCGCCGGTACGCGCGCAGCGCGAGCGCGAGCCCGTGCCTCGACCAGAGCTCGGTGCCGAGGACGCCGAACGCGAGGTCCGCGTTCGGGAGGAACGCGTCGAGGACGCGCCGCCAAGCATCGCCGTCGCCGGGCGCGTGCCGGTCGAGCTCGGCGGCGTTCGCGTCGGCGCTCCGGAGCAGGAACGCGGCCTCGCCGTCCGGAAAGAGCGTCGCCGTCGGGTAGTCGGTGTTCAGGTACTCGAGGCCGCGCTCGGCGAGCTCGTCGGCGAGCTCCGAGTGCGCGGCGCCCCCGACCCAGAGCGGATGCCAGGCGCTGAAGACGTCGTGGAGGTACCCGGGCTCGGTCAGCTCCTCGGTCTTGATCGCGCCGCCGAGGTAGTCGTTCCGCTCGAGCACGCAGACGCGCCAGCCCCCTCGCGCCAGGAGCGCCGAGCACGCGAGCGAGTTGATCCCGCTGCCGATGAGGATCGCGTCGTAGTCAGCCACGCGCGAGGTCCCGGAACTCTTCGTCGGTGACAAGGCCGCGTTTTTGTGTTCCGAGCTCTTTGACGCGTGCGAGCAACTCGGCCCGCCGCTCCTCGGGCACGTCGAGGCCAAGCTCCTCGGCCTTGATCCGGATCGAGTCGAGCCCGCTCTTCTTGCCGAGGACGACGGCGCGCTCCGCACGCACGAGCTCGGACGAGTACGGCTCGATCGACGGCGGGTCGTGGAACTGGCTCGCGACGGTGCCGCTCTCGCGCCGGAAGAGCGTCTCGCCGGTCACCGGCTTCCACGGCTCGAGCGCGTAGCCGGCGAGCTCGCGGACGCGCTCGGAGACCTCGCGGATCCTGTCGAGGCGAAGCTTCGACTCCACGCCGTAGAGCGCCCGGAGCGTGAGCGCCACCTCGCCGAGGCGCGCGGTGCCGGCCCGCTCGCCCATGCCGTTGATCGTGGCGTGAATCCACCTCGCGCCCGCTTTCACGGCCGCCACGGCCGAGGCCGTCGCGAGCCCGAAGTCGTTGTGGCCGTGGAAGTGGACGGGAACCTCCGGCCCAACCCACTCGACGGTCCGCCCGACGAGGTCGGCCACGGCCTCCGGGGATGCGATGCCGAGCGTGTCGACGACGCAGACCTCCTTTGCTCCGGCCTCGACGGCGCTCTTGTAGACGCGCTCGTAGAAGACAGGGTCGGCGCGAGTCGAGTCGACGCCGAAGAAGGCGGCGCGGATGTCATGCTCGGCCGCGAACCTCATCGCATCCGCGATGCGTCCGAGCATCTTCTCGCGCGGCACCCCGATCGCGCCGAGCTTCAGGTCGGAGATGGGCGACTCGATCACGGACGCTTCGACGCCCAGCTCGACGAGCGCCTCGAGATCGCCCGGAACGGCCCGCGAGAACCCCCAGATCTCGGCCTGTAGCCCGGCCTCGGAGATCAGCCGAACCGCGCCCCAGTCGTCCTGCGAGACGCGCGGGAAGCCCGCCTCGATCCGGTCGACGCCGAGCTCGTCGAGGAGCCGCGCTATCTCGAGCTTCTGCTCCGGGTCGAGCACGACACCGACTGTCTGCTCGCCGTCGCGAAGCGTCGTGTCGTACAAGCCGACGGAGCCTCCCACGCGGTACGGGTCGTTCAGCGCGCCCGTCCAGATCTCGGTCACGCGCGGACCACGCCGTCCGGAAACGACGAGAGCTTCTCGGCCCCGTCGCTTGTGATCAGGAAGTTGTCCTCGACGCGCAGGCCTCCCCCGCCCTCCCAGTACACACCCGGCTCGATCGCGAGCACCATGCCCTCTTCGACCGTGCCCACGCCGGCCTGGTGCGCGTATGGCGGCTCGTGCGCGCGGGCGCCTACGCCATGACAGAGCGGGTGGCTCGGCTGCCCGGGATAGCCCGCCTCCGCGATGGCCTCGCGCGCGGTCCGGTCGAACTCGGCGAGGCTCTCCCCAGGGGTACACCGGTGGATGATGTAGGTGTACACCTCCATCAGCTGCTCCTCGAGACGTGCGTATTCGGGCCGCAGCTCGCCGGGGCAGACGTTTTTCGTGTGGTCGCACCAGTAGCCGTCGGCGCAGACCCAGATCTCGAAGAGCGTCGGCTCGTCGTCGAGTACAGGCCCGTCCCCTGTGGCCGTGAACGTCTTGATCCCGGGGCCTGACCAGACGAGCGAAAAAGGAAGGGCCAGGTCGACCTGGCCCTTCCACCCCGTGCCTTCGCCGTGGACGAAGCCCTGCCAGAGCGCGGCCGCTTCGGACTCCTTCATGCCTGGTCGGATGTGCTCGCGTACGTGGTCCATCGCCGCCGCCGCGATCTCGTTCGCGAGCCGGATTCGTTCCAGCTCCTGCTCCGTCTTGATCGCTCGGGCGCGTGCGAGGAGCGGCGTCGCGTCGACGGCCCCGTCGAAGGCGCTGAACCAACCGGCGGTGAACGTCGTCGGCTCGCCGACCATGCGATCCGACGCTTGGGTGCCGAGCGAGAGCTCCAGGCCGAGTCGCGCGCGGCCGCGCGCCGCCTCCTGCGCGAGATCGAGCGTCCGGGCGAACGGCGGCCGCGGATCGTCCGGCGCGTACCCGCGGAGGTACTGGACGCTTTCGGTCCAGGCCGTCTGAGCCGCGTCCTCCGCGGACGCCTCGAGGCAGATCAGCACCGGCTCGCCCTCGCGCGGGAAGACGACAGCGTCGTAGCCCTTCATGCCCCAGAAGTTCGTGAGGTAGAGGACGTTGTCGGGTGCCCGGACGACGAGCGCGTCCATGTCCTCCTCGGCCATCAGCGCGCGGACGCGCTCGAGCTTCGCGTCGTCCCGCGGCCAGCTCAAGGAATCGTCACGCTCCCGTCACGCTCTCGACACTGACGCGTGCGGTTTGTTCCGGTAGCGTCGACGCCGAGGGCGGCGGGTCGGCTCTCCCCACCCAGGGTGGGGGTGTGCGGGATCGAGGTTCGCGCCGCCGACACTCCCGCGGCTACCACCGCACGCGCTCGGGCGCCGGCCTTCCGTGCGCCTCCTGCCACGACACCACGGGATTGCGCAGCACGCCGATCCGCTCGATCTCGGCCTCCATCACGTCGCCCGGCCGGAGGTAGAGCGAGGCCGCGTCCTCGCTGAACCCGGCCACTCCGGACACGGTCCCGGTCGATAACACGTCGCCCGCGCTGTACCCGAGCGCCGAGTAGTGCGACAAGATCTCCGGGATCGTCGTCGACATCCGGCCGGAGTGGGACGTCTGGCGCACCTCGCCGTTCACGCGCAGCTCCATCGCGAGGTCGTGCGGGTCCGGAATCTCGTCCGCCGTCACGATCCAGGGCCCCAGGGGACAGAACGAATCGATCGCCTTGCAGAACGAGAAGACGCCCGAGCGCATCTCGCGACGCTGGATGTCCCGCGCGGTGATGTCGTTGAAGATCACGTACCCGCCGACGTAGTCCATGGCCTCCTCGGGCGAGAACCACTTCCCGGCCTTCTTCACCACGACCGCCAGCTCGAGCTCGTAGTCGAGCTCGTCCGTCAGGTGCTCGGGGTAGACGACCGGCTCGTCCGGGCCGACGATCGCGTCGACGTTCTGGAAGAAGACGATCCAGGGCGCGATCTCGTGCGACCACGCGACGCGCTTCGACTCCTCCTCGTGCTCGCGGAAGTTGCCCGCCGTGTGGAAAAACTTCTTCGGGATGATCGGCGGGTGGAGGCGCACCTCCGCAAGGGGGAACGTCGAGCCCGTCTCGCGGGCGGTCTCACCGGTCTCGAAGTACTCGCGCATCGAGCTAATGGCGAGCTCGTGCACGACGTCGTCGACCACGCGTCCGACCCGATACATCACCTGGCTAAAAGAGGGCCCCCACCCGCGAGCGGGCCCCCGAGCCAGCGAGAACGTGACGAGCTTCGTCACGCCACCCCGCAGATTCGCCGAGCGGCCAACGCGTAGACCTGCGCCGTCCGCACGAGGCCCTCGATCTCGAGGTTCTCGCCGTACTCGGTGTCGAGGAGCCCGCTCGAGGTCCCGTAGTTCACGGTCGGGACGCCGTAACGCGTCAGCGCCGACGCGTCGGAGAACCAGCGCGTCACGTCCCGCTCGGGCGGCGCGCCGAACACCTCCGCATGGCTCGCGTCGAGGGCGGCGACGAGGGGATGGTCGTCCGCGATCTCGGCGCCCGGCGCGGTGACGTACACCTCCCCGTCGACCCCGTACCCGGGGAAACGCGTACCGAGCTGGCGGACGAGCTCGAGCACCTGCCTCCGCGCGACCGGCATCGGCTTCGTCGGAGGCACGCGCACGTCTAGGAAGAGGTCGGTGTGGTGCGGCGTCCGCGACACACGCCACCCGAAGCCGCCCTGGATCGCGCCGACATTGACCACGGCCGGGACGCCCCGGCAGGCGTTCTCCGGGTCGCCCTCCCACGTGGGGATCCACTCGAGCACGGCGTCGAGAACCTCGCGCATCCGCAGGATCGAGTTCTCGCCTCTCCTGCCCTCGCTGAACGCCGTGTGGACGAAGTTCCCGCGCGTCGAGATCCGCAGCCAGAGCGACCCGAAGTGCGCGAGGACGAGCTTTCGCTCCGTCGGCTCGCCGAGGATGCACATGTCCGCGACCCCTCCGTGCGTGACGAGATGCCGAGTCCCGGTGGCGTAGCCGCGGAACTCGGCGCCCTGCGCGTCGCCGTGCTGCGCCTTCTCGATCTCGCCGCAGACCGCCGCCACGAGCACGTCGCCCCGCAGCCGCACGCCCGCGTCGTCGAGCGCCCGCAGCGCCTCGACGTAGCACGCCAGCGCGCCCTTCATGTTCGAGATCCCGAGACCGTAGAGACGGCCCTCGCGAACGAACGGCTGCGGCTGGAAGCCCGGCACATGCGCGAGCCACGGCTCCTTGCCCGAGTAGGAGGTGTCCATGTGGCCGTTGAACATCAGGGACGGCCCGCCGCCCGCGCCCTCCAGGACGCCGAGCACGTTCGCGCGTCCGTGCTCCACCTGCTGCCATTGCACCCGCAGCCCGAGGTCGCGGAACGTCTCCGCCATCAGCGTCGCCATGTCCTGCTCGGACCCTGTGAAGCTCGGCGTCGCGATGGCGCGGCCGGCCCAGTCGACGAGCCGCCTTCGGTCGATGCGCACGTTCACGCGGCTCCCAGCTCGTAGGTGACGTCCAGCACCGCAGTGGCGTCGGCGCCGCCGTAGATGGGCATGCCCGAGTCGACGAGCGTCGGACCGAACGAGGCCACATGCGCGACCTGCGCCCCGGTGCCTGGCTCGGCCGCGCCGAGGAGGGCGACGAGCGGCAGGCCGAGCGCGGAGGCGTACGCCTCCGCGCGGCGGCGAGCGTCGTCCGCCGCCCGAGCACACGCGTCGAGCCATGCCGGGTTGTTCCCGCTCAGGGCGAAGGTCGGTCCCTCGAACGCGATCTCCGCTTGCGCCGCGTCGAGGAGCACGCGCTCGACGACCGCGGCGTCGTCAAGCTTGACCGCCGTTCGACTCGACGCGACGAACCGGCCCGGCGCCTGCCGCCCGGGGATTTCCTCGACCTCGTGCGCGAAGATCGACGCCGTCCGCCGCGCCTCCGCCGGAATCCCCAGCTCGTCGAGCGTCCGCTCGAGGTCCCGCGCCCGTTGTGCTGCCTGGGCGTACGCAGCTGCCGGGTCGTCGCCGTACCCCGACGCGACGAAGCCGATCGAGATCTCGTCCGGCTTGCCGTGCACCACGCCGCGCCCGCGTACCGTCAGCGTCGCCATCTAGCTCCGAAAGTGGGGCAGCACGCGCTCGCCGAAGAGCCGGATCTGCTCGTGCCGCCGGTCGCCCCAGAGCTCGAGCATGACGTGCGTGCAGCCGGCGTCGCGATACTCCTCGATCGAGGCAATGCAGTCGCTCGGCGTGCCCGCGATCGGCTTGCACTTGTCGAGCAGCGCGTCGCTCACCTTCGCCTTCGCGGCGAGCCGCCCGCCCTGCTCCATCGCCTCCGCGACCGGCCGGATCTCGTCTTGCTCGATCCTCGCCAGCTCGAGCAGCGTGTCCGCCGCGCCCTGGATGTTCTGGACCTTGTTCGCGAGGTACATCCCGGCGATCTCGCGCGCTCCGTCGCGGCCGGCCTCCCGGTCCGACGCGTGGATCGACGCGACGACCGTGCAGCCGATGTCGACGTCACGGGCGACGTTCGCGCACGTGTAGCGGACGAAGGCGGGCGTGGTGATCGACGGCGTCAGGCAGCCGTCGCCGATCTCGCCCGCGAGCGCCTGCATCTTCGGCGCCGTCGCGGCCACGTACACCGGCGGCACGTCACGGGGCGTCTCGGCCTCACGCGCCAGGCCTGGAACCGACGCGCTCCAGGTCGAGCCCGAATACTCGAACGGCTGCCCGCCGAGGACGCCGCGCACGATCGCGACGGCGTCGCGCATCGGCCCCAGCGTCTTCGACGTCTCGAGCCGCGCGTTCCGCAGGAAGATCTTCGACGTCCCGAACCCGAGGATAAACCGGCCCGGCCCGGCCGCCTCCTGCACGACGCGCGCGTCCATCGCGACCTGAACCGGGTGGCGCGTGAACGGCGAGATGATCCCCCAGCCGACGGTCAACCGCTTCGTCGCGCGCGCGATCAGCGCCGACGCGACCGTCGAGGAGCGCGCCTCCATGCCGTGCTTCCGCCACCACGGGTACGCCTCGGCGAGCCAGATCGTGTCCAACCCGGCCTCGTCCATCGCGCGCGCCGAGGCGAGCATCTCGTCGAGCGGCTCCATCGTCAGCTGCATCACGCCGATCCGGAACGGCTGGCCCACGCGCCCGATCCTACGGCCCGAGCGTTAGAACAGGTGGCCTAACGCATCCTCGCGCACGTACACGACGTGGTCGTCGAGGACCTTCTTGCTCCCGTCCATCGGAACGACTCGGCCGGCGAGAGCGAATGTCGGACCCTGGCCGGCGTCGATGGGCGGCAGCGCGAACTGCGTCAACCGGACCCGCCCTTCGGCGCGATCCAGATGAGCGTTCGGCCGTCGTCAGGGCTCGGCCGCGCGACGGCGTTGTTATGCCGCGGCGTCGCCTTCCGTCCGGCCGCGTCGTCGCCTAGGAAGCTCGGCACGCCGAACGGGAGGTCACGCCGCGGGATTGCCGCGTAGTCGGCCTCCTTGAACGAGCTGCCGTAGTTCGGCCCGCCGGCGTTCCCATCGGGATCCGGCGTCACGGTGTTGCGGAGGTCGGGGATCGCGGCTCGCCAGGCCGTGAGCAGCGCCTGCTCGTCGTGGCTGCTGGGATGCGGAACCTTCTTGATCGGAACGTTCGGCTTCGAGCTCCACATGTCGACGGCGAGTCGGGCGTTCGTTCCGAAGGCGACGATCACCTGCACATGGGGCGGAGCGACGAGGTCGTAGAACTTGTTGCGCCAGTTCTTCTGCGTCGTGTCCGAGAGCAGCTGTTGCGCGTCGCCGCCGTGGCTCGGGTGGAGCGCGTACGGGAACGCGTTGACGCAGAGGTACGAGCGAGTCAGGCCGAGCTTGGCGAGGAACCCCTGAACGCGCTGGCCCGCGTCGCCGACGAGCGTCCGGTGGGCGATCCGCTCGGTCGGGCCCGGATCGGACGCGATGCAGAGGATCCGGGCGCTGCCGTCCAGCCGGCCGCGGTAGAAGATCGGCCCCCAGTTCGTCCAGAAAGCGGCGGGGTCCGACGGCGCAGGAACCTGCGCGAGGTGGTCGGCAACCGCCTGCGGCGGGCCCGGGTCGAACTCTGCGTGCGTAGTCATGTCCTCCCCCAGGGCGTGGTCGGGCGAAGCTACTCCAGGCCTAGCCGCGTGTCAACGGCCGCGGCGCTACTCGTCCTCGGTCGACGTCGTGGGGCTTTCGGGCTCCGGCTCGTACGTCTCCGGCGAGAGTGGGCTGACGCCCTCGTCCGCGCCGCTCGTGCCAGTCTCCGGCTCCAGCTCGGGCGTCGACTCCGCTGGCGGGCCGTAGTCGGTCACGTCGCCGGCCTCGGGAGCGGGCGCGTCCGTTGCCGGCGCCTCGTCGCCGGCCGCGCCGCTTCCGGCCGAGCTCGCCGCCGCCTCCTGCACCTGCCGCTCGAGCGCCGTCAGCACGTGCTGCACCTGCTGGTTCACGATCGGCTGGAGCACGCGCTGGCCCATCGAGCCGACCGGCCCCGCGATCCGTACGTCCGCCTCCCAGTGCATCTTCGTGCCGCCGTCGGCCTCGCTCAGCTCGAACGCCGTCGTCATGCTCAGGATCGCCCCGACGCCGTTGCCCTTGATATTGAGCGCCGCGAACTCGGGCTCGCGCTCCTCGGTCTTCTCCATGTCGACGCTCATGCGCAGGCCGCCGAGACCGAGCGGGATCTTGATGTTCGCGCGCCAGCGCCGGTCGTCGTGGACGTCGAAGCTCTCGACGCCCGGCATCGTCTTCGCCATCGACGCGGGATCGTTGAGGACGCGCCAGACGGCCTC
>DASUZD010000140.1:0-9424 GCA_036377055.1 Gaiellaceae bacterium | reverse complement strand
TCCGCAGCTCGGCCTCCGAGGCGCCGCCCGCGCGGAGGTACGCCTCGACGCCTCCGTAGCGACGATCGAGCTCCTCGAGCACCTCGACCATCGCCGCAGCCGGGCTCGACATGAGCCGCCGCCGTCGCTCCCGCTCTCGCTCGTCCGGCGCCTCGTCGATCCACGACGCGAACGACGGAGCGATCCGCTGGCCGCTGAGCGCGTAGTCGGCGGCGATCTCCTCGGGGGCGACCCCCGCGAGCCGGAGCAGCAGTGCGACGACGAGGCCCGTCCGGTCCTTCCCCTCCATGCAGTGCACGAGGACGCCGCCCGGCCTCGCGCCAGCGACCGCAACCACCGCGCGCGCGAATGCCGCCTGGTTCAGCTCGAGGAACTCGAGGTACGCCTCGCGCGTGTGGGCGACCTCGTCGGGAAGTCGGCCGAGGCGCGCGTCGAGCTCGCGAAAGTAGGCCGGGTCGGGCTCGCCGAACACGGAGACGTGCACGACCTCGACCGGCAGCTCGCGGGGCGGGTCGGCGGCGCGCTCGAACGGGAAGCGAAGGTCGACGACGGTCCGGACGCCGTGCGCGACGACCGCCCGCCACGCCTCGTCGCCGAGCCGGCGCGCGTTGTCGCTGCGGACGAGCGCGCCGGGCCGGATCTCGCCGCCGGCCTCGAGAGGCAGTCCACCGAGGTCGCGGACGTTGAGGCAGCCGTCCCATGCGAGCTCGCGCCCGGTCACGCTGCCTCGTCCTCGGCGCCCAGGTAGGCCTCGATCACCTTCGGGTCGCCTTGAACCTCGGCCGGCGTGCCCTCGGCGATCTTGCGCCCGAAGTCGAGCACGTGGACGCGGTCGGCGATTCCCATCACGAGCGCCATGTGGTGCTCGACGAGGAGCACGGTCAGCTCGAAGTCGTCCCGGATCCGCCGGAGGAACTGCGCGAGCTCGCCGACCTCCTCGTGGTTGAGCCCGCCCGCGGGCTCGTCGAGGAGGAGCAGCCGCGGGTGCGACGCGAGCGCCCGCGCGAGCTCGACGCGCTTCCTCGTCCCGAACGGCAGGCCGGCCGCGGACCGGCCCGCGATCGCCGCGAGCCCGACATAGTCGAGGACCTCGGCCGTGCTCCGGCCGCCCCTGCGAGCGTGGGCGCCGACGCGCACGTTGTCGCGGACAGACATCGAGTCGAAGAGCTCGACGTTCTGGAACGTGCGGGCGATTCCGCGCCGGATCACCCGGTGCGGCGGCGTCCGGAGCAGGCTGCGGCCCTCGAAGGCAAGCTCGCCCTCGTCCGGCCGGTAGAGCCGCGTGATGACGTTGAACAGCGTCGTCTTGCCCGCGCCGTTCGGCCCGATCAGGCCGGCGATCTGCCCTTCGCCCGCTTCGAGTGACACCCGATCGAGCGCGACGACGCCCCCGAAGCGCCGGGTGACGTTCTCGACGGAGAGGAGCGCCATCGGAGGAAGTACCTTAAAACGGTGCACAAGACTGCGGCGAAGCTCGAGGCGCGGCTCCGGGAGCTCGGCCTCGAGATCGAGGTGCGGGAGCTGAGCGACTCCACCCGCACGGCCGCGGACGCCGCTGCGGCGGTCGGGGCGGAGGTCGGTCAGATCGTGAAGTCGCTCGTCTTCGTCGCGCCGGACGGCCCCGTTATCTGTCTTTGCGCCGGCGACCGCCGGGTCGACACGGCGAAGCTCGGCGACGGCGTCCGGGCCGCTCGTGCGGACGAGGTGCGGGAGGCGACCGGCTTCGCGATCGGCGGCGTCCCGCCGCTCGGTCACGATCGCCCTGTGCGAACGGTCGTCGACGAGTCGCTGCGCCGCTTCCAGCTGCTTTGGTGCGCCGCCGGCACTCCGAACGCGGTCTTCTCGGTCGCGACCGAGCGGTTGCTCGCGGCGCTTCCCGACGCGACCGTCGGCGACGTGGCCGAGTCGTGAGGCGGGCGCTCCTCGCCGCGGCGGCGCTCGCGCTCGTGCTGCCGGGCTCTGCGCGGACGAACGTGCCGCTTCGAGACGACGCCGTGCGAAGCTCCCTCCCTACGCTCGCTGCGCGCGGCCTCGCCGTCTACTGCGGCGGCGAGCGCGGCCGGTACGTCGCGCTCACGTTCGACGACGGACCTGGTCGCTACACGGCCCGCGTCCTCTCGCTGCTCGCCCGCGCGGATGCCCGCGCGACTTTCTTCGTCGTCGGCAACCGCGTCGCGTACTGGCCGGCCCTCGTGCGCGAGGAGCTCGAGCGGCACGCGGTCGGCAACCACACCTGGGACCACTCGCGCCTGCCTGGCCTCGACGAGCGCGCGACGTACGCGGAGCTCGCGCGGACGCAGGCGGCGGTCGTTCGTGCGACGGGCATGCGACCGCTGCTCTTCCGTCCGCCGTACGAGCGGGTGACCGAATCGTCGACTCGAGTCGCCCGCGCGCTCGGGCTCGCGGTTGTGCTCTGGAGCGTCGACAGCGGCGACTCACTTCCCGGCGCGACTGCCGACTCGGTCGCCCGCACGGTGATCGCGAGCCTCCGGCCGGGCGCGATCGTCGTGTTGCACGACATCCATCCCGCGGGTGTCGCCGCGCTCCCGCGGATCCTGCGCGCGATCAGGCGCCTCGGGCTCCGCGCGGTGACCGTTCCGGAGCTGGTCGCACTCGACCCGCCCTCGCACGCGCAGCTCTTCGCGGTGCGGCCTTCGGGTCGCTGCTCCTGAGCGAACCGATCACGATCCTTACACAGGTGTACACCTACATCTACATCACCATCCACCGGCGCAGCCGCGCGCGCCGGACGCGCTAGAACCCGCTCGCGTCGGTGACCGGCGCCTGGCAGGCGAACCGCTCGCACACGTAGACCGCGGGCTGCCCGTCCACGAGCGCCTTGCCATGAAGGAGCGGCACGTCGTCGCTCGGGCCGAACGCCACCACCGCGTTCGGGTCGAACGGCGAGAGAGCGGCGCGCGCGACCGGCGCGTCCGGCGGCCCGACGATCGCGACCTCCCGAGGCGGCGAGAGGTGGAGGTCGAGCGCGCAGAGCGCGTGCCCGAACGCGCTCGGGACGCGCCCCGCCGCCGGCGCGACGAGCCTCAGCACGCTGACGCCGAGGCGCTCGAGCTCGTCGTCGCCGTAGATCCGCGCGAGCCGAAGAAGCACGTACGCGAGCATCGAGTTCCCGGAGGGCGTCGGGTGGTCGTCGAAGCTCTTCGTCCGCGCCACCAGCTCCTCACCGTCCGCGGGTGTCAGGAAGAAGCCGCCGCGCTCCTCGTCCGCGAAGAGCTCGACCGCCAGGCGCGCGAGCCGCAGCGACTCCTCCAGCCAGCGCAGGTCGCCGGTCGCGACGTGGAGCTCGTAGAGGCCGTTCGCGACGTCGGCGTAGTCGTCGAGGTAGCCGGTGCCCTTCGACACGCCGTCCCGATGCGTGCGGTGGAGACGGCCGTCGGGCGCCGAGAGCGGCCCGAGCAGGAACTCGCCCAGCTCCACGGCCGCCGCGACCAGATCCGCCCGGTCGAGCCGCCGGCCCGCCTCGGCGAGCGCCGCGAGCGCGAGCCCGTTCCACGACGCGATCGCCTTGTCGTCGCGCAGCGGCTTCGGCCGCAGCTCGCGCTGCTCGAACAGGTGGCGCCGGAGCTCGGAAGAGAGCTCGCCGCGGAGGATCCCGCGCCCATCCTCGAACGGCTGAAGCAGCTCTGCGGGCGCGCCCTCGACCTCGGTCCAGGTGAACGTGAGGCCCTCCACGCCCTCGGTGTCCGCGTCCTGCGCCGACGCGAAGCCGCCGTGCTCGAGCCGCAGCTCGCGAAGCATGTATTCGAGCGTCTCCTCCGCCACGCGCCGGTACCGCTCGTCGCCGGTGACGAGCCAGCCGTGGAGGTACACGGGTGCGAGGAGCGCGTTGTCGTAGAGCATCTTCTCGAAGTGCGGCACGAGCCACTTCGCGTCCACCGAGTAGCGGTGGAAGCCGCCGCCGAGCAGGTCGTACATCCCGCCGGCCGCCATGGCGTCGAGCGTCCGCGTGACCATCTCCGTCTCGCCGAGGCGGAGCAGGAGCTCGAGCGTCGAGGCCGGCGGGAACTTCGGCGCGCGGCCGAAGCCGCCCCAGACCGGGTCGAACTGCGCCTGGAGCCCACGCACCGCATCTGTGAGCAGCGACCGCGTGAGCGGCTCGCGCGACGGCTCGAGCTGCGACGACGAGCGGATCGCGTCCACGAGCGCGCCGGCCTGGCGGGTGACCTCGCCGCGCCGCTCGCGGTAGGCCTCGGAGACCGCCGCGAGCACCTGGCGGAAGGACGGCAGGCCGTGCCGCGGCGCCGGCGGAAAGTACGTCCCGCCGTAGAACGGCTCGCGCTCGGGGGTCAGGAACACCGTCATCGGCCAGCCGCCGTGGCCCGTAAGGGCGACAACCGCGTCCATGTAGATCGCGTCCAGGTCCGGCCGCTCCTCGCGATCGACCTTCACGCTCACGAAGCGCTCGTTCATCAGCGCAGCCGTCTCGGCGTCCTCGAACGACTCGTGCTCCATGACGTGGCACCAATGGCACGCGGCGTAGCCGATCGAGAGCAGGATCGGCCTGTCCTCGGCCCGCGCCCGCTCGAGCGCCTCCTCCCCCCACGGGTACCACTCGACCGGGTTGTCCGCGTGCTGGAGCAGGTACGGACTCGTCTCGGCGGCGAGTCGGTTCATTCCGGGATCATGCCCTCGATGCTCACGACGGAACGCCTGCTGCTTCGCCTGCCCGAATCGAGCGACGCTGACCCGCTCCACCGCACCTACGGCGACCCCGAGGTGATGCGCTACGTCGGCGACGGGCAGCCGTTCACGTTCGAGCAGATGCAGGCGACGATCGAGCGCTTCCAGGAGCGGTGGCGGGCCGAGGGCTTCGGAGCGTTCGTGGTCGAGCGCGAGGACGGCGGGGACGTGATCGGCGAGGTCGACCTCCTCGCGTGGGATCGAGCGACCTGGGCACACGGCTTCCGCTCGGAGCTCGGCCCGGAGATCGAGCTCGAGATCGGCTGGACGCTGCAGCGCGACGCGTGGGGCCGCGGCTACGCCACCGAGGCCGCGCTCGCCGTCCGCGACTGGGCATTCCGCGAGCTCGGGCCGCCGCGGCTGATCTCGATGATCTTCCCGGCGAACGTGCGGTCGCAGCGCGTCGCGGAGAAGATCGGCGAGCGATTCGAGCGCGAGGTCGTGACGGCGAGCGGAAAGCGGACGCAGCTCTGGTCGACGTGATCGAGACCGAGCGCCTGCTCCTCCGGCTGCCGGAGCCAAGCGACGCGGACGGCTTCGCCGAGGCGCTCGGCGACCCGGAGGTCGTGCGCTACCTGAGCGGCGTCGCGCGAACGCGGGAGGGGACCCTCGACGTGATCGAGCGGATGCGCGGCCACTGGGACCGTTACGGCAGCGGCCTCTTCACGATCGAGCGGCGGGAGGACGGCGCGGTGCTCGGGCGAGCCGGCTTCCTCGTCTGGGACCCGCGGACGTGGGTTCACGGCCTCGAGCACGCGCTCGACGGGCCGCTCGAGACGGAGATCGGCTGGACGCTCGCCCGCCGGCACTGGGGGCACGGCTACGCGACCGAAGCTGCGCTCGCCGCGCGTGACTGGGCGTTCCAGGAGCTCCGCCTGCCGCGGCTGATCTCGCTCATCCACCCGGACAACGTCCGGTCGCAGCGCGTGTCGGAGAAGCTCGGCCAGCGCTACGAGCGCGACGTCGTCACCCGCGGGCGGCCGGCTCAGCTCTGGTCGACGTGACGGAGCGCTCGTTCCTGCCGCTCGCCGGCCTGCGCGTCGTCGACGTCACGTCGTCGCTCGCAGGCCCGTACTGCACGGAGATCCTCGGCGCGCTCGGCGCCGACGTGGTCAAGGTCGAGCGGCCGGACGGCGGGGACGACACGCGCGCCTGGGGGCCGCCGTTCGTCGACGGCGTCGGCGCGATGTTCCTGTGCGCCAACGCGAGCAAGCGATCGGTCGCGCTTCGGCTCGCCGATCCAGCCGGGCTCGAGGCGGTGCTCCGGCTCGCCGACCGCGCGGACGTGTTCGTCCAGAGCCTGCGGCCCGGGCTCGCCGAGGCGCGTGGCCTGGGTTACGAGGTGCTGCGCGGCCGCAACCCGCGGCTCGTGTACTGCTCGATCGGCTCGTTCGGGACCGTCGGGCCGCTGCGCGACCAGCCCGGCTACGACCCGTTGATGCAGGCCGCAGGCGGGATCGTGAGCGTGACCGGCGAGCCCGACCGGCCGGGCGTCCGTGCCGGCGCCTCGATCGTCGACCAGACGACCGGCCTCTGGGCCGCGCTCGGAATCCTCGCCGCGCTCCGCGAGCGCGATCGAACCGGCCAGGGCCGTCTCGTCGACGTCTCGCTCTACGAGGCCACGCTCGCGCTGCTCCCCTATCACCTGACCGGCCACCTGGCGAGCGGCGAGACGCCCGGTCGCTACGGCACGGCGTACCCCGCGATCGTCCCGTACCAGGTCTTCCCGACGCGTGACGGCGAGCTGATGATCGCGGTCGCGAACGACCGGCTGTTCGTGAGGTTCTGCGACGCCCTCGCTCTCGACACGCTCGCAGCCGACCCCCGTTTCGCGAACAATCCGGCGCGCGTCGCGAACCGCGAGGAGCTCGTCCGGCTGCTCGAGCAGCGCCTGCGCGAGGAGCCGACCGAGACGTGGCTCGAGCGGCTCGCCGCCGCGGGCGTGCCGGCAGCGCCCGTGCAGGACGTCGCGCAGGTCGCAGCGCACGAGCAGACGCGCGCGCTCGGGATCCTCCAGGACCTCGGCCCGTACGCGACCGTCGCGCTCCCCCTCTCCGCCGACGGCGAGCGCGTCCTGCACCGGTCGCCGGCGCCGGCGCTCGGCGAGCACACCGCCGAGGTGCTCGCCGAGGTCGGCTACTCGGAGGCGGAGATCGCCGCGCTCGGACTAGAGTCGTCTCCATCGACGAGACGCGCGACCTTCTCGAGCTGACCGCGTCGCTCGCGGCGGACTTCCTCGACTCGCTCGACGAGCGACCGGTCTTCCCGGACGTATCGGTCGACGACCTGCGGGCCGCCCTCGGCGGGCCTCTCCCGCCCGGGCCAACGGACGCGGCGCGCGTGGTGGCCGAGCTGGCGCGCGCGGCGGACGACGGGATCGTCGCGATTCCAGGCGGCCGGTACTTCGGCTTCGTGATCGGCGGCGCGGTCCCCGCGGCGCTCGCAGCCGACTGGCTCACCTCGGCGTGGGACCAGAACGCCGGGCTCTACGTCGGAGGCCCGGCCGCCTCGGTCGCCGAGGAGGTCGCGGGCGAGTGGCTGCGCGAGCTGCTCGGGCTCCCGGCGAGCGCGTCGTTCGGGTTCGTCACCGGCTGCCAGATGGCTCACGTGACGGCGCTCGCGGCCGCTCGCGAGCACGTCCTCGCGGAGGCGGGGTGGGACGTGAACCGCGACGGGCTGGCCGGGGCGCCGCCGATCCGCGTCCTCTGCGGCGCGAAGGTGCACGTCACGGTGCCGCGCGCGCTCCGGCTGCTCGGCATCGGCGCGTCGGCGCTCGTCGCGGTTGCCGCCGACGACCAGGGCCGCATGCGCGCCGACGCGCTGGCCGAGGCGCTCGCGTCGGGCGGCGGGCCGACGATCGTCTGCGCTCAGGCCGGAGAGGTGAACACGGGCGCGGTCGACCCGCTGCCCGAGATCGCGGCGCTCGGGCGCGACGCGGGCGCGTGGCTCCACCTCGACGGCGCGTTCGGCCTCTGGGCGGCCGCGTCGCCCACGCTTGCACACCTCGTCGACGGAGCCGATCTCTTCGACTCGTGGGCGACCGACGCGCACAAGTGGCTGAACGTCCCGTACGACAACGGCGTCGCGTTCTGCGCGCACCCGCAGGCGCACCAGCGCGCGATGGGCGTGCACGCGGACTATCTCGTGCACGCCGAGCGGGGCGGGCCGCGCGACCAGATGGAGTGGAACCCGGAGTTCTCGCGCCGCGCCCGCGGGTTCACCGTCTACGCGGCGCTCAGCTCGCTCGGCCGGAGCGGCGTCGCCGACCTCGTCGACCGCTGCTGCGCGCACGCGCGCCGGTTCGGCGAGGAGCTCGCACGCCTGGAGGGCGTCGAGCTCCTGAACGAGGTCGTCCTGAACCAGGTCCTCTTCCGCTACGAGAGCGACGAGCGGACGGACCAGGTTCTCCGCCGCGTCCAGGCGAGCGGCGAGGCGTGGATGGCCGGGACGATCTGGGACGGCCGCAAGGCGATCCGCATCTCGGTCTCGAACTGGCAGACGTCCGAGGACGACGTCGCGCGGACGTTGGGCGCGTTCGCGGCCGCCTACGCCGCCGAAGAAGCGCCGGCCCGGTAGACCTGGCCCGGGAGGACACGGCCGAGCCGTTGCTCGAGCCACTCCGCGACGCGGATGAGCGCGTCGAGGTCGACGCCCGTCTCGACGCCGTCGTGGTCGAGCATGTAGACGAGGTCCTCGGTCGCGATGTTGCCGGTCGCGCGTGGCGCGAAGGGACAGCCGCCGATGCCGCCGACGGACGCGTCGAAAAGCGCGACGCCCGCCTCGAGCGCCGCGTAGGCGTTCGCGAAGCCGGTGTTGCGCGTGTTGTGGAGGTGGACTCCGGCCGGCCGCACGCGCTCGACCAGCTCGCGTACGCGCCGTGGGGTCGCGACGCCGATCGTGTCCGCGAGCACGACCTCGTCGGCGGCGTCGAGCCGCGCGGCGAGGCCGGCGACCACGGCCGGATCGACCGCCCCTTCGAACGGGCACCCCCACGCGCAGCTGATCGTGAGGGTCGTCGGAAGCTCCGACCGGTCGACGATCGCGCGCACCCGCTCGACCGCCTCGGCGAGGCTCGCGTTCCCGTTCCGGCGGTTGAAGGTCTCGGTCGCGGCGAGCGTGCAGTTCACGCGGTCGAGCTGCGTCCCGAGGAGCCGCTCGTATCCGCGCTCGTTCAGCACGAGGCCGGCGTACTCCACGCCCGCGCGTGGCTCGATCGCGGCGGCGACCTCCTCCGCCGCGGCCATCTGCGGCACGCGGTCGTCGCGCACGAAGCTCGCCGCCTCGACGCGGCGCAGGCCGGTCGCCGCGAGCCGGTTCACCAGCTCCGCGCGCTCGGCCGGCGAGAGCACCTCCGGCTCGTTCTGGAGCCCGTCGCGCGGCCCGACGTCGCAGATCGTCGCCACGCGGCCAGCGTAGCCGTCAGGGAGTGCGCGCCTTCGGCGGCCGCTCCACCATCAGCGTCGCGCGAGCACGAGGTCGGACGACTCCAGAATCACCTTGCCTTCGACGTCGACGCAGCCCTCGATCGGCACTGGGGTCCACTCGGGGTGCTTGAACGGCTCGCGAGGGGATCGCGCACGCGGCTAGCGCGTTCCGACCTGCATCCCGAGCAGGCGCGGGAGGGTCGCGATTGCGCGTGCCGCCGCCGGCCCGCGCCGGCCCTGCTCCTCGGCGGCCTCGCACGCCATGATCGCGGTGCGGACGAGACCGCCGCCGAGGCGCT
>DASUZD010000139.1:0-25012 GCA_036377055.1 Gaiellaceae bacterium | reverse complement strand
GCTTGGCGGCCGTCGCGCGCCGCGCATCGGCGTGGAGCGATCGTCACGGAGCCGGCACACGGGACGCCACCGGGTCTCGATAGCGTTTCGGCAGGGGTCCCGGGGATCCCTTGGGGGACGTTAGGGGGTCGCGGCGCTCGTCGCGGCGCTCGTGTCGGTGAGAGCCACCGCGCGTGGCGTGCCGACCGTCTCGCTCGCGCGCGACTCCGGCTCGACCTCGGCGAGCAGCGTTGTGACCTCGTCGCGGACGAGCGTCTCCTTCTCGAGCAGCGCGTGCGCGAGCCGGTCGAGCGCCGGGCGGTGCTTCTCGAGCAGCCGCAGCGCCTCGTCGAACGCGCCGTCGGTGAGACGCGCCTGCTCGCTGTCGCGGAGTCGCTTCGTCTCCTCCGAGAGCGCGTAGTTGTCGGCGCGCATCGTCCGCGAGCTGACGGTCTCGGACATGCCGTACTCGAACACCATGGCGCGTGCGAGGTCGGTCGCCTTCTCGAGGTCGTTCGCCGCGCCGTTCGTGACGCGTCCGAAGACGACCTCCTCCGCGGCCCGGCCGGCGAGATAGACCTTCATCATGTCGACGAGCTCTTCCTTCGTGTGCAGGTACCTGTCCTCCGCGGGCAGGTTGAGCGTGTAGCCGAGCGCCTGCCCGCGCGAGACGATCGTCACCTTCTGCACGGGGAGCGAGTCGCCCATCAGGTGCGACATGAGCGCGTGGCCCGCCTCGTGGTAGGCGAGGATCCGCTTTTCTTTCTCGGTCACGACGCGGCGCTGCTGGAGGCCGGCGACGACGCGCTCCATCGCGCCCTCGAAGTCGGCCTGCCGGATGTACTGGAGCTGCTGGCGGCCGGCGAAGATCGCAGCCTCGTTGCAGATGTTCGCCAGGTCGGCGCCGGAGAGGCCCGCGGTCTGCCGCGCGATGGTGACGAGGTCGACGTCTGCGGCAAGCGGCTTCCCGCGCGTGTGAACCTGGAGGATCGCCTCTCGCCCGGCGAGGTCGGGCGGCGCGACGAGCATCTGCCGGTCGAAGCGGCCGGGGCGAAGCAGCGCGGGGTCGAGATCCTGGATCCGGTTGGAGGCGCCCATCACGACCACCTGGTCGGTGTTCGCGAACCCGTCCAGCTCGACGAGCAGCTGGTTCAGCGTCTGGTCCTGCTCGCGGTTGAAGCCGTGCCCCGTGCGGGCGGCGCCGACGGCGTCGAGCTCGTCGATGAACACGATCGACGGCGCGTGCTTCCGCGCCTCCTTGAACAGGCGGCGGATTCGCGAAGCGCCGAGGCCGGCGAACATCTCGACGAACGCCGACGCGCTCTGCGAGTAGAACGCCGCGCCCGACTCCTTGGCGCACGCCTTCGCGAGCAGCGTCTTCCCTGTGCCAGGCGGGCCGTAGAGGAGGATGCCCTTCGGCACGCGCGCGCCGAGGCGCTCGAACTGCTTCGGGTGGCGGAGGAAGTCGACGACCTCCTGGAGCTCGGCCTTCGCCTCCTCGGCGCCGGCGACGTCCGTCCACGAGACGGTCGCCGACGAGTCGGGCTTCATCGCCGCGGGCTTCACGCGCGGCATCAGCTGCACCGTGCGCCAGAGCAGGTAGCAGATCAGCCCGATGAAGACGATCGGGAGCCAGGTGAGAGCGAAGCCCCCGATGACGTGCAGCCAGTGTCCGACGTTCGGCATCCCGCGGGGGCCATCGGCAAGCGCGTTGCGAAGCTTTAGTCGAAGCTCGCGACGACCTCGTCGACCGTCGTGAACGCGACGCCGCCGGCGCGCCACGCGGCCGTGCAGGCCGCCGTCCGCTCGGCGTCGAGCCCGCGCGCCGCGTCCTCCACGAACCGCACGCGGCGGCCGCGCGCGAGGAAGCCGCGGATCGCGGCGTCGTCGCACACGTCCGTGGCCACGCCGAAGACGACGATCTCCTCGGGATCGAGCGCATCGAGGAGCGCGTCCGTGTTCGGGTTCGTGAACACGTTGAAGTTCTTCTTCAGGAGCAGGATCTCGCGGCGCCCGTCGAGGAGCCCGGGCACGAGCCCCGGCGGGAAAGGGATGAGCGAGAGCGGGAGCGGGTCTTCCTGCTCGGTCTCCGGGATCCTCCGCGCGCCGCGGGTGCCGCGCAGGCAATGCGGCGGGTACGTGTTCTGCCAGTCCGGCTCGTCGGAGATCTCCGGGTCGGTCAGCTCGTGGTCGTCCGCGGAGGCGACGTGGACGACGTCGGCCGCGCGCGCGGCCTCGACGAGCCGGCGCATCGCGGGCGCGGTCTCCTCGGCGCCGGGGACGTAGAGCTTGCCGTCCGGGCACATGAAGTCGACCTGCGTGTCGACGTCCCAGAGGATTCGTTTCGTCACCGTTTCGACTCACCTCGTGACACACACGCGCAACGTTGCGGCTTAGAAGCCGCCCGGCAACATGCTCGGAGCTGTCGACCGGTCATTTCAGACGGACGCACGAGCAAAGCCCGCGCGTCCTGACGGTCGGCGCCGCCGAGTCGGCGCCTCGGCTCCGGAGCCAGGGGCTCGGGTCGATGGGGTCCCCGGTACACGCGTGAGTTCCTCTACCTAGTCGACGGGCTCGAGGCGGTCGCTGGAGCGGTAGCGGCGTCCCGCCTTCGCGGCGGGCTTGCCGTCGGCGAGGACGACGTCGGCGGTGAAGTCGTTCGAGCCGCGGATCAGCGACGAGCCCACGCCGTACGCGTCGACCGGGACGCCGCGGCGCTCGAACTCCTCGATCTTCTCGAGCGTGAAGCCGCCCGAGACGACGATCCGGACGTCGCCGAAGCCTGCCTCGTCGAGCGCGTCGCGCACCTTATGCACGAGCCGCTCGCTCACGCCCGTCGGCTTGAAGTCGCCCATCTCGTGCCAGAGCGACCGGTCGACGAGCGACTCCGACGTGTCGAGGCGGACGCCCCAGAGCCGCGGCCCGAGCGACCTCGCGACCTCGAGGGCCGTCTGCACCGAGTCGTTGTCGAAGTCGACGAGCACGACGACGTTCAGGTCGGGCGGCGCCCAGCGGGCGAACTTCTCCGCCGCGAGCACGGTGTCGCCGCCGTACGACGCGATCAGCGAGTGCGGCACTGTCCCGACGCCCTTGCCGCCCCACCACGACGCCTGCTCGTCGGTCGTGACGCCGATCGGCGCGCCGACCACCTGCCCGGCCACGTGCGCCGCGTAGCCGTCGCCCGTCTGCACGCGGTGGTGGTCGTGCCGCGCCGGCATGAAGATGAGCGGCTTGCCGCGCGCCGCGCGGAGCATGCGCACGACGTTCGTCGTGATCAACGTGCGCCGCGAGAGAACACCGAGGTAGAGCGTCTCCAGGTGGGCGAACGTCGTGTAGTCGCCCTCGATCGTCATCACCGGCTCGTAAGGCTCGATCTCGTCGCCGTCGTGCAGCGCGCGCAGCGTGAGCCCGTCCCAGTCGGTCGAGCAGAGCTTGAGGATCGCGATCGCCTCGTCCATCCCGCCGAGGTACGCGTGGTTCTTCTGGAAGACCTGCATCACGACGCTCGGATGGCGGCCGTCCTCGAGCAGCGTGTCCCGCGCGTGGTTGAAGTACGCGTCGGTGTAGTAGCCGTCGCGCATCTTCTCGACCGGCAGGTCGAAGACCTCAGGAGGCAGGCGCCGCGCGCGCGCGGTGATCGTCATCGCTCGAGCTCGAGGCACGCCGCGAGGGCCGCCTCGGCGACCTCGAGCTGCGCGGGCGTCGGCTCGGCGGTCGCGAGCCGGTGCTGGAGCTCGTGCCCGGGCCGCGCGAGCGCCCTCGCGAGCGGCCGATCCGGGTTGCGCACCATCCAGGCGAAGAGCTCCGTCGCGGCTGCCAGCGCGCCGACCGACGCGGCGGCGCGAGTCGGGCCGCGGAAGTTGCGCGGCACGCGCGACGCGAGCACGCCGCCGAGCGTCGACGTCGCGATGAACGGGCCGAGCAGGTGGGAGCCGCAGCGCTCGTGCTCCTTCGCGCGCAGCTCGCCGTGCTCGTAGCTCCCGATCGAGACGTGCTCCGCGCCGTGGTAGGCGGCGAGCTCGGAGCCGCGCAGCGCGAGCGCCGCGGGCGCGAACGACAGGAGCCCGCTCGCGAGCTCCGCCGCCGCCGGGCGCAGCGGGAGTCCGCGGACGACGCGAACGGCGACCGCGCTGACGAGCATCGCCACGAGCACGCCTGGCCGCTCGAACGCCAGCCGCGCTTCGGGCAGGCGCCGCCGAAGTTCCGGCAGGATCGCCACCGCCTCGGCGAGCCGCGCGGGCCCGCGCAGGACCGGCCGGTCGAGCTTCGACGAGAGGAGACGCTTCTTCGCAGCCGCCACCTTCAGCTCCCCGGACGGCGTTCGCACGGCCGCCGCCCAGACGGTGGGCCCGTGCACGAGGACGCCGTTCTGGAGCGCCATCCCGCCGAGCCGAATCTTTTCAGAAGCCATACAAGGAGCCTACCGAGCGCCGCTACGGTCAGAAGCGAGGACGCCTCGCGCACTTGAGCAGCTCGACGAGAACAGGACTCGCGGTGCTGGCAGCGGCGCTCGGTTTGGGCGCGCTCGGCGACGCGCTCCTGCGTGCGACTCCGTGGGGCCTCAACGTCGCGATCTGGGTGCTCGCGCTCGCCGCCGCGGCCACGCTGCTCCTCCGGCGGGTCTCGCGCGGACGGCTCTGGCTCTGCGCGTCGTTCCTCGGTTTCGGGCTCGCAACGGCGTGGCGGGACTCGACGACCCTGAAGGCTCTCGACCTCTTCGCCGCCGCCGTCTCGCTTGCCCTGGCCTTCCTGCCGAGGTCGACGAAGGTCCGGCAAGCGGGCCTCGCCGAGGTCGGCGGCGGAATCGTGCGGCTGGGCTGGGGCGCGACGTCCGGCACGTTCTCGGTGCTCTTCGAAGACGTGAGCTGGGACGAGGTGCCGCGCGGCCGGCTCGCCGTCCACGCCGTGGCCGTGGGTCGCGGGCTCGCGATCGGCGTGCCGCTCCTGCTCGTCTTCGGCGGCCTCTTCGTCGCCGCCGACGCCGTCTTCCAGGGCCTGGTCACGGACGCGCTCCGCGTCGGGAACCCGCTCACGCACCTGGCGATCGCAGTCGTCTGCGCGTGGGTCGCGGCCGGCGTGCTGCGCTCCGTCGTCGTTCCCGCCAAGGAGAGCGCCCCGGGGCGATCAGCGCCCTCGCTCGGGATCGTCGAGACCTGCGTCGTGCTTGGCGTGCTCGACGCGCTCTTCGCCGCGTTCGTAGCCGTCCAGTTCCGCGCTGCGTTCGGAGGCGCGGCCTACGTCGAGCGCACGACGAGCCTCACCTACGCGGCCTACGCGCGGCGCGGGTTCTTCGAGCTCGTCGTCGTCGCGGCGCTCGCGCTCCCGCTGCTCGTCGCGGCCGACTGGCTCGTCGAGCGGCGCTCCCGGCGCGACACGATCCTCTTCCGCGCGCTCGCCGGCCTCTTGATCGCGCTCCTCTTCGTGGTGATGGCCTCCGCGCTCGAGCGGATGCGGCTCTATCAGCGTGCGTACGGGCTGACCGAGCTCCGGCTCTACTCGACGGCGTTCATGCTCTGGCTCGCCGCCGTCTGCTGCTGGTTCCTCGCAACCGTCCTTCGCGGGCGGCGTCGCGCATTCGCGGTCGGCGTCGTCGTCACCGGCCTCGCCGCCGTCCTCACGCTGAACGTGCTCAATCCGGACGGGCTCGTCGCGCGGATCGACGTCGACCGCGCGCGCCCCATGCGGCACCCGCTCGACGTCCGCTACGTCACGCACCTGAGCGCCGACGCGGTCCCGACGCTTGTTGCGCGCCTCGACCGGATGAGGCCCGAGGGACGGGCCGCCGTGGCGCGCGCGCTCCTGCACCGCTGGGGCGGCGCGAGCCACGACTGGCGCACGTGGAGCCTGGCGCGCGCAACCGCCGAGCGCACTGTTCGGTCCCATCGCGCCGAGCTCGAAGCCGCCGCGCGATACTAGGGACCGATTGGGTGGGTGAGCAGCTCTGCCGTTTCTGACGCGCGTCCCCGCGACCGCGCTCCGGCCGGCACGTTTCCGCGTGATCGACGCATCGCGACCGCCGCCGCGGTCGCCGCGTCCCTGATCGCGCTCGGAGCGGCGGGCGGAGGATCGAGTGCGGGCTCGTGGCCGTGGGCGACCGCGGGTTTCGCGCTGCTCGCCGCCTCGACGTTCGTCCTCGAAGGCGTTCGGTGGATCCCGCGGAAGGCGCGTTTGTTCGGCGGCGCGCTTCTGGCGCTCTCCGTCTGGGCGGGACTTTCCGCCTTCTGGTCGATCGACTCGAGCGCGTCGCTGCGCGAGCTCGAGCGTGATGCGCTGTACATGGCCGCCTTCGCCAGCGCCCTCGGCCTCCTCCGCTTCGGGGGGAAGACAGCGGTCGCGGCAGGGATCGCGCTCGGAGCCACCGGAGTCGCCGGCTATTCGCTCGTCGACTTCATTGCCGGCCGGGGGCGAACCGCCTTCGACTGGTCGGTGCCGGCGGCGCCGATCGGCTACGCGAATGCCCTCGCCGCGCTCAGCGTGCTCGGCGCGATCGCGGCGCTCTCGCTGGCCGCGGCGGCGGGTACGGCGCGAATACGGCTTGCCTGGCTCTCGCTCCTAGCGGTCCTATGCCCGACGATCGTCTTGACGAGGAGCCTGGGAGCGATGGTCGCTGGCGCCGCCGCCGTAACCACGGCGCTCATCCTCTGGGCCCGTCCGTTCGTCCGCCGCGAGGTCGTTGCCGCGTGCGTCCTCGTCGCCGCAGCCGTCATCGCCGCGGGCGCCGTCGTCGGACGGTCGGATCTCTCCCGAAACGACAGGGTCGCGTACTGGCGAGTGGCCGCGAAGGACTTCGAGTCGCACATCGCCGTCGGATCCGGGGCTGGGACCTATGGGGCGTACTGGCGCCGCCATCCGCAGCGGGCCTACTTCACTCCGTTCCACGCGCACAGCCTCTACCTGGAGACGGGCGCGGAGCTGGGCGTCGTCGGGCTCGCACTTCTCCTGGCGATGCTGGCGCTGTCTCTCAGCTCGATCGGCACCCGCGACCCGATTCGCTTGGGAGCAGCGTGCGGATTCCTCGCCTTCGTCCTCCACGCCGGAATCGACTGGGACTGGGACGTTCCCGTGGTGACGGCGGCCGTCCTCTTCTTCGCGTCCGTCCTCGTCGGCGCCGGCCGCGCGCCGCCTCCGTGACCTGCTCGGCGGATGGCAACCTGTGTGTTGCAACTGCCCGACTTTTGGCGTAGGGTCGAAGGCTCGGCGGCGACAAGAAAGGGAGGGGACATGCAGCAGTCCTGGCGTGGCCCTAGGTTGCTTGCTGCGGTGCTGGCGATTGCCGGCTTGGCAGCCCTCGCACTCGCGGTCGGATTCGCCAAGGCGAACCCGTCTCTTCAGGCCGGGTACGGAGGCGGGGGCGGGGGCGGCGGGGGCGGCGGCGGTGGCGGCGGCGCCAGCCCGACCACCGTGAAGATCTCGCAGAGCGCCCAGTTCATCTCGTCGTTCCAGATCAACGTCATCGTCACGGTCAGCTGTAAGGCCGGCTCCGGCTACTTCGTCACCGTGAACGTTCAACAGCCGCAGGGATTCGGCTCCACGACGTCCGGGAGCGGGTCGACGAGCGGCCAGTGCACCGGGAGATCGCAGAAGCTCGCGGTGTCTGTCTTTGCGTTCTTCGATGGCTGGCAGCTCGGGGATGCGGCCGCAACCGCCACGGCCTGTACGGACACGTGCGGCAGCGACACGAAGCAGATCCACATCGCGCCCTGAGCCGCGTCTAGAGCAAGCCGATCCGCCGGGCTGCGTGGCGGAAGAACTCGACCCCGAGCTCGAGGTCGTCGACCGGAACGCGCTCGTTCGCCGAGTGGATCAGCCTCGCGGCCTCGTCCGGATCCATCGCGCGCGCGGGGAAGAAGCCGTACGAGACCGTCCCGAAGGCCTGCCGCACCCAGTGGCTGTCCGTGAAGCCCGCGACGCAGATCGGCACGACCTGTGCGCCCGGTTCCGCCTCCTCGACGAACGACTCGACTGCGTCCCAGAGCGGCGACTCGAGCGGCGAGCGCGTGCCGCCCTGGCCCTCGATCCAGTCCAGGTTGTAGTCGCCCTCGCCGAGCGCGTCCCGGATGATCGCCTCCGCCTCGGCCTGGGTCTGACCCGGGAGAAGGCGGCAGTCGACGGTGACGGTGCAGAGCGCGGGGACGACGTTCCGCTTCCGGGACGCCTCGATCATCGTCGGCGAGACGGTCAGCGAGAGGAGCGGCTCGAGCAGCGCAGCCGCGAGCGGATGGACGGACGCGGCGAGCGGCAGCACGTCCTCGGGAGGGGGCACCTCGCCGGCGACGGTGCGAAGGAGCGCCTCGACCTCCGGCTCGATTCGCGGCTCGGGACGCAGGGCTCCGAGCCTCTCGATCAGGCGCGCCGCTTTGACGAGCGCGTTGTCGGCGATCCCGGGCATCGACGCGTGGCCGCTGCGGCCGTGGACGCTGAGCCGGAACGGCGAGCTCATCTTCTCGGAGGTCGAGCAGAGGTAGAACGCGCGCCCGCCGAGCTCCACGCGCTCGCCGGCGCCCTCGTTGAGCGAATACTCCGCGCGGACGGCTTCGGGGTGCGCGTCGCAGAGCCACGAGAGCCCGAAGCCCGCGCCGACCTCCTCGTCCGCACAGGCGGCGAAGATCAGGTCGCCGGCCGGCTGGAAGCCCTCGCGCCGCAGCGACGCGACCGCGACGGCGCTCGCAGCGACCTGACCCTTCATGTCGAGCGCGCCGCGCCCCCAGACCTCGCCCTCCCGCAGCTCGCCGGACCACGGGTCGACGCGCCACTCGGCCGGGTCGGCGAGGACGGTGTCCGTGTGCGACAGGAGCAGGAGGCGCGGACCGTCGCCGCTTCCCGGAATCCGGGCGACGAGGTTCGCCCGGTCCGGCACCTTCGCGTACAGCTCGCAGGCGACGCCGCTCGCCTCGAGGTACTCGCGCAGGAGCTCCGCGGCCGCGGTCTCGTTCCCGGGCGGGTTGACCGTGTCGAGCCGGATCAGCTGCTGGAGAAGCTCCGTCACCTCTTCGCGAAGCGAGACCGTCGCCATCAGCGCCGCCGGCCGAGAACGAGGAGGTAGGCGCGCGGCACGGCGACGGCATCGCCGTCGCGATAGCGCTCGCAGTAGGCGACGTACGCCTCGTGGAACCGCTCCAGGTCGGCCGGCGCCAGCCGCTCCAGCAGCGAGCGAAACGGCGGCGCCGCGCTCGACCAAAGCTCCCACACCGCCTCGCCGTCCGGCTCGACGAGGAACCACGTGCGGTGGTCGAGCTCGAGCTCGAAGTCGCCGCTGAGCAGCCCAGCGACGTACTCCTCGCGACCCCACTCGAACGGCTTCCTCCCCTCGGGCAGGTCGAGGCCGAACGCGCCGTAGAGCGCCGCGAGCTTGGGGTTCGGCTCCCACGCGGTGAAGCCAAGACGCGCCTGCGGCCGCGAGACGCGCGCGAGCTCCCGCGCGACCGCATCGTGGTCGGGCGCGAACATCGACCCGAAGACGGAGCTGACGACGTCGAAGGAGGCGTCGCCGTAAGGCAGTCGCTCTGCGTCGCCCTCGTCGAACCGGATCCGGAGATCGCCTGCCTTCGCGCGAGCCCGCTCCAGCATGCGCGGCGCGATGTCGATCCCCGTCACGTCAGCGCCGGCGCGAGCGGCGCGGATCGCGACCTCGCCGGTGCCCGTCGCGACGTCGAGCCAGCGCACGCCTGCCCGCGGCTCGAGCGCCCGGACGACCTCGTCGTGCACGCCGGCGAGCCGCAGCCCGAGACGGTCGTAGTCAGTCGAGCCCCAGAGCTCGCTCGCAGCTTGCGTCCCGGTCACGAGGCCGGGGAGCATACTCCGGGACATGAGCGACCTCTTCTCGGATGCGGCGCGCGAGCGGGCGCCGTCGGTTGCGCCGCTCGCGCTGAAGCTGCGGCCCCGCACCCTGGACGAGTTCCTCGGGCAGCGGCACATCCTCGGCGAAGGCTCTGCGCTTCGGCTCGCGATCGCCGAGGACCGGATGGGCTCGGCGATCTTCTACGGCCCGCCGGGGAGCGGGAAGACGACGCTCGCCCGGATCGTCGTGGGCGTGACCGGCGCCGAGTTCGAGGAGCTCTCAGCCGTCTCGGCGACGGTCGCCGACGTTCGCGGCGTGCTGGCGCGGGCACGCGAGCGCCTCGGCGCACACGACCGCCGGACGATCCTCTTCCTCGACGAGATCCATCGGTTCAACAAGGCGCAGCAGGACGCTCTGCTGCCGGCGGTCGAGGAGGGTCTCGTGACGCTGATCGGTGCGACGACCGAGAACCCGTACTTCGAGGTCAACTCCGCGCTCCTGTCGCGCTGCCAGGTCTACGAGCTCGAGCCGCTCTCGCAGGAGGACCTCGAGGTGGTCGCGCGGAGGGGCGTGGCCGCCCTCGATGCCGAGATGCCCGACGACCTCGTGAGCCAGATCGCGATCAGAGCGGGAGGCGACGCGCGCAACGCGCTCAACATCGTCGAGCTGGCCGTGGAAACGGCGCGAGCCGAGGGTGGTGCCGCCGTCGAGGCGCGACACGTCGAGGACGCCGCGCGGAAGCGGCCGCTCGTCTACGACAAGACCGGCGACCAGCACTACGACTTCACGTCGGCATTCATCAAGTCGATGCGCGGCTCCGACCCCGACGCCGCCGTCTACTACCTCGCGGCGATGATCGAGGCGGGCGAGGACCCGCGCTTCGTGGCGCGCCGGATGATCGTCCTCGCGTCCGAGGACATCGGCAACGCCGACCCCCGCGCGCTCCTCGTCGCGGTCGCGGCAGCGCACGCCGTCGAGCACGTCGGGCTCCCCGAGGCGCGCCTGAACCTCGCGCAGGCGGCGATCTACCTCGCGAACGCGCCGAAGTCGAACGCGAGCTACCGCGCCTACAGCGCCGCGGCGAAGGACGTCCGCGAGCGCGGAAACCTCCGGCCGCCGGTCGCGCTCCGAGACGCGAGCTACTACGGCCGCAAGCTCGGCCACGGCCAGGGGTACGTCTATCCACACGAGGACCCGGCCGGGTTCGACACGTCCTACCTACCGGAGGAGCTCGAGGGGACTCGCTACTACGAGCCCAAGGGGAGCGGCGAGGAGGAGCCCCGCTCGTAGGCCCAGACGTAGCTCCGCTCTAGGATCGACCCGATGCTGCTCCACCTGCACGAGTGGGGCGATCGTGCGTCGCCGCCGGTCGTCTGCCTGCACGGCGTCTCGGCGCACGGACGGCGGTTCCGACGGCTCGCGGAGGAGCGGCTCGCACGTCGGTTCCGCGTCCTCGCCCCTGACCTGCGCGGTCACGGCCGGTCGGGCTGGGAGCCGCCGTGGACGATCGCGGCGCACGTCGCGGATGTGCTCGAGACGATCGCCGCGGCGGGCGTCGGGCGCGCAGCCTGGATCGGCCACAGCTTCGGCGGACGGCTCGTGCTCGAGCTCGCCGCGCGCGAGCCGCACGTCGTCGAGCGCGCGGCGCTGCTCGATCCCGCGATCCAGTTCCTTCCGCACATCGCCCTCGACCTCGCCGAGCACGAGCGGAACGACGCCTCCTACGCGACGGCCGAGGAGGCGATCGAGGTGCGCCTCGCCACCCGCGCTCGCACGCCGCGCGAGTTCCTCGAGGAGGAGATGCGCGAGCACCTCGTCGCCGGCGCCGACGGACGGCTCCGCCACCGCTACTGCCGCTCGGCCGTGATCGCCGGGTACAGCGAGATGTGCTCGGAACCGCCGCCGCCCGACACGCTTCGCGTGCCGGCAATGCTCGTGCACGCGCCCGAGTTCGGGCTCGTGCGCGAGGAGCACCTCGACGCCTACGCCAGCCGCGCGGACATCCTCGCCGTCACGGGCGGCCATGTCGTCTACTGGGACGCGTACGAGGAGACGGCTTACGCGCTCGAGGAGTTTCTGGGAGGGATTGACTAGGTCAAACACGCGGGCTCGGAGCCGGGCTCGCGCAGTTCAGCTCACTCTCCCTCCCACCCTCGTGGACAGCGCAGGCCAGCGGTATCCGCGGCTCTACAGTTCTATGCATGTTTCTCGCCTACGTAGATGACTCAGGCGATACAGGTCCGTCTGGCTCGAAGACCTACACACTCGCTTGTGTCCTCGTCGCGTCCGACGGCTGGCCGCGCGTTTTCGATGATCTAATTGATTTCCGTCGGATGCTGAAGAAGAACTTCGGAGTCCTGATCAACGCGGAGTTGAAGGCGAACTTTCTTCTTCGCAACAAGGGGATTTTCTACCGGCTTGGCCTGACCGAGGATACGCGCCGTCGCATCTACACCCTCTGCATGCGCGTGCAGGCAAACATCGGTACGAAGACATTCGCGATCATCATCAACAAGGAAAAGCTCGAAGCGAAAGATCAGGGGCGGGACCCTCGCGAGGTCGCCTGGGAATATCTGATCCAGCGACTGGAGCGTCTCTCAACGAAGAGCACAACGCCGGTCATGATCTTCCATGACGAGGGCGAGGCAGCGACGATACGGAAGATCGCCCGCAAGGCGCGACGGGCCGGGCGTGCGGGAAGCGCGTTCGGGACAGGCTCCTTGAGTCGGCCCGCGAAGTTCCTCATCGATGACCCCGTCGCGCGCGACTCAGGCCATTCCTACTTCGTGCAGATGGCTGACCTGAACGCATACGCGGCGTTTCGACGCGTCTTCCAGCCCCCTCAACGTCTGGTCCAGATCGTGCCCCAGAACATGTGGGATCAGATCGGCACCGGCATTTACCGACCCGCCAACAAGCTCAAGGGCGGAATTCCCGGCATCGTCGTTTGGCCGCGATAGAAAACAGCCCCCCGCTTCTGAGCGGAAGCGGGGGGCGAAGCAGAGGCCTAGCCGCCCTAGTTGGACGGGACAGTCTCCTGTGTCAACGGATTCTACGAGCACAATCGGAAGGCGCGTCTTGCTGCCTATTTCCAGGCCTTTTACAGATTTGCACCGCCCTCGCAGGCACGATTTGCGCACGGCACGGTCGGTGAGTCAAGTGTCCTAGAGGATCCTCGCTCCTAGCGCGCTAGCGACCAGTTCGACGGCGAGCGTGCCGGTCGCGTTCTCGCGGTCGAGGATCGGGTTCACCTCCGTGACCTCGAGCGAGCCCGCGAGGCCGGACTCGGCCACGAGCTCGAGCGCGAGGTGCGCCTCGCGATACGAGAGTCCACCGCGGACCGGAGTGCCGACCCCGGGCGCCACGTCCGGGTCGACGGCGTCCATGTCGAGGCTGACGTGGACGAAGCCGGAGCCTTCGACGTGCCCGAGCGCCTCGCGCATCGCGGGCTCGACGCCTATCCGGTCGACGTCGCTCATCGTGAAGACGCGCGCCCCGAGGTCCCGAAGCAGCGTGCGCTCGCCCTCGTCGAGCGCGCGGACGGCGACGAGGGCCACGCGCGTCCGCTCGACCGACGGCAGCGGCCAGACCTCGCTCGCGAAACGATCGCCCGCGAGGCCGAGCGCGGCCGCGAGCGCCATGCCGTGCACGTTCCCGCTCGGCGATGTCTCCGGCGTGTTGAGGTCGCCATGCGCGTCGATCCAGAGGACGCCGCCCGGTCCGTGCGCCTGCGCGAGGCCGCCGAGGGTGCCGATCGCAACCGAGTGGTCGCCGCCGAGCACGAGCGGGAGATGACCATCGGTGACGGCGTCCCTCACCAGCTGCGCGGTGCGCTCGCACGTCTCGAGAATCGGGCGCAGGAAGCGGGCGCGCTCGTCGCCCATGTCGGTCGCCTCGGCCACCGGCGCGTCGACGTTGCCCCAGTCGTGGCACTCGCGGCCGAGCCCCTGAATGCGGGCGTCCAGGCCTGCGTAGCGGATCGCGGACGGCCCCATGTCGACGCCGCGGCGTCCCGCGCCGAGGTCGAGCGGCGCTCCGATCACCGCGACTGCCTGCTGGGGTTGCACCGACACGGCGGGCAAGGCTAACTTCCACGGGTGAGCTCCGGGGTCGCTGGCGCCGATCGAATCCGGGTGCTGCTCGCCGACGACGACGAGCTGTTCCTCGAGAGCCTGCGCCCGCTCGTGGAAGGTCAGGACGAGCTGACCGTCGTCGGCAGCGTGGGCGACGGGCTCGCAGCGATCGAGCTCGTCGAGGAGCTCCGGCCGGACGCGCTCGTGCTCGACCTCCACATGCCGCTGATCGACGGGGTGACGACGCTCGCGCACCTGCGCCGCGACAACCCGGCGCTCTGCCTGATCGCGCTGACCGGCGACCACGATCCCGAGCTGCACAAGGCCGCGGAGGAAGCCGGGGCCGACGCCGTCCTGCTGAAGGACGAGCTCGTCGACACGCTCTTCAAGCGGCTCGTCGAGGCACGGCGGCCCGCTTCAGCTGACTGAGTGACCGCGGCCGCCACCAAGCTGGGCCGCGGCGGCGAATAGCTTTCCCGTATGCGACGCGCTTGGCCGGTCTTCCTGTTGCTGGCAGGCGGACTTGCGTTTCTGGCGAGCCTCTACATGCCCTGGCAGGAGGCGTCCTGCGGCCCCAGGTGCGGCGACGGCGGTGACGTCTTTGGACTTCTGAACCTCTTCCCGGAAGGCCTCAGCATCGACGGGTGGTCCTCGGGGATCGGCGACGCCGCGGCCCTCGTTGCACTCTCTCTGGCGGGGGGCGCCATCGCCGCCCTCGTCCGCCCGAATCTGACTAAGCGCCTGCCGTTGGGTCTGTCCGCTCTCGTCGCGAGCTACTTCGCGTTCGCCGTTGCAGCCCAGTCCCGGTCCTTCGGAAATCAGCGCCAGGTCGGGCTGACGGGGATCGACTTCCACTACGCCTATGGGGCCTACCTCGGAGTCGCAGGTGGAGTCGTCGCTCTCCTCGCGGCGGCTGCGCTCCGCCGCGGGGAGCTCGCGCGCGAGCGCTCTGCCTCTCGAGCGGCCGCCCTCGTCCTTGGCCTGGCCTTGCTCGTTTCCTTCCTCCTGCCCTGGCAGCGGATCGGCGGCCAGCAACCCATCAAGTTCCTCGGAATCGAGAGCCCCGCGGCCGTTCTCGCGGCGGTCGCAGCCTGCCTGGCTGTCGCCTCGTGGACGAGTAGGTCAAGCGTGGGCGAGCGGCTTGGCGTCTCCGCGACCACGGCTCTCTTCACGGGAGCGGCGGTCGGCGCAGTCACGCTCGGCGCTTCTCGAGCCTACGGGGCGTGGCTTGCGCTCGGCCTGGCGCTGGCGCTCGTCCTCATCGCCGTCTTCGGTGCTCCGTCGGTGGTGCGGCTGGTGCGACTGTCATCTCAGGCCGTCGCGACCGCCGCCGCTGCGGCACTCCTCGTGGCGGCCTTCTTTCTGCCGTGGCAGAAGGTGTGCTACCCGAGCAGCGCTGACCTCGGCCCCTATGCCGGCCGCTGCGTTTCGACCGATGCGTGGGTGACGATCGCCGGCTCCGCGGCGGCGCCTCTCGCGATGATGGTCTTGGTGATGAGCCTCGGGTGGCGGCGGCTCCACACGCAGGTCGTCGAGCTCGTCGCCGGGATCGCGCTACTCGTCGCTACGCTCGGATTCGAGGTCGCTGCGCCCGACCTTCCAGGCTTTCGCGTTGGTTACGGCGCAATCGTCGGCTTCAGCGCAGCCGCCGTTTTGATGGTGCTCGCCGTGGCCCGCCTACGACCCGGACCGCTCGACCGGACTCGCCTGCTCCTCCGGGTCGTGCCCATGGCCGCCTGTCTCGCGTATCTCGTGATCGTCGTGGTCCCTTGGTGGGACGTCCTCCCTGGGCGAGTGCAGGCGCAGTCGTTCGCCCGTTTCTCGTCGCCTTCGTGGCTGACGGTCGCAGGCGTGCTCCTCGCTCTGCACCTCCTCACGTCGTGGGCGAGGCGGATCGCCGTCCCTGGAGAAAGCGCCTATCCGCTCGTCCTACTCCCGCTTGCGCTGCTCGCACTTGCGGCTGCGGAGCTCGTTCGTTTTCGCGATGTGGGGATCACGTGGGGCGGCGGGCTCGTCGTGGGTCTCTGCATCGTTCTCGCCGTGCTCGGCGGCATCGAGCAGCGAGAAGGCCTCGAGAGTTTCCGCGTCCCTGAGCTCCTGCGCGTCGACCGACTCTGATCGTCACCGCCGATGCCGGCTCCGCCGGCGTCGGCCCTCACAGGCTGTCCGTTAGCGGCCGTTCCCGCCCGAAGTCGTCATGGCTACCGGCGAAGCCGGAGCCGGACTTCGGGCGGCAGTGGCGAGGGCCGGAATCGAACCGGCGACACCACGGTTTTCAGCCGTGTGCTCTACCAACTGAGCTACCTCGCCCGGGTGGCGAAGTGTAGCCGGGAAGGCACCAAACATAGGGGGCGAAACCGCGAGGATTTCGCCCCCTCCGAACGTCCGGGCCGGTGCTACCGCGCCGCGAACGTCCCGTGGACCGGACGTTAATCGGTCGCGCGCTTCCTCGCAACCAGAGCGACGCCACGCGCGGCCGGGAGCTCCTCGAAGTCGCCGAAGCCGCGGCGGGCGAGCTCGCGGCGAAGGCGGTCAGGAGCGACGTAGATCGGCGTTCCGGAGCCTCCGGAGAAGGCGATCACGACCGCGCCGCCGGGAGCGACGACGCGCGCCAGCTCGTCGAAGAACGGGATCATGTTCGCGAGCGTGACGAGGTCGAACTCGCCTTCGGCGAAGGGCAGCTGCGCCGCGTCGGCGACCTCGAAGCGGACGCGCTCGCGCAGCTCGGCCGGCGTCAGGCGGCGCGCCTCGTCGACCATCGCGCTTGCGAAGTCGGCGCCGACGACCTCCGCGGCCGAAAACCGCCGCGCGACCGTGAACGCAGCGACGCCGGTGCCGGTGCCGAGGTCGAGCACGCGGCGGGGAGGCTCGCGCAGCGCGTCGAGTCCGCGCTCGAAGGGCGCGAGGGTGTCCGGCCGGCGACGGCCTTCCCAGATCGGCGCGAGCTGGTCGAACTGCCGCCGGAAAGGCGTGCGAAAGATCCTCCACAGGCGAGGCTGCCGGACGACCACGTCGGTCACGAGCCGCGCGAATCGCTGCCCGAGGATCAGCGCGATTCCAGGTCGATCCAAACCTGTGCGCCCGCGTCGAGTCGAAGCGACTGCGCCGCGTTCCCGCGGCTGATCGCGATCGCAACGTTTCCGTACGAATCCTCGTACAGCACCGTGTCCCCGGGCGCCACGTCCGCGAAGGTGCGGGCGACAACCGCACTCCCACTCCCGGCCGGGAGCTCGAGCCGGACGCGCGTCCCCGGCGGCGCTCCGGCGTCCTCGAGGTGCTTGCCGCCGAGGTTCAGCTGCACGTTCCCGAACCGGTCCACGTAGAGAGCCTTCGCGGTGATGCGCCCAGCGTGAACGGCCGGCTCGGGGAGCCCGAGGCGGACGAGGACCTCCGGGTCGAGCGGCGGCCCGAGCTCCTCGAGCGCCACTCCGCGCGCGAGATGGGCGGCGGCAGGTGCGAAAAGATCACGGCCGTGGAAGGTTCGTGACACCGGCTGGAGCGCGTACTCGGGATTGGCGAGCTCGTGCGCGGCCACGATTCCGCCGCCCGCCTCCGCCGCGGGGACGAGCAGGCCGTTGTCGGGGCCCACGAAGAGATGGCCCTCCTCGTCGCGGAGCGCAAGCGCCCTGCGCGCGCCGCCGACGCCGGGATCGACGACGGCGAGGTGCACGCCGACCGGCATGTACTGCAGCGTCGCGGCCAGGACGAGCGCGCCTTGAAGCACCTGGTGCGGCTCGATCCCGTGGGTGACGTCGATGATCTGCACCTCGGGCGCGATCTTCTTCATGACGCCGTGGCACGTGCCGACGAAGTCGTCCTGGAGCCCGAAGTCGGTCAGGAAGGCGATGAACACGCGGCGAGCCTAACGGCCTCGACGAGCCCGTCGAGATCGTGTGTCGCAGCCTCGGCGACCACGCGGAGCCCGGCTCGCTCCGCCGCGCGCGTCGTCTGCGGCCCGATCGAGACGACCGGGAGGTCAAGCCCGAGCGCGGCAAAGGAGCGCGCGGCGGATCCCGAGGCCAGGACGACGAGGTCGCCCTCTGGCGGCGGCTCGGGGCGGACCAAGATCGTCCGGTAGAGCGGGCGGAAGTCGGCGCGCAGCGCGTCGATCAGGTGGCGGCGCGAGCCTTCGGCGCCCGCGAAGAGGACGCGGCGCGGGTTCGCGGGGAACGCGTCGACGAGCCCCTCCTGGCGCGAGTCGCCCGCCACGAGCTCGGGTTCGATGTCGTGCGCGCGAAGCGCCTCGGCCGTACCGGGGCCGATCGCGGCGACCCGCGGGAGCGCGCCGACGCGGCGGCGGGAGAGCTCGGCCGCGCCGTTCGGGCTCGTCACGACCAGCCAGTCGTAGCCGGTCGTGTCGACGGGCCCGTCGTCGATCGGCTCGATCTCGATCAGCGGGCACGCGACGACCTCGTGCCCGAGCGCCTCGATCCGCGCGACGAGCGGCCCGGCCTGGTCACGCGGCCGTGTGACGATCACCCTCATGGCCTGCGTTTCGGGGCCACGCGCGGTCCCTTCCCTATCCCCCACCCACCCGGGGATGACCCCGAGGGTAGCGCCCAACCAGGGGCAGCCGGGTGACGATTCTGTGCCGATCGGTTCACGCGATCGCGCCCTCGGCTTCGAGGCGGCGCTCGATCTCGGCGACCGTCTCATCGGGCGACTGCGCGCCGTTGTCGAGCCAGAGTCCGAGTCCGGCGAGGTCACGCCGCATCGAGCGCTCGAGGTGGCTCCAGATGTGGAACACCGTCTTCTCGGGCCGGTCCGCGTCCCGCCGCTCCGCGACCTCGAGCCCCGGCGCAAGCACGACGAGGAACACCGGCCTCGTGCGCAGCGCGCCGAGGTAGTCGTCGAGCCGGCCGCGGCTGCCGAGCGTGTCGTCGACCACCGGCGTGAAGCCGTGCTCGGCGAAGCTGTCCGCGAGCATCGCGACGTTCCGCGTCCGCAGCCGGAGCTGCCGCTCGGCCTCCTCCCGCGGCTCCTCCTGCGGGTGGAGCCCGCCCGCGACGATCAGGTCCTGGATCGCGTCGCTCTCGATGTGCGCCGCGCGCGACAGGCGGCGCGTGAGGAGCCGCGAGACCGTCGTCTTGCCTGCGCCCGGGATCCCGCTCACGAACACGGCGCCCTTCACGCCGGGACAGCGGCGAGCAGCTCACGCGCGACCGCCTCCGGGTCATCGCCGCTCCGGCGCTCGAGCCAGCGGCCGTCCTCGTCGGCCACGAGCGCGGTCAGCACGCTCCCGTCGTGATGGGCCGCGACCGGCGACAGGCACCCGCCGCCGAAGGTAGCGACGCACCGCCGCTCCGCCTCCACACGGCGCCGCGTCTCGGGGTCGTCGGCGTCGGCGACCGTCTCCTCGTCGCCTGCGCGCACCTGCAACGCGAGCGCGCCCTGCCCCGCCTCCGGCAGGAGCTCGTCCGGCTCGAACCGCCTGCCGATCTCGCCGCCGAGCCCGAGCCGGTCCAGGCCGCACGCGGCGAGCACGACCGCGTCGAGCCCCCGCTCTCCCCGCTTGCGGAGCCGCGTCTCGACGTTTCCACGCAGCGGCTCGATCGAGAGCTGGGGTACGAGCGCGAGCAACTGGGCGCGGCGACGGATCGAGGCCGTCCCGATGCGCATCCCCGGCCGGAGCGAGCCCGCGCCGCAGAGCGCGTCGCGTGCATCCTCGCGAGCGAGGTACGCGCCGACCACGAGGCCGTCCGCGTCGCTCGAGGTCATGTCCTTCGCCGAGTGGACGGCCACGTCGATCCGGCCGCCGAGCAGAGCCTCTTCGAGCTCCTTGACGAAGACGCCGCGCGCCCCGATCTCGCCGAACGGCTTCGTGCGGTCGCGGTCGCCCGCGGTCGTGATCGGGACGAGCGCGATCTCGACGCCGGGCCGCCGCAGCCTCTCCGCCGCGAGCTCGGCCTGCGTGAGCGCGAGCCTACTGCCGCGCGAACCGACTCGAAGCAGCACGGCAGACGACGCGGCCGAACTTCGTCTGACCACAGGCGCGGGCGCCGCCGGGGCGAACGCGAACAAACGCCGTGGGGGCCTGCACCGGAAGCGGCCGTCCCGTGAGGTGCCGCTGCGCCGCCGTCACCGATCGTCCTCGCCGAGACCGAACAGGTGGCGCACCGCATCAGCATAAAGCACCCCATCGGCTGCCGCAGCCGCCTGCTTCATCCGGACAGTGGGCAGGTGCAGGAGCTTGTTGACGATCTGCGACGTGATCGACTCGACGACAGACCGCTCGGCGTCGCTCAGCCGCTCGAGCCGTCCTTCCGCCTTCCGAAGCTCCGCCGCCCGGATCTCCTCCGCGCGGGCGCGCAGCGACGCGATCGCCGGCACGACGTCGAGCGAAGCCTGCCACGCGCGGAAGCGCTCGGCCTCCTCCGCGACGATCGCCTCCGCGCGCTCGGCCTCGCGGCGGCGCCCGGCCAGCGTCTCGGCGACCACCGCCTCCAGGTCGTCGATGTCGTACAGGTAACAGCCTTCGAGGTCGCCGATCGCGGGCTCGAGATCGCGCGGGACGGCGAGGTCGACGAACAGGAGCGGCCGGCCGCGGCGACCGCGCAGCACCGCCGCGACGTCGTCGCGACCGAGGACGAAGCCAGGCGCGCTCGTCGAGGCCACGACCACGTCGGCGCGGGCGAGCTCCGGCGCGATGCGCTCGAGCGGGAGCGGCTCGGCGCCAAGCCGGCGCGCGAGCTCCTCGGCGCGGTCGGCGCTCCGGTTCGCGAGGAACGCGATTCGCGCGCCGCGCGAGAGGAGGTTGCGCGCGGCGAGGTCGCTGACCTTGCCGGCGCCGACGAGCAAGATCGTCCGGCCGGACAGGTCGCCGAACACCTGCTCCGCGAGCGCTGCCGCAGCCGACGAGACCGACGCCGGGCTCTCGCCGATCGCCGTCTGCGTTCGCGCACGGCGGCCCGCGTGAAGCGCTTGGCGGAAGAGCCGGTCGAGGAACGATCCGGTCGCTCCGACCTCGAAGGCCGTTTTCACCTGGCCGAGGATCTCGCCCTCCCCCGGGACCATGGAGTCGAGTCCGGCAGCGACGCGGAAGAGGTGCAGCGCCGCCGCCTCGTCCTGGAGCCGGTAGAGAGCGGCGCCGGCCGGCTCGAGCACGGCCGCGGCGTGCGCCTCCGCAGCCGCGCCGTCCTCGCCGGCGAGGTACAGCTCCGTCCGGTTGCAGGTCGAGAGGCAGACGGCCTCCCCGACCTCATCGGCCAGCCTCTGCGCCACCGCGCCTGCCTGCGCGCGATCGAAGGCGACCCGTTCCCGGAGCTCCACCGGAGCGCTGTGGTGCGAGACGCCGACGAGACGGAGCGTGGTCACGAGAAGTGGGAGACGGGGAGGCCGACGCGCACGAGCGCGACGAGCGCGAAGCCGGCGAGGACGAGGTAGGCGGCGCGGCGCCCGCGCCACCCGGCGCCGAAGCGGAGGACGAGGAACCCTCCGTAGACGACCCACGCGGCAAGCGTGAGCCAGATCACCGCGTCGAGGCCGGCGCCCGAATGACGTAGGCGCAGGAGCCCGACGGCGATCCCGAGCGTCAGCGTCGGCAGCGAGACGGCGACCGTTCGCGCGACCACCGCGTCGAGCGTCGCGAGCGACGGCGCACGCAGCCGCAGGATCCCGGGGGCGCGCCGCTTCAGCCGCCGCTCCTGCCACAGGTAGAGCGCGGAGAGCGCCGCGGCCAGCGTGAAGCCGGCGAAAGCCGCGAGGACGAGGCCGACGTGGAGGACGAGGAAGAGGTTCGAGTAGTGGCTCCGGCCCCCGATCCCAGTCCCGCCGCCGATCCTCGCCACGATCAGCAAAGCGACCGCGACGGGCGCGACCGCGAGTCCGAGCAGGCGGTAGCGCGGCCGGCAGCCCCAGATCAGGTACGCGCCGACGACGAGCCAGACGAAGAGGTTGAGCGAGCCGCCCCACGTGTCCCAGGGGAAGCCGTCGGCGCGGGCGGCCTGCGCCGCGAGCAGCGCCGTCTGCGCGAGCCAGCCGAGCCGGACGCCCCAGGTCGCCGCGCGCCCGTACGCGGCGTCGCGCAGGCTGCCCGCGTACGCGACCGCCGCCTCGCTGTACGCGAGGAGCGCCGGCCAGAACAAGAGCTCAGCCACGCTGCTCCTTGACTCGCTCGACGAGCTCGCCGACCTCGCGCTCGAGCCGCGCCAGCTTCGTCGAGATGATCAGCAGGTAGACGAGCACGGCCACGAAGACGACGAGGTACGCAGCGGCGACGTACTTCTCCTCGACGCTCATGCGAGCAACTCCCGGAGCTCGCGCAGGCGCGCGTCGAGCCGCTTGCCGGCCAGCTCGAGGTGGTACAGCGCAGCCAGGAGCGTGAGCATTGCCGCCCACGAGACGCAGAACGTGAGGAACTGCGAACCCGACATCTGCGGCCCCTCGCTCGTGAAGGCGATCGGGTGGATGTACTCCTTCGCGAGCCGGATCGCGGCGAAGCTGATCGGAATCAGCACGACGCCGAAGAGCGCGTAGACGGCAGAGAGGTTCGCCCGCATCCGGCCGGGCTCGACCGAGAAGCGGAGCATGAAGTAGGCCGAGTAGAAGAGGAACAGCACGAGGAAGAGGACGAGCTGATCTTCGCTCCAAAGCCACCAGTGGCCCCAGCGCACGCGCGCCCAGAGCGATCCCGTGAGCAGCGTCAGCGCGCCGAAGATGATCCCCTGGTGGATCGCGACGTAGCTCTCGAGGTCGGCGCCGGGCTTCCCCTTCCACAGATGGAGGAGCGCCTTCCACGCGCCCCAGCCGAAGCCGGCGTACGCGGTCAGCGCCACCGGGACATGGAAGTAGAAGATCTTCTGGTTCAGGCCGTCCTGGTCCACGGGCGCGTAGAAGAAGATCATCGCGATCGCGACCGCGACGAGAATGCCAGCCGCCGCAGCAAGTGCCGGCAGCCGATTCCGATTGAGCGTGTCCACGACCCCGAAGGATCGCAGAATGAGCCTCGCGCCCGTTGAAGCTTGCTCGAGAAACGCCCGCCAGGCGCGGTCCTGTCGTCGACCTCAACCGCCGAAGGTGGGCTTCGCCCATAGTGCAGCCGCGCAGAAGAAGGGGCCCACGGGGGAAACATGGTTTCCCCCGTTGCTATTCGACGACGACGTACTCGAACGAGGCCCAGGCGAGGAGCGCGAAGACCGCGTCGTACAGGCCGAGGAAGGCGAGGTAGCGGGCTGGGTCGTCGGCGACGCTTGCGCCGACGCCGCCGGCAATCGCCGGGATCGCCAGCGGCAGGAACAGGAGCGGGAGCAGGAGCTCGCGGGCGCGGCCCGCGACCGACATCGCCGCGACGAGCGTCCCGATCGCGCAGATCCCGAGATCGGCGAGGGCGACACCGGCGACCGTCGGCGCGTCGACGGCCGAGAAGAAGATCGAGAACGCAGGCAGCGCGACGACCTCGGCCGCGGCGAGGAACGCGAGTACCGCCAGGCTCTTCGCGAGCCAGATCGCGCTCCGGTCGGCCGGCGACAGCACAAGCGCGTCGAGCAGGCCCTGCTCGCGCTCGGCGACGAATGCGCGCGCGAGGCCGAGCAGGGCCGTGAACACGATGGCGACCCAGAGCAGGCCCTTCGCTGCCGTCTCGGACGCGCCGGACGGGAGCGCGAAGTGGAAGACGACAAGCGCCGTGACGACGAAGAGCAGCATTGCCGGCAACGTGTCGCGCGCCCGGAGCTCGAGCAGCAAGTCCTTCCGCGCGAGCGCGAGGACGTCGCCGGCGTAGCCGCTCATGCCAGGGCCAATCGAGCGCTCTCGAGCGGGGCAAGCCTGGCCGGGTCGTGGGTCGCGACAACGAGCGTGCGCTCGCCGCGGAGCTCGGCAAGCTCGCGCTCGAGCAGAGCCGCACCGGCGGCGTCGAGAGCGTTGAAGGGCTCGTCGAGGAGGAGCAATCCGGGGTCGTGGAGCAGCGTCCGGCAGAGCGCCAGGCGCTGCAGCATCCCGCGCGAGAACGTCCCGGCCCGCTCGTGCCGCACCTCCCACAGGCCGAACCGCTCGAGCAGCATCCCGATCCGCTCGCCGCGCTCCGGGATTCGATAGAGGCGCGCGAAGAGCTGGAGGTTCTCGATCGGCGTCAGCTCGCGGTAGACGAGCGGCTCGTGCGACAGGAAGCCGATCCCGGCGCGCTCGGTTGCGACCTCCAGCTCGCCTGCCGTCGGCGCGAGCAGGCCGGCAACGAGCCGGAGCAACGTCGTCTTGCCGGAGCCGTTCGGCCCTGTGACGACGGCGAAGTCGCCGGTCGCGACATCGAGTTCGACGCTGCGCAGGACGCGCTTCGCGCCGAACCGCTTCTCGAGTGCGCGCGCGCGGATCATCAGAGGACGTCCAGCAGCACGAACACGAAGAACGCGACGCTGATGACGCCGTTCGTCGTGAAGAACGCCGCGTCTAGCCGCCGCAGGTCGCCCGGACGAACGAGCGTGTGCTCGTAGACGAGAATCGCGGCCACGGCGAGGACACCTGCCCAGTAGAGAGCGCCGACGTCGAGCGCGAGCCCGACCACCGCTAGCAGCGCGACCGTCAGCGCATGGAAGGCACGGGCGCCGGCGAACACGCGGCTCTCGCCGAAGCGCGTCGCCCACGAGTGCAGGCCCTCCGCGCGGTCGACGTCGACGTCGAACAGCGCGTAGAAGAGATCGAACCCGGCGATCCACAGCGCGACGGCAGCGCCCAGTGCCCACGCCTCCCACGGCAAGTGCCCGGTGATCGCGACCCACGCGCCGACCGGCGCGAGCCCGTCCACAGCTCCGAGCCAGAGGTGCGCGAGCCACGTGAACCGCTTCAGGTACGGGTAGACCACGAACCCGGCGACGGGGATCGGCCAGAGCCAGCGCACGAGCGGGTCGAGCTGCCAGACCGCGACGAGGAACACGGCGAGCGACGTCAGCGAGAACGCCCACACCTGGGCGCGGGAGAGCAGCCCGCTCGGCAGCTCGCGGAGGGCGGTGCGCGGGTTGCGCGCGTCGATCTCGGCGTCGATCAGCCGGTTGAGCGCCATCGCCAGCGACCGCGCCCCGACCATCGCGACGGTGATCCAGAAGAGGTCGTGCGCGCTCGGCACGTCTGCGACCGCGAGGAACGCGCCCACGTAAGCGAACGGCAACGCGAAGACCGTGTGCTCGATCTTGACGAGCCGGGCGAAGCGGGCGGCATAGACGCTCACGTCTGCTTGTGCGCCGTCGCCTCACCC
>DASUZD010000138.1:0-15450 GCA_036377055.1 Gaiellaceae bacterium | reverse complement strand
TGCCGTCCGGCGACCACGCGGGGCTCGTGTTCGAGAAATGAGAGAACGGGTCGCGCGGAACGTCGTTCGTCAGACGGATGACGCGGCGCGCGTCGACGCTGGCCGCGAGCAGCTGGCCGTTCCCGCGCGCGTCACCCCGCGTGTACGCGAGCCACTTCCCGTCGGGCGACCAGGCCGCTTCGCCGATTCGGGCACCGCGCGGCGCGAACCTGCGCAGCGAGCCGTCCCGGAGATCGGCGATCCACGCCCCGCCGTGGCCGGTGTTCACGACCACGGCGTGGCGGCCGTCGGGCGACAGCGAAACGGTGAGCGAATAGACCCACCCGTCGGCGAGTCGGCGGGTCCGGATCAGGCGTGACCGGCCGGTCCGCACGTCGACGACCTCGAGGTGGCCGTCGAGGCGGAAGAACGCGAGGTGCGAGCCGTCCGCCGACCACAACGGCTCTCCGGGCCAATTCGTCTCGTCGACAGGCGCGCTGCGACCGGACGCGCGCATCAGCGTCCGCGGCTTCGTCTTCCGCCCGACGACGAAGAAGACGCTGCCGTCGCCTCTCGACCAGGTCTCGACGTAGCGTGCCCCGCGAAGCCGGTTCACGCGGAGGACCTGGACGTGCGGCTTCGGGCTCGCCCAGTACGCGAGGCGGGAGCCGCTGGGCGACCACGCCGGCGTCCCGAAGGCGCCCGGAACGCCGCCTGGCCAGAAGAGCGTGTCGATCTTCGTGCGCAGCCTGCCGTCCCCCCGCGCGATCCAGAGCTCGCCGCTCGACGCGTCACTCCATGCGATGCGCAGGCCGGGCGAGGTCGGCGCGGGCGAGCTCAGGAGCGCGGCGACGGCAAAGAGCTGGGCAACGGCGGCCACGGCCGCACGCTAGGCGCGTGGGGTCCAAGCAGCGGTAGCGCACCGCTTCATCTCACTACAACCCGAGGGCCTGATCCTCGGCCATCGGCTCGGGGCCGACGACGACCGGCTCGACGTGCTCCGGCGCGGCGCCCAGGGAGCGCATCGCCCGCACCTCCGGCACCGCCAGCAGCGCCACTAGCGACGCGAGCACCAGCGACCCGCTGCCGATGAGGACCGGCCGGACGCCGACGAGCGCCGCGAGCGGCCCCATCACGGCGAGCCCGAGCGGCCGGAGCGCGGTCGAGCCCATCCAGTCCCACGACGCGACGCGGCCGTACGCCTCCTGCGGGATCTGCTGCTGGAGCGTCGTCTCGTACAGCACCCCGGCGAGGCCGATCGAGAGGCCGGCGAAGACCTCCGAGCACGCGATGATCGGCGCCGGGATCGCGAACGCGAGGAAGAAGAGCGACGGCGCGCTCGCGGCGCACAGCGAGTACGACGCGAGCAGCGGCCTCCGCGGGCGGAAGTGCAGGGCCGCGAAATTGCCGAGGATCGAGCCGACGCCGAAACCGGCGGCGATGAGCGCCCACGCGGACGACCCGCCGAGCGACCGCTTCGCGACGAGCGGCCCGAGCACGCTCAGCGACGCGAGCACGGTCAGCTGGAAGACCGAGAAGACGACGATGCTCGCCCACAGCCAGCGGCGCGAGACCACCTCGCGCCACCCGGCGGCGAGATCCGCGACGAAGGTGTCGCGCGGCGACGGCTCGCGCGGCGGCAGCCGGAGCCGCGAGAGGAGCCACGCGGAGATCGCGAAGGTCAGCGCGTCGAGGAAGAGCGCCCACCCAGGGCTGGCGACGGCGAGCAGGACGCCCGCGACCGCAGGCCCCGCGAAGCCCGCCGTGCCGACGGCGCCCCACATCAGCGCGTTCGCCTGCTGGAGCCGCGCCGGGCTCACGGTCTGCGGGACGATCCCGGTCGACGCCGGCCTGAAGAACGCTGTCGCGGCGCCGTGCACGACCTGGAGCGCGACCAGCTCCCAGATCCGAGCCGTGCCGGTGACGAGGAGGAGCCCGAGCGCTGCCTGCGTGACCAGGCGAACGAGGCTCGAGCCGATCATCAACGCCTCGCGCGGGAGCCGGTCGGCCCAGACGCCGCCGGCGAGCATGAAGACCACCATCGGGAGGAGGCGCGCGGTCAGGACGAACCCGAGGTCGGTCGCGGACCCCGTCAGGTCGAGCACGGCGAAGGCGAGCGCGACCGGGACGAGCATGTCCCCGAAGGTCGAGATTGCCTGTGCGGTGAACAGGAGCCGGAACGGCCGCTCGCGAAGAGCCGCGAACGAATCGAGCAGCCGGGCGCGCACGTCGGGCACGCTACCGGCGCTACGCTCCCCGCGACGTGCCGGCGCTCGTCGACACCACAATCCGGCTGCTCGGACAGGAGCCGCTCGCCGGGCGCATGCCGACTGCGGCTGTGCTGGGGCTCGCAGAGGTCCTCGACGGCGCGGGCTTCGGCCTGCTCGAAGTCTCCGGCGGCGGGGTCTTCGAGAGCGCGGTCCGGCGCGGCGTCGAGAGCCCGTGGGAGCGGATCCGGGCGCTGAAGGCGCGGACGAAGACGCCGCTCGGCCTCGCCTTGCGGGGTCGGTTCCTCGTGGGCTCCCATCCCGTCGACGGCGAGTTCGTCCAGCGGTTCGTCGCGTCGGCTGCCGAGAACGGGATCGACGTCTTCCGCCTGCACGACCCGCTCAACGACGTCGAGAACCTCCGCGAGGCCGCGGAGGCGATCGACGCCGCCGGGCGCGAGTTCGACGCGGGACTCGTCTACAGCCCCGGGAAGACCGGCGAGACCGACGCGCTCGTCGAGCAGGCGCGGAAGCTCTCGCAGCTCGGCGCCGCTCGCGTCGTGCTGCACGACCCGACCGGGTCCCTTCAGCCGCACCGGGCGCAGGAGCTGGTCGCGCGCGTCGGCGACGCGAGCGGCCTGCCGGTCGGCGTGTACTGCCAGGGCGCGGCCGGGAACGCGCTCGCGGCCGCACTCGAGGCGGCGCGGGCCGGCGCCGACCTGATCGCGTGCACGGTCTACCCGGTCGCCCTGACGCTGCATCGCGTCTCCGGCGAAGGGCTCGCTCAGGCGCTCACGGGGCTCGGCCTAGAGTGCTCCGTCGACGTCCAGGCCCTCTGGCGCGCGTCCGATCTGATCGACGAGCACATAGGCGACGAGCCGGTGACGCCGCTCGCGCCGCGGATCGCGGTCCGCGCGGCCGAGCACAGCCTGCCGGCGGGTCTCGTCGCAGCGATCGACACGCACCTTCGCGCGAACGCGGCCGGCGACCGCATCGACGACGTCCTCGAGGAGCTCGAGCGCATCCGCGCCGAGGCCGGCGCGCCGCCGCTCGCCGCGCCGATCTCGCACATCCTCGCGTCGCAGGCGCTGCTGCACGTCCTTTCGGCACGGCGGTACCAGACGATCGTGGACGAGCTGCGAGCGCTGTTCGAAGGCTCTTACGGGACGCCGCCCGGCCCGATCGACCCGACGGTGCGGCGCGCGGTCGACCTGCTCTCGGACGGCGAGCCCGAGGAGCCGGAGGTGGCGCTGAGCGAGCTGCGGAAGGAAGCGGCCGGGCTCGCGTCGAGCGAGGAGGAGCTGCTCTTGCTCGGCCTCTTCGGCGACGAGGCGGAGTCGCTCCTCCAGACGATCCGCGCGCGCAGCGAGGGCGAGACGGCGCTCACTGGCGGCGCCGTCGACCAGGCGCGCGCCGAGCGGATCCGCGAGATCGTCCGGATCGTCCAGGAGAGCGGCGTGGGGGAGGTGACGATCGAGGAGGACGACCTGCGGGTGACGGTCCGGCGCACCGACGATCGCGGCGATCTCCCGACGGCGCCGACGGGCGGTCCGCTCGAGGTCGAGGAGCCCGAGCTGGCGCCGGTCGCGCCGCCGTCGGACGGCCTCGTGCGCGTGGAGGCGCCGATGGTCGGGACGTTCTACCGGGCGCCGCAGCCCGGCGCGCCGCCGTTCGTCGAGGAGGGCGAGCCCGTCGGCGCCGGCCAGATCCTCTGCATCCTCGAGGCGATGAAGCTGATGAACGAGGTGAAGTCGGACCTCGACGCGATCGTCCGCGCGATCCACGTCGAGAACGCGCAACCGGTCGAGTTCGGGCAGCTTCTGTTCGAGCTCGAGCCGCTGAACGGCCGGCCGCTCGACGCTCTTTGATCCGCGTTCGCCGCGACGACACCGGGCGCGAGGGCGAGTGGGCGTTGCGCGCGGCGTCAGGAGGCGGCCGGCTCGTGCTCGCGCACAAGAGCGGCTGGAATCACGTCTTCGTCCGCAGCCTCGAGCTCGACTGGTGGCGCCCGGACGCCGAGGACGTCGGCTGCGGGTTGCTCGCTGCTGCGCGCGCGGACGTGCCGGAGGGGCTCACCGGGCTCTCGTACTTCCTCGACGAGCCAGATCCGCGCCACGACGAGCCAGCGCGGCGGCGGGTGCTGCTCGAGCGCGCCGGCTTCCGGGTCGTGCGGGACGGTCGCCGCTGGCGGTGGGCGGGCGGGCCTGCGCCTGCACGCTCGCGGCGACTCGCCTTCCGGTCGCTCGCGGACGTCGGGGACGAGGCCTTCGTGGACGCGATCGCGCGGGTGTCCGAGGACACGCTGGACGCGAGGCTGCGCGCGAATCGAGAGCGGCTTGGCCGCGACGGCGACGCCTCTGCCCATTTTGGCCTGCTGCGCAGGCTGCGCCATCGGTCCGAATGGTTTCTCCTCGGCTACGACGAGACGGAGCTCGTCGGGCTCTTCGCGGGCGCCGGAGACGCGGACGCCGTCTTCGTCGCGTACGTCGGCGTCGTGCCGGAGCGTCGAGGGCGCGGATTCGTGGACGACCTTCTGCGCACGGGCACGGCGGTGCTGCTCGAGGCCGGCGAGGAGCGGATCGAGGCGGACACCGACAAGGCGAACGTACCGATGCAGCGCGCGTTCGAACGGAGCGGCTACGTGAGCGACACGACGCGGCTCGAGCTCGTCGCCGATCGCGAGCCGCGGTCGCACTAGAGTGGCGGGATGTTCTCGCGCGTCCTGGTCGCGAACCGTGGCGAGGTGGCGGTGCGCGTCATCCGCGCGCTGCACGAGCTCGGCGTCGAGGCAGTCGCCGTCTACTCGACGGCCGACCGCGACTCGCTGCACGTGCGGCTCGCCGACCGCTCGGTCTGCGTCGGGCCGCCGAGCGCGACCGAGAGCTACCTGAAGATCGCGTCGCTCGTGGCCGCGGCCGAGACGACCGGCTGCGAGGCCGTCCACCCGGGCTGGGGCTTCCTCGCCGAGAACCCCGCGTTCGTCCGCGCCTGCGACGAGAACGACCTCGTGTTCGTCGGCCCGACCGCCGAGACGATGGAACGGATGGGCGATAAGGCGGCCGCGAAGGCCGAATTGGCAAAGGCGGACGTGCCGCTCGTCCCCGGCACCGAGGGGAGGACGACGGTGACCGAGGCGCGGAAGGCCGCAGCCGAGCTCGGGTATCCGGTCCTGCTGAAGGCGACCGCCGGCGGCGGCGGGAAGGGGATGCGGCTCGTCCACGCGCCGGACGACCTCGACGACGCCTTCTCGGCCGCGTCCGCCGAGGCCATGGCTGCGTTCGGCGAGGGAGCGCTCTACCTCGAGAAGGCGATCGCGCCGGCGCGGCACGTCGAGATCCAGGTGCTCGCCGACTCGGTTGGCGGCGTGCTCACGCTCGGCGAGCGCGAGTGCTCGATCCAGCGGCGCCACCAGAAGCTGATCGAGGAGTCGCCGTCGCCCGCGCTCGACCGGGGCACGCGCGAGGAGATGGAGGTGGCGGCCGAGCGCGCGGCGCGCGCGATCGGGTACCGGAACGCGGGCACGTTCGAGTTCCTCCTCGGCCCCGATCGCGCCTTCTACTTCATCGAGCTGAACGCGCGCCTCCAGGTGGAGCACCCCGTCAGCGAGGCCGTGACCGGAATCGACGTCGTCCGCGAGCAGCTCCGGATCGCGTCGGGCTCGGAGCTCCACGCGACGGGCCGGGCCGAGCGCCGCGGCCACGCGATCGAGATCCGCGTGAACGCGGAGGACCCGACACGCAACTTCGCGCCCGCGCCGGGCGTGGTCGAGCGCTTCCATCCGCCGCTCGGTCCGGGCGTGCGCGTGGACACGCACGTCGAGGACGGCGCGGTCGTGCCGCCGTACTACGACTCGCTCATCGCGAAGCTGATCGTGTGGGACGAGACCCGTGACGCGGCCATCACGCGTGGCCTGCGCGCGCTCGGCGAGCTCGAGGTCGTCGGGATCCCGACGACGCGCGAGGTCGCGCTGGACGTCCTCGCGAGCGTCGAGTTCCGCTCGGGCGACTACCACACGGGCTTCCTGGCGGAGGCGGAGAGCCGGCTACCCGCGCTCGCGGCCCGATGAGCGACCGCGTCGTCCTGAGCGACGAGGCCGGGACGATCTCGATTCCGCCGGGGACGCTGGCGCAGATCGTGCAGAGCGCGGCGGAGAGCGTCGACGGCGCGCGCGTCCGCAGGCCGCGCCGCGGGCTCGAGCTCGACGTCACGGACGGGCACGTGCGGGTCGCGCTCGAGCTCCGTGTCCGCTACGGACTCGTTCTGCCCGAGCTCGCCCGCGCAGTCCAGGCGCGCGTCGCCGACGCGCTCGCGACGATGTGCGCGCTGCACGTCGACGCCGTCGACATCGCCGTCGAGGAGCTCGACTGATGGCGGGCCGACGAGCGGGACGAAGGACGGCCTTCTTCCTCCTCTACCAGTGGGACCTGACCGGCCAGCCGCTCGCCTCGCTGTACGAGGGAGACGTCGACCCGTTCGCGCGGGAGCTCGCGGAGGCCGTCGCGGTGCGCGCGCCGGAGCTCGACCGGACGATCACCGACGCAGCCGAGGGCTGGACCGCCGACCGCCTCGGCGCCGTCGAGCGGAACATCCTCCGGATCGGCGTCCAGGAGCTCGACTCGGAATCCGTGCCGCCGGAGGTCGCGATCAACGAGGCGGTCGAGCTCGCGAAGCGGTACTCGAGCGAGGACGCGGGCAGGCTCGTCAACGGCATCCTCGGCCGGGTCGCGCGGGAGCGTGCGGCGTGACCGAGCCGGGCGGCGAGCGGAGCGCGGAGGAGGCTCTCGCGCAGGCGGAGGAGCTGCTCGCGCGGCTGGAGCGGGCGCGGCAGCAGTTGGAGTCGACCGAGGATCCCGAGACGGCGATCGCCGTCCTCGGCGAGCTGAACGAGATCGCGAAGCAGATCGAGAGTGCGGTGAGCGAGGCCAAGCGGCGAGCCGAGGCCGAGGCCGAGTAACGACCGTGTGGAGGGCTGCCGCGCTGGTGGTCGCCTGTCTCAACGTCGCCGCCACGATGAGCGGAGGATTGGCGTCGGGGGCGCTGGACGGTGTGCCGAGCCGGCCGGCGCTGACGTTCACGCAGTTTCAGGGCCAGCGCGCCTCCTGGCACTCAGCGGTCTGGGTCGCAGCGGCCGACGGCTCGCATGCGCGCAAGATCGCGACGCACGACGCCTACCAGGGCAGCCTCTCCCCCGATGGGCGGTGGCTGACGTTCGAGCGCTCGTCGACGACGGCAATGTCGTGGCTGTTCGTCATCGAGCTGACGACGGGGCACACGCGGCGGCTCGGCAAGACCACGGGTGACGAGCGTTGGGCACCGGCCGCGGCGCGGTTTGCCGTCTCGCAGCCGGGCGGCTTCTTTCTGATCGACCCCGCGTCGGGGATGCGGAAGAAGCTTCTCGCAGCACGTGTCGACTCGTTCGACTTCACGCCCGACGGGGGCTCGATCGTGCTCGCGAAGGACAGCGGCGTCCCCTACGAGCCGACGGAGCGAAGCGACCTCTTCCAGCTACGACTGTCGGACCAAGCGCTCACCCGGCTCACCCGTGACGGGCACAGCAAACGCCCGCTCGTCAGCCGCAAAGGGATCGTCTACGTCCGCTTCAAGAACGTCCCCTATCCGCGCTACGAGACCTGGCAGATGCGGAGAGACGGAAGCAGGCAACGGCTAGTCGCCCGCTGCTGCGAGGGTCCGACGGACACCTACGCGAACTCGCCCTACGGATTCACCACGATCGGCCTGTCCACGGACGGTACGCGGCTGCTCGCCTGCATGCCCTCGGAATTCGCCTGCATCCCGATCGCGATCGACCTCCCCGGCGGCCGGCAGCACGAGTTCCGCAACCTCGGAAAGGTCGGCACACCGCAGGAGGTCGCGTGGACGCTCGACCTCACCGCGGACGGTCGCACCGCCCTCGTCTTCATCCGGCCTGCCAACGACGGGCCCGGCCCGTGGCTGCTCTACGCCGTGCCGTTCAAGGGCGGTAAGCCGACGTTGCTGGCGCGGAACGCGCTCGACGGACATTGGCGGCGGTAGAGTCGGCCGATGAGGACCCCCGAGGATTTGCGTGCGCTCGCCGAGGCGTACGTCGGCGACCTCGCGCTGACGCCGGAGCTCGGCGTTCTCCAGGAGGCGCTGCGCTACGCGGCGGCGGGCGGCAAGCGGGTGCGCGCGACGATCTGCCTCGCGACGACCGAGGCCGCAGGCACGGACGCGGAGGCCGGGCTCCCGGCGGCGGCCGCGCTAGAGCTCGTGCACGCCTTCTCGCTCGTCCACGACGACCTGCCCGCGCTCGACGACGACGTGGAGCGGCGCGGACGGCCGAGCACGTGGGCCCGCTTCGGCGAGGCAATCGGGATCCTCGCCGGCGACGCGCTCCTCGCGGAGGCGTTCCGCCTGGCGCTCACGTACCCGACGCCGGCGGTCGCGCGCGAGCTAGCGCAGGCGACCCTCGGGATGATCGGTGGCCAGTACCTCGACATAACCGCCACGGCGCCCGACGAGGCGACCCTGCACCGCCTGAAGACCGGCTGCCTCTTCGCCGCCTCGGTCGGGTGCGGCCTCGCCGCCGCGGACGTGCCCGAGCGCGACCAGGCCCCGTGGCGCGCGTTCGGCGACGAGCTCGGCCTCCTGTTCCAGATCGTCGACGACATCCTCGACGGCGACGGCTACGCCATCTCGCACGGCGAGGACGGCGCGCGGAGGCTCGCCGACGAGGCCGCGGATCGCGCGCGGGCGCGCCTGGCCGACGTCCCCGCCGACACGGCCGTCCTGCTCGAGATCGTCGACGGCCTCGCGACACGGACCGCCTGAGCGAGATCCCGCCAGACTGGTACGACGGCTTCTTCGAGTCGGAGTGGCTCGGGCCGTTTCCGCTGCCGGAGCACCAGCGGACGGACCGGCAGGTCGAGTTCATCGTGGAGGAGCTCGCGCTCGCGCCAGGCTTGCGCGTCCTCGACCTCGCCTGCGGCCGCGGCCGGATCTCGATCGGGCTCGCGCAGCGCGGCTGCCGCGTCACGGGCCTCGACCTGAGCCCGCGCTCGCTCGCGCTGGCACGCGAAGACGCCACGGCCGCCGGCGTCGAGATCGAGCTTGTGCGCCGCGACATGCGCGAGCTCGACGCCGACGGCGAGTTCGACGGCGTCGTCAACGTCTTCACCTCGTTCGGCTACTTCCCGACGCAGGAGGAGGACGAGCGCGTGGTGGCGGCGGTCGCCCGCGCGCTCGTCCCGGGCGGCCGGTTCCTGATCGACACGCTGAACACGATCGCGATCGCGAAGGAGTTCCGCGAAGCCGACTGGCACGAGCTCGACGACGGCACGCTCTGGCTCGAGCGGCGGCGCTACGACCAGCTGACCGGCCGCCACGAGGCGACGTGGACGTTCGTCCGCCCGGACGGCTCGCGCTCCGAGCTCCGCCACTCGCTGCGCGGCTACACGCCCGCCGAGCTCGTGGCGATGCTCCGGCGCGCCGGGCTCGAGGTCGACGGCTCCTGGGGAAGCTGGGACGGGACGGAGCTGGGCGACGGCACGCGCACGATCCTCCGAGCGCGCAAGCCCGACTAGAGCTCCTCCGCCAGCAGGTCGAGCAGCACGCCGTCCTGCCATTCGCCGTCGGGGTCGCGCCAGTAGCGACGCATGAGGCCGACGCGGCGGAAGCCGACGGCCTCGTAGCAGCGGATCGCGGGCTCGTTCGCGAGCGCAGGGTCGATCGTGAGCCGGTGGTGGCCGCGCTCGTCGAAGAGCCAGCGCGCGAGCGTCCGGACGGCGTCGCGTCCGAACCCGCGGCCCTGCCACCGGGAGCCGAGGAAGAGGTCGATCCCGGCGTGGCGGAACTCCTCGTCGTCGTTCTCCCACCACTGCGCCATGCCGGCGACCTCGCCGTCGTGCTCGATCGCGAAGGCCGTGCCGCCCTCGAGCTTGCGCCGCACGTACGGCTCGTCGATGCCCTGCCACCAGCGCGCGACGCTCGGCTCGCGGCCGATCTCGACCAGCCGCGGGACGTCGTCCTCCCGCACCAGGCGCAGCACCACGCGCTCTCCCCGAAGCTCACCGTCCATTCGGGTCGAGACTACGCTGCGGGCGTGAAGAAGCGTCTCGACGTGCTCCTCGTCGAGCGCGGCCTGGCGGAGTCGCGGGCACAGGCGCAGGCGCTCGTCCTCGCCGGCCGGGTGCCCGGGTACGCGAAGCCGGGGACGCAGGTCGACGAGAGCATCGACCTCGAGGTCGAGGCGCCGCCGCGGTTCGTCTCGCGCGGCGGGGAGAAGCTCGAGCACGCGCTCGACGCGCTAGGGATCGAGGTCGCCGGCCTCGACTGCCTCGACGTCGGGGCCTCGACAGGCGGGTTCACGGACGTGCTCCTCCAGCGGGGCGCGAAGCGTGTGATCGCGCTCGACGTCGGCTACGGCCAGCTGCACGAGCGCGTGCGCAACGACCCGCGCGTGACCGTGCTCGAGCGCGTGAACGCGCGGTCGCTGACCGACCTGCCGTTCGCGCCCGAGCTCGTCACCTGCGACGTCTCCTTCATCAGCGTCAGCAAGGCGCTGCCGCCGGCGCTCGCGCTCGCACGGCCGGGCTGGCAGGCGCTCGTCCTCGTCAAGCCGCAGTTCGAGGCGGCGCGCGGCGAGGCGGCGAAGGGCGTCGTGCGTGCCCCCGATGTGCGGCGTCGCGTCGTGCGCGAGGTCGCCGAGGCCGCCCTCGCCTGGGGAGGCGAGACGGTCGGGGTCGTAGACTCCGGGCTGCCCGGCCCGAAGGGAAACCGGGAGATCTTCATCCACCTCATCGAGCGTGAGCACCCGAAGCTTCCAGCCGACCTCGACGACCGGATCCGAGCAGCGGTCGCCTAGCGCCGTCCGCACCGTCGCCGTCGTCACGCACGGCAAGCCGGAGACGATCGGACCCGCGTTCGAGCGGCTCCGACAGCTCGCCGCGGCCGCCGGCGTCGAGCTTCTGGTCGAGGAGGAGGAGGCGCAGAAGCACGGCGTCGCGCCCTCGGCTGGGGAGGTCGAGGCCGCCGGTCTGGCCGTCGTGCTCGGCGGCGACGGGACGATGCTGCGCGCGCTCCACCGGTTCCTCGACACGGGGGTGCCGGTGATCGGCGTGAACTTCGGGCGCGTCGGCTTCCTCGCCTCGATCGGCGCCGACGGTCTCGAGGAGGGCCTCCGGCGCGCGTTCGCCGGCGAGTACCGCGTCGTCGAGCTGCCGACGCTCGAGGTCTCCGCGGACGCGGAGCACGCGACGGCGCTGAACGACGTGGTCGTCCTCAGCTCGGTCCGCGGCCGCATGGTCGAGCTCCAGTGGGCGCTCGGCGGCGAGGATCTCGGCGTCCAGCCCTGCGACGGGATGATCTGCGCGACCGCCACCGGCTCGACCGCGTACAACCTCTCGAACGGCGGCCCGGTCCTCGTCCGCGGCCTCGACGCGATGGTGGTCACGTTCATCGCGGCGCACTCGCTGCACGCGCGGCCGATGGTCGTCCCGCGCGGCCTCGAGCTCGTGATCCGAAAACAGACGCCCGACGTACCGGCGAGCGTGATCGCGGACGGCCACGCCTTCGCCGAGGTCGAGGGCGATGCGCCGATCTCGATCCGCCTAGGCGACCGGAAGAGCCTGCTCGCGACGCTGCCGGAGGCGACCTTCTTCCGCCGCTACCGCGAGACCTTCGGCTCGTAGCCTTCGAACGCCGGGAGCTCGCTCTGCGCAGATCCTCCCGGATTGGTCACCGCCGGACAGGTCATCCGCGGCGGGTATTCGTGGAGAAATCCGCGGACTAGACTTCGGGCACTAATGACCGCGCTGGTCAGCGAAGCGCCAATCGACCTCGGTCACACGCGTGCATCGTCCTGGGCTGCCCTCGCGGGGCGTTGGTCATTCGAAGGCGCCAACGCGACGTATTCGGGCCCCGAAGACCCCAACGTCCCGGTCGGCGTCGCGATCTCGGACCTCACGCTTCGCACTGGCTGGATCGAAGCCGAGATCGTCCTCCGATCGACCAAGGATGCAGGACGGATCGTCTTCGGTCGCGATCCGTCCACGGGGGGCTACTACTCGGCTGGGGTCGGCGACAAACGCTTTGCCTACTACTTGGATCAACTGGTTCCTGGCCAAGGATGGGTGGCGCAAGGTAGCTCGGGGCTAAGCGCGAACTTGAAGGCGAACCGCCCCTACCACGTCGAGCTCTACATCCAGGGCCAGCACGTGTGGATGCGCGTCGACGACGTCGTCGTGCTCTCCCGGGAGCTGCCAACACCGCTGCCCGGGGATCAGGTAGGAGCGACCGCGTGGGGCGGGAGCACGATCCGCTTCCAGGACGTCCGCGTGCTCGCCGAAATGCCGCAGGCATTCGTCGTCATGCAGTTCGGCGAACCCTACGACAGCATCTATTCGGACGTGATTGCACCGGTCGCAGCCGCCCTGGGTTTCGAGGCGCGACGAGCGGATGAGTTCCACGCTCCGGGGATCATTCTCCAGGACATCATCACCAGCCTCGTCACGTCCTCCGTGATCGTCGCCGAGATCACCCCGCCGAATCCGAACGTCTTCTACGAGCTCGGCTACGCGCACGCTCTCGGGAAGCCGACGATCCTTTTGGCGGAGCGCGACCGGGAGCTTCCATTCGACGTCAGCGGGTACCGAGTCATCTTCTACGACAACACGATCGCTGGGAAACAGGCCGTGGAGGACGATCTTCGCCGGCACCTGCTGAGCATCCTCAGCAACATCCCCTAAATCACCGCCAGGTCAGGGGTGATGGCCCGAACGGCCGTAGAGGGTCGGCAGGAGCGGCGACTACCATCGGCCTGTGCTGCGCACCCTCCGGATCGAGAACCTCGTGCTCATCCGCGAGGCCGAGCTCGAGCTCGCGCCCGGGCTGAACGCGATCACCGGCGAGACCGGCGCGGGGAAGACGATCCTCGCCCAGGCGATCGGCCTTCTGCTGGGGGCTCGCGGCGACGCGTCGTTCATCGGGCCCGGCGCCGACGAGGCGTATGTGGAGGCGGAGCTGGACCTCCCGGAGGGTCTCCTGGACGAGGAAGGCTTGGAGGCGCTCGCCGAGCTTCGGCCTGCGGACGAGGCCGGGCTCGTGCTCGCACGCAGGATCTTCGCCGACGGCCGCACGCGCGCCTACGCTTGGGGCCGAAGTTGCGCACGCGAGGATCTCGCCGCCGCGGCCGAGCGGCTGATCGCGATGTCCGGCCAGTTCGAGCAGCGGCGCCTCTCGCGGCCGTCGTACCAGCTCGACGTCCTCGACGGCTTTGCGGGCGACGACCAGCTCCGGCGCCGGATCGAGGCGCGCGTCGCGTGGCGCGAGCTGCTCGCGGCACGCAGGCGGCACGAGGATCTCGAAGCGGGCGCCGAAAGCGATCGCGCTCGCCTTGCCGAGCTTCGCGCGCTCGTCGAGGAGACGAGCGAGCTCGAGCCCGGCGCCGAGGACGAGCTGCGTGCGGAGCGGGAGCGGCTGCGCCACGTGACGGAGCTCGCGGCCGCCACGTCGGCCGCACGGCAGGCGCTCGCGCCCGAGGACGGCGAGGGCGCCGCCGGCCTGGCCGCCCTCGCCGAGCGCTCGGTCGCGCCGCTCGGGCGGCTCGCGCCGGAGCTCGAGCGCGCGGCGAACGAGCTTCGCGACGTGGAGCTCCGCCTGCGCGAGACTGCCAGCGACCTCGCGTCGTTCCTCGCGTCGCTCGAGGCCGAGCCGGGCCGGCTCGAGCACGTCGAGGCGGAGCTCGACCACATCGCGGACGCGAAGCGGCGCTTCCGGTGCGCGACCTACGAGGAACTGCTCGCGCGAGCGGCCGAGGCGCGGGCCGAGCTCGACGCGCTCGACAGCGGGCTCGATCCAGCGGCGGCCGCGGCCGAGGCGCTTGCGCAGGCCGACCTTCGGGTCGGGGCGCTCGCCGAGGAGCTCGCCGCCGCGCGCGCCGACGCGGCGCCGCGCTTCGCCGAGGCCGTCGCCGGCGAGCTCCGGGGAATCGGGATGGGCGACGGCGAGTTCCGCGTCGAGGTGACGAAGACGGAGCTCGGCCCGACGGGCGAGGACCGCGCGACGTTCCTCGTCCGGCCGAACCCCGGGCTGCCGTTCGCGCCGGTCGCGGAGACCGCCTCGGGCGGCGAGCTGTCCCGGATCGCGCTCGCGATCGCGGCTGTCGGAGGAGGGGAGACGATCGTCTTCGACGAGATCGACGCGGGCATCGGCGGCCGGACGGCGAACGCGGTCGGGGCGACGCTGAGCCGGCTCGCCGAGCGCGCCCAGGTGCTCACGATTACGCACCTGCCGCAGATCGCGAGCCTCGCCGACCGGCACTTCCGCGTCGAGAAGGTGCCCGGCGACCCGACGCACACGCGGATCGAGGAGCTCGGCGACGACGAGCGGCGCGACGAGCTTCAGCGGATGCTCGGTGGCCGCGAGTTCATCGCGGCGCTCCGAGACTGAGGTACCGTCGCAGGAACGCGAGCGTCCACCGCTCGGCCGCGACGCGCTGTGCGCCCTTCCACGCGTGCGTGCCGCCGGGGTAGACGTGGAGGACGACCGGGACGCCGGCGCGGCGAAGCGCTCGAGAGAGCCCGATCGCGTCGGACTCGGGCACGGCGTCGCGACGCCCGCCGGACAGCACGAGGGTCGGTGGCATTGCGCGCGCGTTCGAGCTGTCGTCGTACGTGGACAGGAGCACAAGGACGCGGAAGGGGCTCCGGCGAAGCGGCGTCCCGCCGGCGCCGTACTGGGCCGTCGCGAGCGCGAGCCCGCCGCCCATCGACCAGCCGAGCGCGCCGACCCGCGCCGGGTCGATCCCGGGCGTGCGACGGAGCGCCGCCGTCGCGTCCACGACGATCTGCTGCCAGACCGGGAACGCTCGGCCGATCCGGCCGGCGGCGCCGCAGAACCCGCGTCTGCCCGGCGGCGGCATCAGGCCGAAGTAGTCGACGTAGAAGGTCGCAACGCCGTGGGCCGGGAGGTCACGGGCGAGAACCTCGTCGATGCCGCCGATGCCTCCGCAGCCGTGCAGGACGACGAGCGCGGGCGCCTCCGCCGAACCGGCAGGACGGCAGAGCGCCGCGCGAACCATTCCGCCCTGGCTCGGGAAGTCGGCTCGGTGACAGAGCGGCGAGATCGCCGGAAGGGCGGCAACGAGGCCGCGCCACCCGAGACCGCGAGCCCGGCGGCGAGGGCGGCGAGCAGCGCGCGCGTCATCTCGCGGAAACGTGCCATCCGCGGTAGCGTCGGGGCCGTGCCGCGTGTCGAAGCCGCCCGCGAGCTGCTCGCGCCGCGCGAG
>DASUZD010000137.1:0-9780 GCA_036377055.1 Gaiellaceae bacterium | reverse complement strand
CCTCCTGGTTCCGGTAGCGGAGCACGAGCCCGTCCTCGGTCAAGCCGGAGGCGATTGCGTCGATCGTCGAGCGCATCCGTTCGTCCGTGCCGGGAAGGAAGCCGACGAGGGGCATCAGGAGCGCCGCCGCGTCGAGCTCGTCCGACTCGAACGACTGCGCGTAGGCGCCGCGCGCCTCGCTCCAGCCGCGTTCGAGGATCGCCTCGCGGATCCGGTCGCGCTCGGCTGCCCACTCGTCGGCCTTGGCGTACTCGCCCAGCTGCGGCGCCAGAGCCACGGCACGGTCGAGCGCGAGCCAGCAGAACACCTTCGACGAGACGTGGTGGCGCGGTTCGCCGCGCATCTCCCACATGCCGGCGTCGCGCTCGCGCCAGCGCCGCGCCGCGGCGTCGGCGAGGTCGGCGACGAAGCTCTGGATCTCCATGTGCAGGTCGCCGAGCTGCTCGCGGTAGAGGTAGAGCGCGTTCAGGAGCTCGCCGTAGACGTCGAGCTGCTCCTGCGTCCACGCGCCGTTTCCGATCCGCACCGGCCGCGAGTCGCGCCAGCCGCGCAGGTGCGGAAGCTCGCGCTCCGTCAGGTCGTGCTCGCCGCCGATGCCGTACATGATCTGAAGCGGCATGTCGCCGCGGACGCGGCCGCCGGCGGAGCTGGCCATGAAGGAGACGAAGTTCTCGGCCTCGTCCGTGCACGTGCCGATGTAGAGCGCCTCGAGCGTGAGGCTCGCATCGCGGATCCAGGCGTAGCGGTAGTCCCAGTTGCGCTCGCCGCCGACTGTCTCCGGCAGCGAGGTCGTCGGCGCCGCCACGATCGCGCCGGTCGGCCGGTAGGTCAGGCCTTTCAGGACGCGGGAGCTGAACTGGACGAGCTCGCGGTGCGGCCCGTCGTAGATCTCGTGCTCCGACTCCCACGAGCGCCAGGCCTCGGCGGTGTCCTCGATCCGCGCCGCCACGTCTGAGGGCGGAGTCGGCTCGGGGGCGGGCGCTTCGACGGCCGCCCACCGCACCGCGAACCCGACGGTCTCACCGGCCGCGACCGTGAAGGTCGCGCGCATCGTCGCGTGCTCGATCTCGACCGGCACTCCGGCGCTGACGGCGATCCGCGTGACGCCGAACGTGCGGCCGCCGTGGTCGGTCCTGCGGAAAATCGGCATGAGCAGGCCGTATTCGGGCCGCGGCGCGAGCTCCAGCTCGAGCTCGACGCTCCCCTCCACTCCCTCGACCGCGCGCAGCAGCTCGTGCGGCGCGTCCAGGCCGAGGTCGTGTCCGCGTTGGCCGGACGCGAAGGCGAGGGCGTCGCGCAGCCGGACCGAGCCGGAGTCCGTCGTGAACGTCGTCTCGAGGACGAGCGAGCCCCGCAGATAGCGCCGCTCGCTGCGGAACTCGCCGACGGGGCGGATCGACCAGTGGCCGGCGTCGGGGTCGAGGATGCGCGCGAAGACCGCAGGGCTGTCGTAGCGCGGCAGGCACAGCCAGTCGATCGAGCCGTCGCGCGCGGCCAAAGCCGCGCTCGAGCAGTCGGCGAGGAGGCCGTAGTCGGCGATCGGCCTGGACGTCACCGCCTCCACCGCCGTCGTTGCCTGCGCTGCGGTCGCTGCGTTCATCTCTCGAGCCTCCCTTCGAGCTTTGCGGCCTCTGTCTCGGTCGGGCTCGATTTCGTTACAGCGGTCCCGATAGCGTTGGCCGGTGGACGCGGAGATCGTCGAGGCACTCCGCGCGGGCGACGAGGCGACGTTCGCGATGCTCGTCGCGCAGTACGGCGCGTCGATGCTCCGCGTCGCGCAGATGTACGTGCGGACGCGAGCGGTCGCCGAGGAGGTCGTCCAGGACGCGTGGCTGGGCGTCCTGCGCGGGATCGGCAGCTTCGAGGGCCGGTCCTCGCTGAAGACGTGGATCTTCCGCATCCTCACGAACACGGCGAAGACGCGCGGCGAGCGGGAGTCCCGAAGCGTGCCGTTCTCCGCGCTCGAAGGCGCCGACGACGAGCCCGCCGTTGAGCCGGACCGGTTCCAACCCGAGGGCCGCTGGGCGGGCCACTGGGCCGCGCCGCCCACGCCGTGGAGCGACCAGCCCGAAAACCGGCTGCTCGGCGCCGAGGCCCGGCACGTCGTCGAGAAGGCGATCTCGGAGCTGCCGCCGGCCCAGGCGACGGTGATCACCATGCGAGACGTCGAGGGCTTCAGCGCCGAAGAGGTCTGTAACGTCCTGGCGCTCAGCGAGTCCAATCAGCGGGTACTTCTTCACCGGGCCAGGTCGAAGGTGCGGCGTGCCCTCGAGGACTACCTCGGAGAGGACTGACGGATGAAGCTGGCGCGCGATCTCACCTGCATCGAGCTCGTCGAGCTGGTCACCGAGTACCTCGAGGGCGGCCTCTCCGCGGCCGAGCGCGAGCGGTTCGAGGAGCACCTCGGCTTCTGCGACTGGTGCGTCACGTACCTCGACCAGATGCGACAGACGCTCGCGACCGTCGGGACGCTTCGTGAGGACGACCTCTCGCCGGCGCTGCAGAACACGCTGCTCGAGGCGTTCCGGGGGTGGAAGGCCGGTTGATCGCGTACAAGCTCCTCGGCGAGGGCCGCGTCGCGCCGTTTTCGCGCTTGGTGTGGCCGGAGCCGGGGGAGTGGCTGGAGGCGGCGTCGGTCGATCCGTGCCGGTCCGGCATCCACGCGTGCCACGCGCTGCAGCTTCCGCCGTGGCTCGCGCTCGGCGACCTGTGGGAGGTCGAGCTCGAAGACGTGCTCGAGCAGGAGCGGAAGGTGGTCGCGCGGCGCGGCCGGCTCGTGCGGCGCGTGGACGAGTGGCACGCGGCCGCGCAGCGGGCCTTCGGCGTCGCGTGCGGCGAGGCGACCCGCCGCCGGGCTGCGCGCGCGCCGGAGTTGCAGGTGTTCGCCGACGACATCGCGACCGCTCCTCCAGCGCCTGTCTGCGGCTACATGGCAGCGCGGGCCGCGGAGCTCCAGGAGGGGCCGGAGGGGTACGACGCGGAGCGGCGACGGCAGGCGCAGTGGCTGATCGAGAACCTGCGGCTCAAGGACCGCGCGGACGCCGGGAGCAGATGGAGCCGATGGTTCGGCCGTTGAGCGAAGCGCGGCGAGGAACCGCCAAACAGCCGACGTAACCGTCTTCTCCGAGCCCCTAATCGAGCTCCTCGCACCGCTCGCACCGCGCACGATCGCCCGTCCCCGCAACACGATGCTCTGGCTTGATCTCCTTTCCATAGCCGCACTCGGATTGGTCGTGGTAGACGTTCCGGTGAGTTGGCGGATACTCCGGGCTGTTCGTATGGAACGGGTCGACCCTCACCGCAGAGACCTCCTCGAGGTGGGAACGGTCGGTCTAACACGGACGATGTGCCTCTGTCAACCGGTGGCAACGCGAGTCCCTAGCGGCGAAGGGTCGCTACGCTCAACCCCGCACTGGAAGCGGGTCGCGGCGTTTCGCTAGAGCTAGCGGACCAAGACGCCGCTCGGGCGCACGACCAGCCAGAGGCCGCCGAACTCCTTCACGTTCTGGCAGAGCACTTGCCCGGGCTGGCGGTCGCCCACGTAGAAGTACAGCGGCCGCTTCCCGTACGTGACCTGGAGCTTGCCGTCGCTCCGCCGGACGGTGCCGATCAGCGATCCGTTCACGGCGGCCGCCGCGCGCGGCTTTCGCGTCACGATGAACGGGGGCCACGCGGTTGCGCAGGCGCCGGAGCAGCGGCTGCGGCCGCGGCCGTCGCGCGTGAAGGCGTAGAGCGCCTTGTCCCGGCCGTCGAAGAGGATGCGGCCGTAGTCGGAGGAGCGAACCGTGACCGAGGCTGAGCTCGAGGCGCCGCCGAACGCGAACGTGGCCGCGAGGCTGACCAGAAGCGAGAGTGTGCGCATGCCCCTCCGTCTCGGCAGCGGCCGTCTGTGTTACGCGTGAGCTCCGGCTCGTCGCTGATCTTCTTCGACGGCTCGCGACTGACGACAGATCGTCGTTTGGGCGGCCGCCGGTTCCGGATCGATCCGCGCTGCCTCTTCGGTGAGCGCGTCGGCGGGGTGTACGCGAACGTTTGCAGCGGGCTCGCGATTCGGTTCGACGAGCCGGAGATCCAGCAGGCCCGCCGAGACGTCCTCGCGTGGTGGCTCCCGCTTCTCGGCGGCGAGCTCGTGTGCTTCACGACGCTCGTGCTGGACGAGTCGCGCTGCGGCGGCGCGATCACGGTTGCCACGAGCCCGGACCTCTTCGAGGACGACCCCTTCGCGCGGATCTTCCCGGCGACGATCGTCGAGACGGATCTGTTCGCCCGCGTGCCCCCGCCGACGGGCCCGGCGATCGAGCGGTACTCCGGATTGGCTTGGCCGGGCGGCGCGTTCCGGAACCGCTAGTGGCTCAGAGCCACAAACTTCCTCTTACGCGTCGTGAACCCGAGCCGCAGCGGGAATGCCGGCCGCACCACCACTTAGTGGCTCTGAGCCACTAACTCCCGAAGCGCGCCCCCGCAGCAGCGTGAGCGAGGCGAGCGGGAACACGACGACCGAGAGGAGCCCGGCAGCGACGAGCGCGACGTAGTTCGTCGGGCGGATCAGGCCGAGGTCGACGCCGATCTGGCCCGCCACGACCGGGATCGAGAGCGATGTCGCCTGGAGGAGCCCGGCCGCGACGAGCTGGCCGCCCCGCTCCGCGAACGGGCGGTAGAGCAGCGCCGGGAGGCCGCGGACGACCAGGAGCGCGCCCAGGAAGATAGGCACCCGCGCGAGCGCCGAGCCGCTGTGGACGAGGCTCGACACGTCGAGCTTGATCCCCGTCGACACGAAGAAGAACGGGACGAAGACGCCGAACCCGGCCGCCTCGAGCTTCCGGTGGAAGAAGGCGTGGGTCATCATCTCGTCGCGGTCGACAAGCTTCAGGGTCGCACCCGCGAGGAACGCGCCGAGGATCGCCTCGAGCCCGAACTTCGAGGCGAGCACGACGAAAAGCGCGAGGAGCAGAAACGCGCCGCGGACGCGGATCTCGGCGGTGGTGTCCTGGAGCCGGAGCAGCGTCGCGGACAACCGCCGCACGTGCTGGAGGCGGAGGATCGTCACACCGACGGCGGCGACGAAGACGGCGAATGCGACGAGCAGCGCGAGTTTCGCGCCGAGGCCGCCGGACTTGCCCGAGAAGAAGAGCGAGAGGAGCACGATCGGCGTCACCTCGGCGATGGACGCGCCCGCGACGACGACCTGCCCGAACGGAGTCGCGGTCTGGCCCGCGTCCTTCAGGATCGGGAGGATCACGCCGAGGCCGGTCGCGGAGAGGATGATCGCGACGAGGAGCGGCGACTTGACGAGATCCCCGGCCTTCAGCGCGAAGCCCACAACCAGCGCGAGCGCGAACGAGACCGCGAACCCCATCGAAGTGACGCGCAGGAGGCGTCCGCGCAGCCGGTCGAAGTCGATCTCGAGACCCGCGAGAAGGAGCAGGAACGCGAGCCCGATCAGGCTCATCACCTGCACCGGCTCGTCCACGTTGGCCCAGCCGAGCACCTGCGGCCCGACGACGATCCCGAGCACGATCTCGAGCACGATCGCGGGGAGCCGGAGCCCGCTCAACCCGACCGCGAGCGGCGCGACGAGCGCGACGGCCGCGACGACGGCGACGGAGGTGAACGAGATCTCCACGCCGCTCAGTCGCGCGGACGAGGCTTGCGTTACAAGGGCCTGTAACGCACCGGTGCGCGGCGCGACTAACCCCGCATGTGGTGGCCCTCGGCCTTCGGCGCGGACGACCAGCTCGGCATGCTGAACCACGTCACGCCGGAGAAGCGGCTCGCGGCCCTGAGACTCGTCCGCGACGGCCGGCTCTACGACCTCGGTCATGTCCTGGACGAGCACGTCCCCGTCTTCCCGGGCCGGGCGTTCCACCAGACGCTCGTCACGACCGCGCATCATGCGAACGGCACCGGCCTCGGCGAGAACCAGGTCAACTGGGTCACCGAGGTCGTTTCGGGGACGACCCAGCTTGGCACGCACCTCGACGCGCTCAGTCATCTTCAGATCGGCGACCGCGGCTACAACGGCTGGCCGGTCGCGAAGCTCGCCTCACCCGCTGGAGTGACGATGCTCGGCGCCGAGACGATCCCCCAGATCGTCACGCGCGGCCACCTCGTCGACCTCGCGGGCGCGCAGGCGGGAGACGCGTTCGCGCCGGAAGCCCTCGGCGACCTCGAACTCGAGCCCGGTGACGCCGTCTTCTTCCACACCGGCTGGGGCGCGCACTGGGACGACCCGGCCACGTACCTCTCGGGTGAGCCCGGGCCCGGGCTCGAACTGGCGCAGGTGCTCGCCGACCGCGGCGTCGCCGTCACGGGCTGCGACACGTGGAGCTACGGCCCGGTCCCACCCGAGAACCCCGATCGGCCGTTCGAGGTGCCGCAGACGCTGAACGTCCACCACGGCGTCTTCGTCGTCGAGAACCTCGACCTCTCCGAGCTCGCGCGCGACCAAGTGTGCGAGTTCTGCCTCGTCCTCACGCACTCGAAGCTGCGGGGCGCCACCGGCGCCTGGGTTTCGCCAATCGCTCTCGTCTAAGGAGGCGCGGACATGCCCGACCACTACGACGTGATCATCATCGGCAGCGGCGCCGGCGGCGGCACGCTCGCACATCGGCTCGCCCCGGGCGGCAAGAAGATCCTCCTCCTCGAGCGCGGCGACTGGCTGCGCCGCGAGGTCGACAACTGGGACTCGAAGGCCGTCTTCGGGCGCAACAAGTACAAAGCGAAAGAGGAGTGGCTGTGCGAGGACGGCACGCCGTTCCACCCGGGCCAGCACTACTACGTTGGCGGCCAGACGAAGTTCTACGGCGCGATCCTCTTCCGCCTGCGCGAGACCGACTTCGGCGAGGTGCGCCACCACGGCGGGAACTCGCCCGGGTGGCCGCTGTCGTACGACGACTTCGCGCCTTACTACGACGAGGCCGAGCGGCTCTACCACGTGCACGGCCAGCAGGGCGAGGACCCGACCGACCCACCACGGAGCGCCGCGTACCCGTACCCGGCCGTCTCGCACGAGCCGCGGATCCAGCGCCTCGCCGACGACATGACCAACGCGGGCCTGACGCCGTTCCACCTGCCGGTCGGCGTCCTCCTCGACGAGCAGAACCCGCGCGGAAGCGCGTGCGTCCGCTGTTCGCGGCTCGACGGCTTCCCGTGCCTCGTCAACGGCAAGGCCGACGCGCAGATCTGCGCCGTCGAGCCCGCGCTGAACTACGAGAACCTGACGCTCGCGACGAACGCGAAGGTCGAGCGGCTCGAGACCGACGCCACCGGCCGTACGGTGGCGAGCGTCGTCGTCAACCGCGATGGCCGCCTCGAGACCTATAGCGCCGATGTCGTCGTCGTCTCGGCCGGCGCGGTCAACTCGGCGGCGCTACTGCTGCGCTCTGCGAGCGACCTGCACCCGAACGGGCTCGCGAACTCGTCCGACCAGGTCGGCCGCAACTACATGTGCCACCAGAACTCGGCGATGATCGCGATCTCGCTCGAGCCGAACCCGACGCTCTTCCAGAAGACGCTCGGCGTGAACGACTTCTACTACGGCGCCGAGGACTACGAGTTCCCGCTCGGGCACATCCAGATGCTCGGCAAGTCGGACGGGAACATGCTCCGCGCGGGCGCGCCGTGGTTCGCGCCTGGCCTCGCTCTCGAGTACACGGCTCGGCACGCGATCGACTTCTGGCTGACCAGCGAGGACCTGCCCCATCCGGACAACCGCGTGCTCGTCGAGCGCTCCGGCCAGATCCGGCTCCACTACCGCGACCACGACGTCGAGCCGCACAAGCGGCTACTCGGGAAGCTGAAGTCGCTCCTGCCGCAGCTCGGCTGCCACCCCGCGCTGATCCCGAACCAGGTCGTCCGCGACGAGCGGATCCCGATCGGGGGCGTGGCGCACCAGTGCGGGACGGTGCGCTTCGGCGAGGACTCGGCCACGTCCGTTCTGGACGTGAACTGCAAGGCCCACGACGTGGACAACCTGTACGTCGTCGACACGAGCTTCTTCCCCTCGTCGAGCGCGGTGAACCCGGCGCTGACGGCGATGGCGAACGCGATGCGCGTCGGCGACCACCTGATCGAGCGGCTGGGCGCGACGGTCGAGCCGCGCAAGGAGGTGCTGGCATGAAGAGGCTCGCACGGATCATCGGCAATGGCGCGGTCGCAGGCTTGGCCGGGACGGCCGCGATGACGATCTCGAGCACTGTGGAGGCGAAGCTGCGCGGCCGGCCGTTCTCGAAGGCGCCGGCCCGGGCGGCCCAGAAGGTGCTCGGGATCGCCGGGTTCGAGTCGCCGCGGGACGAGGCCCGCTTCTCCGACCTCGTCCACTGGGGCTACGGCACGCAGTGGGGGATCGCGCGAGCGGCGCTGCGCGAGCTCGGCCTCGGCCCGCGGCTCTCGACGCCGGCGCATTTCCTCGCTGTGTGGGGCAGCGCGCTCTTTACCCTTCCCGCACTCGACGTCGCGCCGCCCGTGACGCTCTGGGAGACCGAGGACGTCGCAATCGACGTCTTCCACCACGTCGTCTACGCGACGGCGACCGCGATCGCGTACGAGATGCTCGACGGTCGCTGATTACAGTGTAATCTTTGTGTGTGGCTGGCAAGGGGCATCCGTTCAGCGTCCGCTTTCCCGAGGCGACGGATCGCGCCGTCGAGGAAGAGGCACTGCGGACGCAACGCTCCAAGGGCTCGGTTGTCGCGGATCTCGCCGAGGAGGCCCTCCGGGTACGGCGCTTCCCGGGGCTGGCATTCCGAGGCGATCATCCCCGTCGGCGGCCGTGGGTCATCGGCACCGGCCTCGACGTCTGGGAGATCGTGCAGATGCTCGACGACTTCGGCTCATCCGAGCGCCTGCGCGAGAGCCACGGCCTGACTGAGCAGCACGTTCGTCTCGCGCTCGCCTATCGCGATCGGTATCCGGAGGAGATCGAAACCGCGGTGGCAGAAAATCGTCGCCCGGCAGAGGAGTGGCGAGAGCGGTACCCGTTCGTAGTCACCACGGAGCAGACCTAGACACCGGAAGTGCGATTCCTCCTCGACCACAACCTGTCGGGGAGAGGCGTCGGCGCGCCGCTGCGGACGAGGGGACACGATGTCAGGGCTCTCCAGGAGGAGCCGCAAAGCGAGGGACTCGACGATCCTGACGTGCTCGCGCTCGCGGCCGCCGAGCAGAGAATCGTCGTCACCCGAAACAGCCGCGACTTCGCGCCGCTCGCGCGTGAGTGGGCGGAGCTCGGCCGTGGGCACGCAGGGATTGTCCTGGTGTGGTCGTACGACCACAGCGCATTCGCGGAGATCGTCGCAGGCGTGGAGCGACACCTCGTCGCTTACCCACGCCAGGAGCAGTGGCGCAATCTCGTCGTGGCGATCTAGATGTGGGACCCACAGACCTGTGAGACGCGGCTGATCGGTGGCCGTGCGCCGAGCGAGCTGTGCGGTCGGTGGCTGTTGTACCAGCGTAGGTAGCCGGGCAGCGCTCGGGCACGGTGCGTGCTCGAGTGGTAGGCGAAGCGGTAGGCCCACTCACGCTGGAGCGTCTTCACGAGCGCTTCCGCCTTGCCGTTGGTCTGCGGCCGCCGCGGGCGGGTGTGGCGACGGGCGATCCCGAGCTCGGCGCAGGTCGCTCGCCAGAGGCGGGAGCGATAGCCGTTGCCGTTGTCGGAGAGCACGCGTTCGACGGTGATCCCGTGCTCACGGAACCAGCAGACGGCGCGGCGGAGGAAGGCGGCGCAGGCGGCCGGCGACTCGCTCGCGAGCAGCTCGGCGTAGGCGAGCCGGCTGTGGTCGT
>DASUZD010000136.1:0-14286 GCA_036377055.1 Gaiellaceae bacterium | reverse complement strand
CGCAGCGCGCTACGCGCCGGGCGTGGCGATCCCCGAGCTCGACCTGGAGCGCGTCTTCTGGTGGCGCGACCAGGTCGTCGACGGGCGTGACGACTCGGCGCAGGTCGCGTGGCTCGCGACGCAGCGTGCCGAGTTCGTCCGCGGCTGCGGCGTGGTTACGCGACCGGGGGTTGTCGAGGCGGGCGGACAGGCCCTCGAGTACGACCGTCTCGTAGTGGCGACGGGGTCTGTCCCCGCCGTCCCGCTGATCCCGGGGCTCGACGCAATCGAGTACTGGACGAACGAGGAGGCGACCGAAACGACGGACGTTCCGGAAAGCCTCGTCGTCCTCGGCGGCGGCGCCGTCGGCTGCGAGCTGGCGCAGTTCTTCGCGCGCGTCGGGGCCCGCGTGACGCTGATCCAGACCGCGCCGCGGCTCCTTCCGCGTGTGGACGCCGACGCGGGCGCGATCGTGGCGCGCATCTTCGCCGAGGACGGAATCGACGTTCGGCTCGCCGCGACCGTGGCGCGGGTCGAGCCGAACGGCGCTAGTGGCTCTGAGCCACAAAGTGTTCGGGTCACGCTCGACGGCGGCGAGACGCTCGAGGCGGAGAGGCTGCTGGTCGCCACCGGGCGCCGCCCCTTCGCGGACGGCCTCGGGCTCGAGCAGCTCGGCGTCACGATCGGGCCGCACGGGATCGAGGTCGACGACCGGCTCGCGGCCGCCGAGAACGTCTACGCGATCGGCGACTGCACCGGCGTCGCGCAGTTCACGCACGTCGGCAAGTACCAGGCTCGGGTCGCGGCCGCGAACCTCGCCGGCCGCACGGCGCGTGCGGACTACCGCGCGATTCCGGCGTCGATCTTCACGGATCCGCAGGTGGCGAGCGTGGGGAGGACCGAAGGCGACGGCGTCGTCTGCGCAAGTTGGTCGCTTCAGGCCACGCCCCGCACGGGCACGTACGAGCGCCCGCGCCGCGAGGGCTTCCTGAAGCTGGCCGCCGATCCGGGGCGGCGCGTGCTCGTCGGCGCCGTCGCGGTCGGCCCCGAGGCCGGCGAGTGGCTCCAGCAGCTGACGCTCGCGATCCGCGCCGAGGTGCCGCTCGACGTGCTGCTCGACACGATCCAGCCGTACCCCACCTTCTCCGAGGCGGTCTTCCTCGCGGCGCGCGAGCTCGACTCGACGCTTGGTTAGGAGGGGTTGGCGAAACATCGTTGTGCCGCCCGCGGCGCGCTGCTCGCCCCGAGGCCGCGTCCTCGGTCGCGCCCGTATCGGACTGATACGGACGCTCCCTGCGTCCTTGCCTCGGAACGAGCATCGCACCGCGTGCGACGAACGACGTTCCGCCAACCCCTCCCGGTAGGACTTGCGCGCGCAAAGATGGGCCGTTCGGCCCGTTGACCAGCGCCTGCCGCACTCACTAAGCTCGCGAGCCGGTAGCTCCATCCTCTCGGGGGAAAGGTTCGATATGAAGAAGCGCTTCACGCGGGTCGGCGTGCTGACGCTCGCGGCGGTCTCGGCTGCCGCGACGCTCGTGCTCGCGCCGACCGCACCGGCGGCCCACGACGGGACCGCCGCGTCCTCGGCCACGACGATCGTGGTCTGGTCGGATCAGAACAGGAAGGCCGACGTCGACAAGGTGACGAGCGCCTGGGGCAACGCCCGCGGGGTCGACGTCAAGGTGGTCGTCAAGGACTTCGGCTCGATCCGCGACAACCTGAAGACGGTCGCCGCCGCCGACGCTCCGGACGTCATCGTCGGGGCGCACGACTGGACGGGTGAGCTCGCCGCCAACGGCCTCGTGCTCCCGCTCAACCCGCGCAAGGCCGTCCTCGCGCAGTTCCCGAAGTACTCGCTGAACGCGTTCTCGTACGGCAAGAACGGGGCGCGGCTCTACGGCATCCCGACGCAGCTCGAGAACGTCGCGCTATTCGTCAACACGAAGCTCGCGAAGGTGCCGACGACCTGGGCGGACCTCGAGAGCTCCGCGCTGAAGGTCAAGAAGCGCACGGGCTCCCCGGTGGGGATCGCGGTCCAGCAGGGCTCGGGCGGGGACGCGTACCACATGTACCCGTTCTTCTCCGGCCTCTGCGGCTACATCTTCCAGACCACGAAGACGGGCGGCCTCAACCCGAACAACCTCGGCGTCGCGAACAAGAAGTTCCTGGCGAACGCCGGCCTGATCGACAAGTGGAACAAGGAAGGCCTCGTCCGCTCGTCCGTCGACTCGTCGACGGCTCAGGATCTCTTCCTGAAGCAGAAGGTCGCCTTCTGGGTCACCGGGCCGTGGAACATCGACCCCGTCAAGACGGCCGGGATCAAGTTCAAGATCGTCGAGATGCCGGCGATCAAGTGCAAGTCGGTGCCGTTCCTGGGCGTCCAGGGCTTCATGGTCACGAAGTACGCCAACGACCACGGCGTGGCGTCGGCCGCGAAGGACCTCGTCTCCAACTACATGGCTCAGCCCGGCGCGCAGGTCGCGCTCGCGCTCGCCAACAGCCGCTTCCCGGCGAACGTCAAGGCCGGCAAGCAGGTGAAGGACACGAACCTCCGCGCAATCGGCAACGCGTCGGCAGGCGGCGTGCCGATGCCGAACATCCCGCAGATGAACAGCGTCTGGGGCGACCTCGGCAGCGCGTGGGTCAAGTCGACCAAGGGTCCGGGAGCGACGAAGGCCCGGATCGCGTTCTCGACCGCTGCACGCAACATCAAGACCAAGATCGCGGGCGGCTAGCCGCTCCGACTCGCCGACCCGGGCGTCCGGCCTCGCCGGGCGCCCGGGTCGTCTCCCCTCGCGCGGGCGGCTGACGTGACGTCCGCGGCCGTCCCCGCGGCCGAGGCCCCGCGTCCGTCGGCGGCGACGTCCGCCCTCGCGGCGCCGACCCGCCTCGTCGCCGCCTTCTCCGGCACCCGCGGCCTCGTCGTCAAAGTCGTCCTGCTCGGGCTGGCGAACGCGCTCGCGGCGTGGGCCGCCGCCGTGCTCGCCGACAAGGGCCGCTGGCCTGCGTTCGGCGTTCTGGTCGTCGCGACGCTGGGGATCGACGCGATCTACCTCGCGCGGCGGCGCACCGTCCCGCTCAAGTTCCTCGTCCCGGGGACGATCTTCCTCGTCGCCTTCCAGGTGGCGCCGATCATCTACACGGTCGACGTCGCCTTCACGAACTACTCGACCGGGCACATCCTCGCGAAGAGCCAGGCGATCGCCGGGATCGAGCTGAACTCGCTCCAGGCGCCGCCGAACGGCCAGACCTACGCCATGGCGCCGGCGCGGGACTCCTCGGGGAAGCTCGTGCTCGTGCTGGTGGCCGACAACGGCGCCACCTCCATCGGCACGCGAGAAGGGCTGAAGCCGATCCCGAAGTCGAGCGTCCGGACCGACTCGACCGGCGCGATCACAAGCGCGAAGGGCTACAAGCTCGTGAAAGGGTCCGCGCTGTTCGCGCTCGACAAGGAGTTGAACGCGTACACGGTGCCGACCGAAGGCGCCGCCGCAATCCGGCCGGAAGGCCTCGACACCGCGGCCGACCTCGAGCCCTCGCTCCGCTACGACGCGCGCCGCGACGTGTTCGTGACGACGGTGGGGGCGAAGAAGGTCTACCGCGACAACGGGCGCGGGTCGTTCGTGGCCGCGAACGGCGACGAGCTCGAGCCCGGCTGGACGACCGGCGTCGGCACGAAGAACTTCGCGTCGATCGTCCACAACCCGCTCGTGCGCGACCCGTTCCTGCGCGTGTTCGCATGGACGATCGCGTTCGCGTCGCTGACGGTGCTGCTCTCCTTCGCCGTCGGCCTGTTCCTCGCGATCGCGCTCGACAAGCGCGGGATGCGCCTCCAGCGCCTCTACCGCTCGATCCTCGTCGTCCCGTACGCGACCCCGGGCGCGCTCGCGCTGCTCGTCTGGGCGGGACTCCTGAACGACGACTTCGGCGTCGTCAACGGGCTCCTCGGCCACGTCGGCATCCACGTGCCCTGGCTCTTCGGCAGCGCGTGGTGGGCGCGCGTCTCGATCATCCTCGTCAGCGCCTGGCTCACGTTCCCGTACTTCTTCCTCGTCTCGATGGGTGCGCTCCAGTCGATCCCGACCGAGCTGACGGAGGCGGCGCGCGTCGACGGCGGCGGGCGCTTCCAGGTTTTCCGGCGCGTGACGCTGCCGCTTCTGATGGTCGTCGTCGCGCCGCTTCTGATCGCTTCCTTCGCCTTCAACTTCAACAACTTCAACAACATCTACCTGCTGACGGCCGGCGGCCCGGCGGCGAACGACCAGTCGATCGCGGGCGGCACGGACATCCTGATCAGCTACACGTACAAGCTCTCGTTCGCGACCGGGAAGGGCGGCGACTACGGCCTCGCGGCTGCCGTCTCGATCCTGATCTTCTTCATCGTCGCGACCATCTCGGCGATCTCGTTCTGGCGGACCAAGGCCTTGGAGAACGTCCGATGACCACGATCGAGCGGGCAGCGGAGCGCGCCGTCGCAACCGCGGCGCGGAAGCCCGCGCCGAAGCGGCGAATGCTGCGGGACACGTGGTGGCGGCACCTCGTCGGCGTTGCGGCGGCCGTCTTCGCGCTCTTCCCGATCGTCTACGTCGTCTCCGCCGCGTTCAACGACAGCGACGCGCTCTCGAGCGCGAGCGTCTGGCCCTCGCGTCCGAGCCTGCACAACTTCGGCCAGATCCTGCACAACCCGGACGCGCCGTACGTGAGCTGGTACCTGAACACCCTCTGGATCGCCGCCGCGACCGCCGTCTCGACGGTGCTGCTCGGAGCGATGGCCGCCTACGCGTTCAGCCGCTTCCGCTTCCGCGGCCGCCGCCTCGGGATGCTCTTCCTGCTCCTGATCCAGATGTTCCCGCAGCTCCTGCTGATCGTGGCGATCTACCTGATCGTCCTGAAGACGGGCGACATCTTCTCGCCGCTCGGGCTCAACTCGCGGCTCGCGCTGATCCTCGTCTACCTCGGCGGGGCGATGGGCGTGAACGCGTGGCTGATCAAAGGCTTCTTCGACTCGATCCCGTCGGAGCTGGACGAGTCCGCGCGCGTCGACGGTGCGACGCCCGCGCAGGTCTTCTGGGGCGTCGTGCTGCCGCTCGCGGCGCCCGTGCTCGCCGTCGTAGGCCTCTTCTCGTTCGTCTACACCGTGAACGAGTTCATCATCGCGAGCGTCCTGCTCTCGACCCGCGACAAGCTCCCGCTCACGGTCGGGATGCGCGGCTACATCGACCAGCAGTACGGCCAGCACTGGGGCCCGTTCGCGGCGGGCGTCGTGCTCGCGACGATCCCGGCGATCGCGCTCTTCGCGTTCCTCCAGCGGTTCATCGTCAGCGGCCTCACGCAGGGGTCGGTCAAGGGATGACGTCGACCGCGGGGGTCGGCGCGGCGACGCTGCTCGCGGACCCGCACCACGACGGTTCGGAGCTGTACGTCGTCGAGGCGCCGGACGAGCCGGGCGAGGAGGCGGTCGTTCGCCTGCGCGTTCCGCGCGAGGCCGCGGCCGAGCAGGTCTTCCTGCGCTACGGGCGCGACGGCCAGCAGCTGACGGTCGAGGCGGTGCGCGACGAGGACAGCGCCGACGAGACGTGGTGGCTCGCGCGCTTCCGTGCGTGGAACCCGACGACGCGGTACCGCTGGCTCCTCACGGGCGGCGAGATCGGCTACGCGTGGCTGAACGGGGTCGGCCTCGGCGCGCACGAGCCGCCGGTCGCCGACGACTTCGTCCTCGCGCTCGGGCCGCCGGGGCCCGACTGGCACCTCGAGTCGGTCGTCTACGAGATCTTCCCCGACCGGTTCGCGTCGAGCGGCGCCGCGCGCGAGCTGCCCGACTGGGCCGTGCCGCGGCCATGGGACGCGCTGCCGACTGGGCATGGGCCGGACACGCCGTTCGAGCTCTTCGGCGGCGACCTCGCCGGCATCGAGCAGCGGCTGGACTACATCGAGGCTCTCGGTGCGAACGCCCTCTACCTGACGCCGTTCTTCCCCGCCGGATCGGCGCACCGGTACGACGCGACGACCTTCGAGCACGTCGACCCGCTGCTCGGCGGCGACGAGGCGCTCGCCTCGCTCATTCGCGGCGCCCACGCGCGCGGGATCCGGGTTCTCGGCGACCTGACGCTCAACCACACGGGCAGCGGCCACGAGTGGTTCAGGGCCGCGCGCGACGATCCCGCTTCGCCCGAGCGCGGCTTCTACTTCTTCGACGACGCGCTCGCGCACGGCTACGCGGCCTGGATGGGCATCCGCACGCTCCCGAAGCTCGACTGGCGGAGCGAAGAGCTGCGGCGGCGTATGGCCGAGGTGCTCGGCCGCTTCGGCCTCGACGGCTGGCGGATCGACGTCGCGAACATGACTGGGCGCTACCGCGACGTCGACCTGAACGCCGATGTCGCACGCTGGGCGCGCGCACGGGGCGGCGACCGGCTGCTCGTCGCCGAGCACGGGCACGACTTCCGCGGCGACCTCGACGGCCTCGGCTGGCACGGCGTCATGAACTACGCCGGCTTCAACCGTCCTGTCCTGTGGTGGCTGAGGGGCGACGCCTACGAGGAAGACGACTACTCGCAGACGCCCGCGCCTCGCCACAACGGTGCGACGGCCGTCGCGATGATGCGGCGCTTCCGGGCCGGCGTTCCGTGGGGTGCGACGCTGCATTCGTGGACGCTGCTCGATAGCCACGACACGCCGCGCTTCGGAACGATCGCCGAGTCGCGCGAGCGCCAGGTCGTCGGGATCGGGCTCCAGATGACGACGCCGGGAGTGCCGATGGTCTTCGCCGGCGCCGAGCTCGGGCTCGAGGGCGCGTGGGGCGAGGACGCGCGGCGCACGATGCCGTGGGACCGACCCGAGACCTGGGACACCGACCTGCTCGAGACTTACCGCCGGCTGATCGCGCTCCGCCGCTCGAGCGACGCCCTCGCCCGCGGCGGCATCCGCTACCTGCTCGCCGACGACGACGCGATCGTCTACCTGCGCGAGACGCGCTCGGAGCGCGTGCTCTGCGCCGCCAAGCGCGCGGCTCATCCGTTCCGGCCCGCCGGCGCCTCCGAGCTCGAGCACCTCTTCTCGACCGGAACCGACGCAGGTCCCTCGTTCAACGTCTGGAGGCTCCACGATGGCTGAGGTCGCGTTCAAGGACGTCGACAAGATCTACGAGAACGGCGTGCAGGCCGTGTTCGACCTCACGCTCGAGGCGCACGACGGCGAGTTCCTCGTCCTCGTCGGCCCCTCGGGCTGCGGCAAGACGACCGCGCTGCGGATGGTCGCGGGGCTCGAGGAGATCTCCGACGGCGAGCTGTCGATCGGCGGCCGCGTCGTCAACGACCTGACCCCGAAGGAGCGCGACGTCGCGATGGTCTTCCAGAACTACGCGCTCTACCCGCACCTGACGGTGTGGGAGAACATCGCGTTTGGCCTTCGTCTCCGTCGCGAGCGAAAGAGCGTGATCGACGAGCGTGTGACGTGGGCCGCGAAGATGCTCGACCTGACGCCGTACCTCCAGCGCCGGCCGAAGGAGCTCTCCGGCGGCCAGCGGCAGCGCGTCGCGATGGGCCGCGCGATCGTCCGCCAGCCGCAGGCGTTCCTGATGGACGAGCCGCTCTCGAACCTGGACGCGAAGCTGCGCGTGCAGATGCGCGCCGACATCGCGCACCTTCAGCGCGAGCTTGGCACCACGACGATCTACGTCACGCACGACCAGGTCGAGGCGATGACGATGGGCGACCGTGTCGCGGTGATGAGCCAGGGCGTCCTCCAGCAGGTCGACACGCCGCAACGGCTCTACGACCACCCCGCGAACCTCTTCGTCGCCGGCTTCATCGGCACGCCGCCCATGAACCTGCTCGAAGGAGACGTACGCGCCGACGACGGCGGCTTCGCAGTCACGATCGCCGGCCAGCCGGTGAAGCTCTCGGAGAAGGCGATCTCGCGCTATCCGGACGTCCGGCGGAACGTCGGCAAGAGGATCGTCTTCGGCGTCCGGAGCGACGACCTCCATCGCGCCTCGTCGCGCGACGACCTGCCGTCGATCACGGCGAGGCTTGAGCTGGTCGAGGCGCTCGGCTCGACGTCGATGGCGTACTTCCGCATCGACACCCGCGCGGTCACGGCCGGCGCCGAGGGAGTCGAGGACGCCGTGCAGGAAGAGGGCGCCGGCGAGGGCGTGACGGCCGCGCGGCCAAACCTGGTCGCGTCGTTCGCGGCGCGCGAGGCGGCCGACCTGAAGCCGGGCGAGCACGTGCCGGTCGCGGTCGACACGTCGCAGGTGCACCTCTTCGACGCCGAGACGGGTGCTCCGCTCCGCTAGGAGAGTTTGGCCGAACGGCCTTCGTCGCACGCGGTGCGATGCTCGTTCCGAGGCAAGGACGCAGGGAGCGTCGATAACAGCGTTATCGGCGCGACTGAGGACGCGGCCTCGGGGCGAGCAGCGTGCCGCGGGCGGCACAAGCGTCGTTCGGTCGAACGCTCCCATCAGCGCCGCGCTCGCAGCGGCGGCCGCTGTCGCAGGCGGATCCGCTGCGCCGCCCTCCGGCGCCGAGCTCGAGGCGCTGTCCCAGCCGCCGACGTACTCGTCGCTCGCCTCGCAGCGGATCTACTTCGTGATGCCGGACCGGTACGCGAACGGCGACCCCTCCAACGACCGCGGCGGCCTCTCGGGCGACCGCGGCGCCACCGGCTACGACCCGACGGACCCCGGCTGGTACCACGGCGGCGACCTGAAGGGCCTCACCGGCGGCTGCACGAACTCGCGCACCGGGCTCCAGCGGATCAAGGACCTCGGCTTCACGGCGCTCTGGGTGACGCCGGTCCTGAAGCAGAAGCCGGTCGCGCCGGGGAGCGCCGCGTACCACGGCTACTGGGGGCTCGACTTCACGACCGTCGACCCGCACCTCGGCACCGATCAGGACTTCGCCGACCTCGCCGCCTGCGCCCACAGCCTCGGCATGAAGGTCTACCTCGACGTGGTCGTGAACCACACCGCGGACGTCGTCCGGGTGCCGGAGCAGTACGTCTCGCCGGCCGTCGCGCCGTACCGGGACTGCCACGGGAAGCGCTTCGACCCGGCGAGGTTCGTGACGAAGCGGTTCCCGTGCCTCGCGAACCGGTTCATGCCGCACGTGCCGACGGTGCTGCCCGCGGACCGGAACGCGAAGAAGCCGGCGTGGCTGAACTCGCCGCTCCGCTACCACGACCGCGGGAACATCGACTTCGGCTCGTGCAACCAGATCTGCTTCGAGCAAGGCGACTTCTTCGGGCTCGACGACCTGTTCACCGAGCAGCCGGTCGTAATGAACGGGCTCGCGCGGATCTACTCCGACTGGATCACGCGCTTCCACGTCGACGGCTTCCGCGTCGACACCGCGAAGCACGTCAACGCCGCGTTCTTCCGGCTCTGGGCGCCGAAGATCCTCGCGGCGGCGCGATCGATCGGCACAACCGACTTCCCGATCTTCGGCGAGGTGACGCTGAACGACGCGGTCGACCTCTCGGCGTTCGTCCGGAATCGAGGGCTGCCGACCGTGCTCGACTTCCCGTTCCAGGACGCGGCCACAGGTTTTGCCGCCGGAACCTCGACTGCGCAGGCGGTGACGAACCGGCTCGCCGACGACGACTACTTCCGCACGGCATCTGGGCTCGCGCCGACGCCGCCGACCTTCCTCGGAAACCACGACATGGGCCGAGCCGCGTTCCAGGTCCAGCAGCGCTCGCACGCGACCGGAGGCGCGCTGCTCGCGCAGGTCGAGCTCGGCTACGCGCTCCTATACCTGCTGCGCGGCGCGCCGGTCGTCTACTACGGCGACGAGGTCGGGATGATCGGTCGCGGCGGCGACCAGCAGGCCCGCCAGGACATGTTCCCGACGCAGGTGTCCGAGTGGCGGTCGCAGGACCGGCTCGGCTCGCCGCCGATCGGCTCGGGCTCGTCGTTCGACGTGACGAACAATCCGATCGAGCAGCGGCTGCGCAGGCTCGGGACGCTCCGCGCAGCGCTGCCCGCGCTCTCGACCGGCTCGACGGTCGTGCGTGCGGTCAGGGGCAAGGCCTTCGCGGTCAGCCGGATCGACCGCGCCTCTCGGACCGAGCTCGTCGCGGTCTTCAACGCCGGGACGGACCCGGCGCCTCTCATCTTCGACACGTCGACGCCGTCGGCGACCTGGAACGACCTCTTCGGCGCGACCTTCCCGGTCGGGTCGAGCGAGAACGGCGAGCTCGTGGTGACGGTGCCACCGGTCTCGGCGATCCTCCTCCGTCCCGACCGGCCCATCCCGGCGCTGCCGGCGGAGAAGCCCGGCCTCCGCGTCGAGCCCGACGACCTGAGCAACTACCTGCGGCTGAGCGTGCCGTCGGCCAACCCGACGGTGACGGTCACGTTCGCGGCGAAGCGCGGCAGCGGCCGATGGCAGCGCGTAGCAGCCGACGACTCGCCGCCGTACCGGGGCTTCCTCGACCCCGCGCGCTACAAGCGGAAGGAAAAGGTCGACGTCGTCGCGATCGCACGCGCGCTCGACGGCTCGGTCGCGGTCTCGAGGGTCGTCACGGTCGTCCCGCGGCCGCGGTAGGCGGCCGTCGGCGCCGCACCTCCGAGATTCGGTCCACGACGGCGTGACTGGCGACGAGCAGGACGAGCGCGACGAGCAGGCCGAGGACGCCGTAGAGCGGAACGAGGACGAAGATCAGGGCTCCGAGCACGTAGTCGTCGACCTGCGGGGCCGCGGCCGCGTAGAACGCGACGTCGAGCGCGAGGACGGCGCTGAGCACGATCCGGTCCGACCGGTGCGTGCGCACACGGGTCAGTCCCACGTAGAGCGCGACCGGCGCGGCGGCGAACCCGAGGGCGATCACCCAGCCCCAGACGTCCACGTCGCGCAGCACGAGTCCGACGATCACAGCCAGCGCGATCGCCGCGAGCGCCGCGAAAACGTCGGTCCAGCGTCGCATGGGCCGGTTCTGCCCTCGAGGAGCGAAGTTAAGCGAGACTCGTGCGTGTGCGATTCGTGCGCGTCAGGCTCCACGCGCCCGCGGCCGGGCTCGCGCGGGTCGCCGACTTCTACGGCGAGCGGCTTGGACTCGAGCGCGACGGCTCGTCCTTCGCGGTCGGCGAGACGGAGCTCGCGTTCGGCGCGGGACCGGGCGAGCCGTTCTATCACTTCGCGCTGCTCGTTCCGGGCGACCGGTTCGACACGGCGCTCGAGTGGGCGCGCGAGCGGACAGAGCTCCTGCCGTATCGCGAGACCGGCGAGGTCGTCTTCGACTTCGACAACTGGGACGCGCTCGCGTGCTACTTCCACGACCCCGCCGGGAACATCGTCGAGCTGATCGCCCACCGCGGCGTCGACGAGAGCGGCCGCGACGGCGCCTTCGACGCGTCCGAGCTCGTCGGGCTGTCGGAGCTGGGCCTGGTCGGCGAGCCGCAGGCGCTGGCGAGGCCGCTGATCGAGCAGCTCGGCCTCGAGCTCTGGGACGGCACGCTCGACGAGCCCGGGCGCGTGGCGTTCGTCGGCGAGAAGGCACGAACGCTGATCCTCGCGCCGCCGGGGCGCGGCTGGCTCCCGACCGGTCGTCCCGCCGAGCTGCACGCCGTCGAGGCTGTCCTCGGCGACGGATCGAGTCTCGAGCTACGAGCTGACGGGACCCTCGCCGGCGCTCGGGCCTGACCCTCCCGCGCCGCCGAGGACGCGGCCGTGGATCTCCTTCGTCAGCGCGACGACCGACTCGGTCAGCTCCTTGTCCTGCCGCGTCAGCTCGGTGTTCTCGCCCAGGAGCTCTTCCAGCTTGTGCGCGACCTTGATCAGCATCTCTTCCTGGTGCTCCTGGTGCTGCGCGACCGCCTCGCGGTGGCTATCGATCGCCTCGGCATGCTCCTTGTCACGATCGGCCTGCCGCGTCTGCGCGAGCAGGATCAGCGGCGCCGCGTACGCGGCCTGCGTCGAGAAGAGCAGGTTCAGCAGGATGAACGGATACGGGTCCCACCGGAGCGCCACGACGGCCGCGTTCAGCGCGACCCACGCGGCGACGACGAGTGTCTGGCCGATCAGGAACTTCGGCGTGCCGAAGAAACGCGCGAAGGCCTCGGCCTTCTGCCCGAAGTTGTCGGCGCCGAACGCTCCGCCTCGGTGCGCCTCCTGCGTCGCCATCGGGAATCCGTTCGCGGCGACCCGTCGTTTTCCGCTTCAATTGTCGTAGTTAGTACACAAGAACGACCAAGAGGAGCGTGAGACGACTTTGAGCACGTTGCTGCTCGTCCCGATGGAAGACGCCGTCGTCTTCCCGAACATGAACGTGACGCTGACCGTCGACGTCGGCGACGAGGAGCGCGTGCTGCTCGTCCCCCAGCACGACGGCGCGTACGCGAAGGTCGGCACCGTCGCCGAGGTGCTCGACCGGGTGCGGCTGCCGGGCGGAGCCCGCGCCGTCGCGCTGAACGGGCTGCACCGCGGGATCGCGGGCGCGGCTCACACCGACCCGCGCGGCCGGCTCCGCGTCGAGGTCGAGGAGCGTGCGGACGTCGAGCCGCCGGGCGTTCGCGTCCGCGAGCTCGAGCGCGAGTACCGCGCGATCGTGGAGGAGATCCTCGAGCTGCGCGGCGACGACGGGCGCATCTCGTCCTTCGTCCGCTCGATCACCGAGACCGGCGCGCTCGCCGACACCGCGGGCTACTCGCCCGACCTGACCTTCGAGCAGAAGGTCGAGCTGCTCGAGGCCGTCGACGTCGTCGAGCGGCTCGAGCTGGCGCTCCGGTTCCAGCGGCGAGCGGCTCGCCGAGCTCCAGGTTCGGCGCCGGATTCGCGATGACGTCGAGTCCGGCGCGCAGAAGCAGCAGCGCGAGTACATCCTCCGTCGCCAGCTCGAGTCGATCCGGAAGGAGCTGGGCGACGACGACGCGTCGGTGAGCGAGGACCTGCGCAAGCAGATCGAGGAGTCGGAGATGCCCGACGCCGTGCGCGAGCAGGCGCTCCGCGAGGTCGGCCGGCTGGAGCGGATGGGCGACTCCACCGGCGAGTCGTCGATGATCCGCACCTACCTCGAGTGGCTCCTCGCGGTGCCGTGGGGCAAGCGCTCCGAGGAGCGGCTAGACCCCGGGCACGCGCGCGAGGTGCTGGACGCCGACCACGCCGGCCTCGAGGACGTGAAGGAGCGGATCGTCGAGTACCTCGCCGTCCGGAAGCTCCGGCAGGAGCGCGGCATCGCGGAGGACAAGAAGTCCGGCGCGATCCTGACGCTGATCGGGCCGCCCGGCACCGGCAAGACGTCGGTCGGCGAGTCGATCGCCCGCGCGCTCGGGCGCGAGTTCGTCCGCATGTCGCTCGGCGGCGTCCGCGACGAGGCGGAGATCCGCGGTCACCGCCGCACCTACATCGGCGCGCTGCCGGGCCGGCTCGTCCGCGCGCTCCGCGACGCCGGGACGATGAACCCGGTGATCATGCTGGACGAGGTCGACAAGGTCGGCGCCGACTGGCGCGGCGACCCGTCGGCGGCGCTGCTCGAGGTGCTCGACCCGGCGCAGAACCACTCGTTCCGCGACCACTACCTCGACGTCGAGCTCGACCTCTCGGAGGTCGTGTTCATCGCGACCGGGAACATCGCGGAGACGATCCCCGGGCCGCTGCTCGACCGGATGGAAGTGATCCGCTTCGACGGCTACACGGTCGACGAGAAGGTCGCGATCGCGCGCGGCTACCTGTGGCCGCGGCAGATCGAGCGAAACGGCCTCCGCGCCGAGGAGGTGTCGATCGACGACGTGCTGCTCGAGACGATCATCTCCGAGTACACGCGTGAGGCCGGCGTCCGCCAGCTCGAGCGCGAGCTCGGGAAGCTGCTGCGGAAGACGGCGACGCGGATCGCGAGCGACGAGACCGAGGCGCCCGTCGCGCTGACACTCGACCTCGTCCGTGACGGGCTCGGCCGCCAGAAGTTCTTCCAGGAGGCGGCGGAGCGGACGGCCGTGCCGGGCGTCGCCACGGGCCTCGCGGTCACGGGCACGGGCGGCGACGTCCTGTTCGTCGAGGCGACGCGGATGCGCGACGCCGACAAGCTCGTCCTGACCGGTCAGCTCGGCGACGTGATGCGCGAGTCGGCGCGGATCGCGCTCTCGTGGGTGCGCGCGCACGCGGAGGAGCTCGGAATCGACGAGGAGGCGCTCGCCGAGAGCTCGTTCCACGTGCACGTGCCGGCGGGAGCGATCCCGAAGGACGGCCCGAGCGCGGGGATCACGATGACGACCGCGCTTGCGTCGCTCCTGACCGGGCGGCCCGTGAAGCACACGGTCGGCATGACCGGCGAGGTCACGCTCCAGGGCCGCGTGCTCCCGATCGGCGGGCT
>DASUZD010000135.1:0-8926 GCA_036377055.1 Gaiellaceae bacterium | reverse complement strand
TACCAGGTCACGGGGCACAGGATCGTGAAGGCGAACGACCTCTCGGTGCTGCAATCCCACGGCCGCGAGCAGCTCGTCCTCCAGGCGTGCCACCCGCGGTTCTTCGCGAGCCATCGCTACCTCGTCTACGCGAAGCCCGTTCTCGTCACGCCGCGCGGCCCCGGCCCGACGCTGTCCGGCCCGGCGCTTGCCGCAGGTCCCTAGGACAGCTCTCGGCCACGCGGCGGGCCGCGTCCGTGGGAGGCCGTCGGGGAAGGGTAGGGGACAGCCCCTCACCACAGTGGACGGGCGCGGCCAGTGCTGATTCGCCGGCTGTGCCGGACCGGTTCGGTGGTGATGCCATACTCGGCCTGCGATGAAGCTCGACTGGATCGCCGGTAGGTGGACTGGGCGACCCAAGGTCCTAATCGGCGTAATCCTTGCTTTCTACGTCGCCGCGGCCCTCGCGATCGGATACGGATTGTGGGCGCTGGCCCACGACACCAGCTAACCCGTCGGGTCTACGTGAGCCCTAGATAGCGGACGGGCTCGCCGGCCCGCAGCTCGCCCTCGCCGCGCCGGACCAGCACGAGCGCGTCCGCCGCCGCCGCGCGCACGATCATGTGCGAGTCCTGGCCGCTCAGCGGGTCGAGGAGCGTTCGCTCGCCGTCGAGGCGCGTGCGGGCGCGGACGAGCTCGTCGCGCACCATGTTCCTCTTGACCGACCTGCCGAGGAAGCCGCCTTGCCACCGCGGACCGGGCTCCGAGAGACCTTGCAGCGCCCGCACCGCTGGGCGAACGAAGAGCTCGAGTCCGACGAGCGACGAAACCGGGTTGCCGGGCAGGCCGAGGACGAGCTTCGTGCCGCGCGCACCGAAGAAGAGCGGCTTGCCCGGCTTGACGGCGACGCCCCAGAGCACCTCCTCGACACCGAGCTCGGCCGCCGTCGCACGCACGAGGTCGTGCGGCCCGACCGACACGCCGCCCGACGTGACGAGCACGTTCGCCTCGAGGCCCTCCGCGAGCGCCGCCCGGTGCGCCGCCTCGTCGTCGGGCACCCGCGGCAGGATCGTCACGCGTGCGCCCTCGGCCTCGAGGCCCGCCCGGATGACGGCGCCGTTCGCCTCGTACACCTGCCCCGGCTCGAGCGGCTCGCCCGGAGAGCGCAGCTCGGTCCCCGTGGTCAGGATCGCGACCATCGGCACCGCCGCGCAACGAATGGACGCGACGCCGGCGGCTGCCAGCGCGCCGACCTGGGCCGGCCCCAGTCGAGTGCCTGCCGGGACGACGACCTCGCCTACGCGCGTGTCGCCGCCGCGAGGGCGAACGTTGGCCCCCACCTCCACCGGCTCCGGCACCTCGACCTCGCTCTCGCTTGCCCGGACGAGCTCGATCGGCACGACGGCGTCTGCGCCCTCCGGCACGACGCCGCCCGTCGCGATGGCCATCGCCGTCCCCGGCTCGAGCGGACCGGGCGCAGGCCGTCCCGCTGCGATCCGCGCCGAGATCGGAAGCGACCCAGGGACGTCCGCGGCGCGAATCGCGAATCCGTCCATCGCGGAGCTCGGGAACGAGGGCAAGTCGACGCGCGCCTCGACGGGCTCTGCCGCGACCCGGCCGGCAGCGTCCTCAAGCGCGACCTCCTCCGCGGGCAGGGGCCGGGCGCGCTCGAGCACGAGCGCGAGCACCTCGTCGATCGAACGTAACTCCGCCACCCTCGGGGCATAACGTACTGCCGTGAGCGAAGACCTGGTCGCCGGCCGCTACCGCATCCTGAGACGCCTCGGCCACGGCCCGATGTCGGACGTCTACCTCGCCGAGGACGTCGAGCTCGGGCGTCAGGTCGCGCTGAAGCTGCTCGGCCCGGGCGCCGACGCCGCGCGTTTCGAGCGCGAGGCGCGGGCGGCCGCTGCGTTAACGCACCCGAACGTGACCCAGCTCTTCGACTACGGCCGGACCGGCGACCAGCCGTTCATGGTGCTCGAGTACCTGTCGGGCGGCACGCTCGAAGAGCGGCTCCGCTACGGCGATCCGCTACCCGACCCCGAGACGGAGGAGATCGCGCGGGGGGTCGCGGCCGGGCTCGCGCACGCGCACGAGCGAGGGCTCGTCCACCGCGACCTCAAGCCGTCGAACGTGCTCTTCGACCCCGACGGGCGACCCAAGATCGCGGACTTCGGGATCGCGCGGATCGGCGACACCGGCTCGCTGACCGACTCCGGGACCGTCATGGGCACCGCCGCCTACATCTCGCCCGAGCAGGCCGCGGGGGAGCCCGCGGGACCGGCGAGCGACGTCTACTCGTTCGGCGTGATGCTCTTCCGGATGCTCACCGGCCGGCTCCCCTTCGAGGCGGAGCAGGCGATGGAGCTCGCGGCGATGCACCTCGACCTTCCCGCACCGCCGGTGGAGTCGCTTCGCCCGGACGCACCGTCCCGGCTCGCGGGGCTCGCGAACTCCGCGCTCGCGAAGGATCCGGCGGACCGGCCGGCCGACGGCAGCGCGCTGGCAGCAGCGCTCGGAGTGCCGCGGGCCGGCATCGACGAGACCGCTACGGCGATCCTGCCGCCGCCGGCCATGCCGGCCGCCCCGACCCCGCCACCAGCCGCACCGCGGCGGCGCCGCGTGCCCCTCGCGCCCGTGATCCTCGGCGTGCTCGCGCTCGCAGCCGCCGGAATCGCGCTCGCGGTGGTCGCGCTCACGGGCTCGAGCTCTCCGACCACCACGCTGTCCTCGAGCACGCACCGGACCACGCGGCATACCACCACGACGCGACCGACGACGACCACCTCGACGACCAGCACGACGATCGGCACCACCTCGTCGACGACGACCACGACCCACACGACGGCCTCGACCACGACGCGGCCGACGACGCGCACCACCACCACGCAACCGACGACGCCCCCGCCGCCTCCGCCGCCCCCGCCCACGTCGGTGACGACGACGGTCTCGTCTCCGACTATCACGGACGAGGGGACGACCGTCACAATCCCGACACCGTGATCTCGGTCGTCGTTCCGGTGTGCAACGAGGAGCGAAGCGTCGCGTTGCTCTACGACGAGCTGCGCTCGGCGCTCGAGCCGCTCGAGCGCGAATGGGAGGCGATCTTCGTCGACGACGGCTCGACCGACGGCTCGTTCGCGGCCCTGACGCGGCTGCACGCAGAGGTCGACAACGTCCGCGTCGTCCGGCTTCGCAGGAACTTCGGCAAGGCCGCGGCGCTCGTGGCCGGCTTCGACCAGGCGCAGGGGGACACGATCGTCACGCTGGACGCCGACCTCCAGGACGACCCCGCCGAGATTCCCCGCCTGCTCGCGAAGCTCGACGAGGGCTTCGACCTCGTCAGCGGCTGGAAGACGCGCCGGCGCGACCCGCTCTCGCGCCGGTTCCTCTCACGTGTCTTCAACGCGGTCACGAGCCGGCTCTCCGGCGTCCGGCTCCACGACATGAACTGCGGCCTGAAGGCGTACCGGGCCGAGGTCGTCCGCGGTCTGCGGATCTACGGCGAGCTGCACCGCTTCATCCCCGTGCTCGCCCACTACCGCGGCTTCCGGATCGCGGAGCTCGGCGTGAACCACCGGCCGCGCGAGCACGGCCGCTCGCGCTACGGCGTCGAGCGCTACCTCCGCGGGTTCCTCGACCTCCTCACCGTCTCGTTCATCGGCCGCTACCGACAGCGCCCGCTCCACCTCTTCGGCGGGCTCGGCCTCGTCCTCGGCCTCGCCGGAATCGGGATCCTCGTCTACCTCACCGTGCTGAAGGCGACCGGGCACGCGATCGGCGAGCGGCCGCTGCTCACGCTCGGCGTGCTCCTCGTCGTCGTCGGCATGCAGTTCTTCTCGCTCGGCCTGATCAGCGAGATGATCACGAGCCACCACGAGGAGCGCGCCGCGGAGCGGGAGCGGTCGGAGCTCCTCGTCGACGAGATCCTCTCCTGAGGGTCGTCTACTTCGGCACCTACGAGCGCGACTACCCCCGAAACGCGCAGGTGATCTCGTGCCTGCGCGGCGCGGGCGTGGAGGTGGTCGAGCAGCACGCGCCCGTCTGGGAGGGCCAGCGTGAGAGCTGGACCGCGGGCGCCGGAGCAGCGGCTCGCCTCGCGCGGGCGCAGGCACGGCTGCTCCGGCCGTTGCCGCCGTGCGACGCCGTGCTCGTCGGCTATCCCGGCCATGCCGACATGCCGCTTGCGCGGCTGCTCGCGCGCGGCCGGCCGCTCGTCTTCAACCCGCTCGTCTCGCTCTCGGACACGCTCGTCGGAGATCGCGGCCGCTTTCGACCCGGCTCGCCTGCCGCCCGCGCGCTCCGCGCGCTCGATCGGGTCGCGCTGCGATCGGCCGACGTGGTCGTCGCGGACACCGAGGCGAACGCCGAGTTCCTCGCGCGCCTCGGCGGAATCCCGCGATCGGAGGTCGAAATCTGCTTCGTCGGCGCCGAGGAGCGCGTCTTCCGACCCGGCTGGAGCCCTGCGGAGCCGTTCACCGCTCTCTTCGTCGGCAAGCTCAGCCCGCTTCACGGGGTCGAGACGATCCTCGCCGCGGCGCGGCTGGCCCCGGACATCCCGTTCAGGCTCGTCGGCAGCGGACAGCTGGAGCCGCTCCTCGAAGAGCGCCCGCCGAACGTCGACTGGGTCCGGTGGCTCGACTACGCGCAGCTCCCCGGCGAGCTGCACCGCTGCGGCTGCGCGCTCGGCGTCTTCGCGGGCTCGCCGAAGGCCGCTCGTGTCATTCCGAACAAAGTCTTTCAGGCGCTCGCGTGCGGAGCCCCGGTCGTGACAGCCGACACGCCGGCTGCACGAGAGTTGCTCGACGACGGGGAGAGCGCGCTACTCGTGCCGCCTGCCGATCCCGAGACGCTCGCCGGAGCGGTTCGGCGCCTGCGCGACGATCCCGACCTCGCCCGCCGGATCGCCGTAGGCGGGGCGGCCGTGTACCGGGAGCGAGCGAGCGAGGCGGTGCTCGGCGCGCGCTGGCGGCGCATGCTCGAGGCGCTCGTGTGAAGCCGCGAGCGCTCGTCACAGCCGCGATCGCGGCCTACGCGGCCGGCTTCTCGGCTCTCTCGATCCTGCGCGACCGAGCCTTCGAGACGGGGCGCTTCGACCTCGGGAACATGGTGCAGGCCGTCTGGGCGACCGCGCACGGCCACCCGCTGCGCGTGACCGACCTTCACGGCGAGCAGATCTCGCGGCTCGGCGCCCACGTCGACCCGATCCTCGTCCTCTTCGCGCCGCTCTGGTGGGTCTGGCCGAGCGCGGACATGCTCCTTACCGTCCAGGCGATCGCCATCGCCCTCGGCGCGTTCCCTGTCTTCTGGCTCGCGCGGAAACATCTCGGCTCCGAGCGCGCGGCCGCCGGGTTCGCGCTCGCGTACCTGCTCCTTCCGGCCGTCCAGTGGCTGACGCTGAACGAGTTCCACCCCGTCGCGCTCGCGTGCCCGCTCCTCCTCTACGCCTTCTGGTTCCTCGACGAGGACCGGCTCGTACCGTTCGCCGTCTTCGCGCTCCTAGCGGCCGCGACGAAGGAGGAGATCGCCCTCGTCGTCGCCGGCTTCGGGCTCTGGTACGCGCTCGCTCGCCGGAGGTGGATCGCCGGGGCGGTGATCTTCGCGGCCGGCGTCGTGTGGTCGGCGTTTGCGATCGAGGTCGTCCTGCGGCACTTCAACCACGGCGCCGAGGCTCGGTTCTACTCGCGGTACGGCGAGGTCGGCGGCTCGCTCGGCGGCATCGCCCACACCGCGCTGCACGACCCCGGCCGGATCCTCTCGACGGCGTTCGACCGTCGCGGGATCCAGTACCTGCTCGAGCTCGTCGTTCCGCTCGCGTGCCTGTTCCTCGCCGCTCCGCTCGTCCTCGTCGCGGCCGTGCCCGAGCTCGCCCTGAACCTGCTCTCGTCGACGCCGACCCAGCAGTCGATCCACTTCCACTACACGGCCGGCGCGATCCCGCCGCTCGTCGTCGCGAGCGTCCTCGGCGCCGCGCGCATCACTCGCCGTCGACCCGACTGGAGGGTCCCGCTCGCGGTCGTCGCCGTCGTCGTCGCGCTCGCCGAGAACTACCGCCTCGGCGCGATCCCGCTCTGGAGCCACGTCCCCGGCGGCCAGGCCTACCAGTCGGACTACACGCACGTGAGCCGGCACGACCGGATCGCCGCTGACGCGCTGCGAAGAGTCCCCGACAGCGCGGTCGTGAGCGCGACGAACAGCCTCGGCGCCCACCTCTCCGCGCGCCGCCGCATCCTCAGCTTCCCCGACCTCGGCGACGCGACCTGGGTCGCGGTCGACGAGACGCGCCTGAGCTACGCCGACCGGAACGAGCCCTTCCTCGCTGGACAGGACCTTGCGCAGTTGCGCCAGAACCACGCCTGGCGACTCGTGTTCGAGCGCGACGGCGTGCTCTTGTTCCGGCGGCGCTAGCGCGACACAGGTCCGTGCTCCGGCGCCGGCGGCGTCGTGGTCACGGTTGTCGCCGGCTCGGGAGGAGGCGCGGGCGGCGCCGTGCGATTGAGCGCGTACTGCGCGCCCACGAACGGCTTCCACTCGGGCAGGATGGGCGGCTCGGCGAAGTCCTTCGCAGGCGTCGAGCCGATCGCGCTGTCCATGAAGAGGCGCCAGATCGTGGCCGGGAACGATCCGCCGGTGACGCTGATCCCGTGCACGTCGGTCATCGGGATCTCGGCGCGCGGATACCCGACCCAGACCGTCGCCTCGAGGTTCGGCGTATAGCCGCAGAACCAGGCGTCGGCGTGGTTCTCCGTGGTGCCGGTCTTGCCCGCCGCCGGCCGGCCGAAGTAGGCGCCGATCCCGGTCCCGTGGAGAACGTTCTGCTCGAGGATCCGCGTCACCTCGTAGGCGACCCCCGGCGGGACGGCTCGCGTCCGCTGCGGCCGGCCCCAGCCGGTGTCCGGGTCCTCCTTGCCGTTCGAGAAGATCACCTTCCGGATCGCCATCGCCTTCGAGTACATGCCGCCTGCGGCCAGCGTGGCGTAGGCCGAGGCCATCTCGAGCGGGCTGACCGCGATCGCGCCGAGGCCCATCGAAGGGACGAACGACCCGTCGACGCTGAGGTCCGTCTCGACGCCGAGCCGGTGCGCCGTCGCCGCGACCTGCTCCGGGCCGAGGTCGAGCGTCAGCTGCGCGTAAACGGTGTTGTCGGAGCGCAGGGTCGCGGTCTGGATCGAGGTCGTGCCGGTGTAGGTGTGGTCGTACGTAGCCACGTCCCACGCCTTCGTGTACGGGTCGGGCTGATAGTGGAACGGCGCAGAGCGGTAGTACGTCGTCGCAGGGTCGACGCTGCGCAGGACGGCCGTCGTCAGGACGAAGGTCTTGAACGTCGACCCGGCCTGGCGCCGCGCCTGCGCGACCAGGTTGAACTGGTTCTTGCGCCGATTCGGCGTCACCGCAGCCATCGCCCGGATCGCGCCGTTCCGCGGGTTGATCGCGACCAGCGCCGCCGCCGGGTCGCCGCGCTCGTTCAGCGTCCTGCGGATCGCGAGCACCGCGTCGCGCTGGAAGCGCGGGTCGATCGTCGTGTAGACGCGGAGCCCGCCCGAGCGGACGGTCTGCGCGCCGTACTCCTGGATCAGCTCGTCGCGGACGAAGCTGAAGAAGTACGGCTCCCGGATCCGGGTGTAGAGCCGGCCCGGCTTCAGGTTGAGCGACCTCTGTGCGGTCGCGCGCGCGAACTGGTCGTGCATGATCGCCCCGCTCGCCAGCATCGCCCGCAGCACCTGGTCGCGTCGCGCGCGCGCAGCGGCCGGTTCGTGGAACGGATCGAAGACCGACGGCGCCTGCGGCAGCCCCGCGAGCAGCGCTGCCTGGGCGAGCCCTAGCCCGCGCGCGTGCTTCGAGAAGTACGTCTGCGCCGCGGCCTCGATCCCGTACGCGTGGTTGCCGTAGTAGACCTGGTTGACGTAGGCCTGGAGGATCCTCCCCTTCGACCACGCACGGCTCAGCTTCACGGCGAGACACGCCTCGATCAGCTTGCGCCTCAGCGTCTTCTCCTTGCCGATGTAGAGGTTGCGGACGAGCTGCTGCGTGATCGTCGAGCCGCCCTGAACGACGTGGCCGGCGCGGATGTCGGCGACCAGCGCGCGGACGATCCCCTCCGGGTCGACGCCACCATGCTCGTAGAAGCGCCGGTCCTCGATCGCGATCGTCGCCTTCGCCACCCAAGGACTGATCGACGCGAGCCGCACCGGCTGGCGGTTCCGCTCGGCGGGGATCGACCCGAGCAGCGAGCCGTCGGCGGCGTAGACGAACGAGTTCTGGCCGATCGCGACCGGCCGCAGCGACGAAAGGTCACACCCTTCGCTCAACGCCGCCGCGCCGCCGAAGCCGCCCACGGCGAGCAGCAGGCCGACACTCCCGATCAGCCCGACGACGAGCAGGATCGCGAGGCGGCGCCGGCGTGCTCGGGCGCGCTCGCGGCGACGCCTGCGGCGGCTGACCCCCGGCGGGAGCGCGGAGGTGCGGCGGGCGGCCCTGCTCAAGCGAACACTCCCGCGTCGCGAAGCCGGTCGTGCGCACGCAACCGCAGGTCGGCCTCGAGCCGCTCGGCCTCGAGCGGATCGGGCGCCCACGCGCGGACGGTCACGGTCGCGTTCGTGTCGAGACCGCTGACGAAGACCTCCGAGCGCTCGCCGGGAGCCGCGTCGCGCAAGAGCTCGACGACCGACCTGAGATCCCGGTCGAGCGGGATCTGAAGCGTGATCTGCGCCCGGCTCGTTTGGCTGCGGATCGTCGAGTTCCAGATCGCGTCGGAGGCGAGCTTCTCGTTCGGGATCACGAGCCGCGACTCGTCGTCCGTACGGATGAACGTGTACGTGAGCCCGATCTCCTCGACGGTTCCGACGGCGCCGTCGACCTCGACGCGGTCACCCAGCCGGACCGGCTGCGTGAGCGCGATCAGGAGGCCCGCGACGAAGTTCCCGATCGTCCGCTGCGACGCAAA
>DASUZD010000134.1:0-22051 GCA_036377055.1 Gaiellaceae bacterium | reverse complement strand
GCCGCTCGTGGAGCACCCTGTCGCCCGCAGACTCCTGGACGCGGCGGTGTCCCGCCTCCCATTCCAAGCGGGCGGTGTCGACGGCGGTCGGCATGGGCGGCGCATGGTAGCCCTACTCGATCTGGGTGCAGCAACCCGTCGACGGCCAGAGCGGGTCGACCTCCGCCAGGATCCGCTCGCCGAGCTCGTAGCCCGGCCGCGCGAGCGCGAACGCCGCGTGGGCGTGCAGGCACTTGAGGCCCGCGGATCCGGCCCGCGTGCCCGCGACGCCGACGTCGAGCTCCGGCCGGAGCGCGCGCTGCTCGGCGTGCGCGCGCTCGACGCTGGCCGCGAGCCCCGGATCCTCTGCGGCCGCACGGGTCCAGCGCTCGACGCCTCCAGCCGCCTCGATCCTCGAGACCGCGGCGACGAGATACGGACATGTCAGCCAGAAGCCGGTGGGGAACGGGCGGCCTTCCGCGTCGAACGGCTCCTGCTCCGTGACCGCCGGGCGGCCGTACGGGCACCGGACGGCGACGCGGCGAAACGCGCGCGGCGGGCGGCCGAGCTGCCGTTCGACGACTCCGACGTCATCCATCCGCTCCGATCGTACGGTGCGCCCGTCGCCACGCTGCGATGCCCTTCACGATGAACAGCCGCTCGCCCGGCTTCACGAGCGCGAGCCGCCGGGCCTCGAGCGCGAGCGACGCCGTGCTCGACGACGCGGTCACGCGGCGCTCGAGCTCCCGCTTCTGCGCCTCGAGGCCGCGCACCTGGTCCCGCCGTTCGGTGAGCGTGTGGCGGGTGTGCAGGTAAGTGCGCAGCGGCCGGAAGTAGAGGAACGCGATCAGCAGCAGCCCGGCCACGGCCAGCCGGCGGAGCAAGATGCTCGATCGTGCTGCACGCCGCCGGCGCGACGGGGGCCGCTTCGCCATCCGCGCCGGGTTCGCCCCGGGCCGGCCCGGTCCTCCCTAGACGATGTCGACCTTGATCACGTTGGTCGTGCCCGGCAGGTTCACGGCGGTTCCGGCCGTGATCACGACCCGGTCGCCGGGATCTGCCAACCCGCTGTCGCGCACGGCCTGGAGCGAACGCGCCCACAGCTCCTCGACGTTCGCGCACTCGGGGATCTCCCACGGCGTCACGCCCCATTCGAGCGCCATCTGCTGGAGCGCGTAGCGGTGATGCGTGAGCCCGAAGATCGGGCGCCGAGGGCGAAGCCGCGCGACCGCGAACGCCGTGCCGCCCGTGAATGTCGGCACCGCGATCGCCTTCGCGCCGAGCGCCTCGGCGAGATCGCAGGCCGCGTTCGACATCGCCCGCCCGATCGACGGCTCCTCGCTCGCCTCGGGCAGCTGGTGCCGGTAACCGAGGCTGGGCTCGATCGCGCGGGCGATCCGGTCCATGTAGCCGACGGCCTCGACCGGGTACTCCCCGACCGCCGTCTCCTGCGAGAGCATGATCGCCGAGGTTCCGTCGAGGATCGCGTTCGCGACGTCGCTCGCCTCCGCGCGCGTCGGCTCCGGCTGGTGGACCATCGTCTCGAGCATCTGCGTCGCGGTGATCACCGGCTTTCCGCGCTCGAGCGCCTTCTGGATGATCCGCTTCTGGAGCAGCGGCACGGAGGCCGGCCCGATCTCGACGCCGAGGTCGCCGCGCGCGACCATCACCGCGTCGGTCTCCGCGAGCACATCGTCCAGGACTTCGACCGCTTCGGCCTTCTCGATCTTCGCGATCACCTTCGCCTGCGACCCGGCCTGCTGGATCAGCTCGCGGAGGTCGCGCACGTCCGCGGCGGACCGCACGAACGAGAGCGCGATGTAGTCCGCGCCGTGGGCGAGCGCGAACTCGAGGTCGTCGACGTCCTTCCGCGTCAGCGACGGGATGGGGATCGGGACGCCGGGGAGATTGACGCCCTTGTGCGCGCTGACGGGGCCGCCGACGACGACCGCGCAGCGCGCGCGTCCCCCCTCGACGGACTCGACGCGCAGGCGGACGTGCCCGTCGTCGATCAGGATGTCGGACCCCGGCCGGAGGACCTCGCCGATCACGGCTGGGCTGACGGGGAGGTCGCCGTCGGACGCGACCTCGCCGGCGACGACGCCGATCTCGTCGCCGCGCGCGAGCACGATCGGGGTCGGAAGCTCGCCGAGCCGGAGCTTCGGCCCCTGGAGGTCGGCGATCACCGCGATCGGCCGCCGGACCTCCTCCTGCACTTCGCGCACGAGCTCGATCAGCTTCGCGTGGTCGGCGTGCGCCCCGTGCGAGAAGTTGAGGCGCGCGCAGTCGATCCCCGTCCGCACGAGCGTCGAGAGCCGCTCGCGCGAGGAGGACGCCGGCCCGAGGGTCGCAATGATCTTCGTCCGGCGAGGCACTTCGGTCGCCATTCCTTCCCGAAAGGTAGCGGGATGTCCAACTGGGCACGAATCCCCCTGGGGGACTGGAACCCCCAGCGTTCACGTTACCGCGCGGGATGCGCCGTGTCTGTGCCGGAAGCGTGCCGAGACGTCTCCGGCTTCGGCGGCCCTACGACCCGCCTGCGCGGGCGCCCGCTTCGGCGTGCGCGGTGCGGGCAAACGCGCTCCAGCCCGGGTACTCCGCCGCGTCGCCGAGCTCCTCTTCGATCCGCAGGAGCTGGTTGTACTTCGCTACGCGGTCCGTTCGCGACGGCGCGCCGGTCTTGATCTGCCCCACGTTCGTCGCGACGGCCAGGTCGGCGATGGTCGTGTCCTCGGTCTCGCCCGAGCGGTGCGACATGACCACCCCGAAGCCGTTCGAGCGGGCGAGCTCGATCGTCTCGAGCGTCTCCGTCAGCGTCCCGATCTGGTTGAGCTTGATCAGGATCGCGTTCGCGGCGCCGGTCTCGATCCCGCGCCGCAGCCGTTCGACGTTCGTCACGAGGAGATCGTCGCCGACCAGTTGAACCCGGCCGCCGAGCCGCTCCGTCAGCGTCCGCCAGTCGTCCCACGCGTCCTCGCCCAGCCCGTCCTCGATCGACACGAGCGGGTACCGGTCGAGCAGCCTGCCGTAGAGCTCGATCATCCCGGCCGCGTCGAGGGTCCTCCCCTCGCCCTCGAGCCTGTACGTGTCCCCGTCCAGGAAGCTCGTGGAGGCAGGATCGAGTGCGATCGCGACGTTCTCCGAGTGGCCTGCCTGCTCCGCGGCCTCGAGGACGGCCTCGATCACGGCCTCGGTGGACGGAAGATCGGGCGCGAAGCCGCCCTCGTCCCCGACTCCCGTCGCGAGGCCGCGGCCGTGCAGGACCTCCTTCAGCGCGTGGAAGGTCTCCGCCCCGATCCGGAGCGCCTCGCCGAAGCTCGCGGCCCCGGCCGGCACGATCATGAACTCCTGGAAGTCGACCGAGTTCTGGGCGTGCATGCCGCCGTTCAGCACGTTCAGCATCGGCACCGGAAGCACGCGCGCCGCGTCGCCGCCGATCCAGCGGAAGAGCGAGACGCCCGCATCGGCTGCGGCCGCCTTCGCGACCGCGAGCGACGTGCCGAGGATCGCGTTGGCGCCGAGCCGACCCTTGTTCGGCGTCCCGTCGAGCTCGACGAGCGCCCGGTCGACGTCGGCCTGCGTGGCCGCGTCCATCCCGGCCACGGTGGACGCGATCTCCGTCTCGACGCTCCGGACCGCGCCGAGCACGGACTTGCCGCCGTAGACGGACGGGTCGCCGTCCCGCAGCTCGACGGCCTCGAAGCGCCCCGTCGACGCGCCGGAGGGCACGGCCGCGCGACCGAAGGCCCCGGACGACAGCGTCGCCTCGACCTCGATCGTGGGGTTGCCGCGCGAGTCGAGGATCTGCCGCGCGTGGACGCGCGCGATGGTGCTCGTCATCGGAGTGCCTCCTTCGCAGCGTCGAAGTAGCGATCCTTTTCGTCCAGGTCGAGGCTCGTGAAGCGGACGCCGTCGGCCTCGGCGAGCCGCTCCGCCTGCTCGACGCGAGCCACGAAGCGCTCGCTCGCGGAGCGGAGCGCGAGCTCGGGGTCGACGCCGAGCCGGCGGGCGACGTTCACCGCGGCGAAGAGCACGTCGCCCACCTCCTCGACGTGATGCGGGTCGGGCTCCGTCTCCGGCGGTCGAGCCGGCGCGGCGGCGAACGCCTCCTGAAGCTCGCGGAGCTCGTCGGCGAGGTCGTCGAGCGCGCCTGCGGTGTCCGGATACTCGAAGTCGATCGCGGCCGCACGCCGCTGCACCTTCCGAGCGTGGAGCAGCGCGGGGAGCGCGCCGGGCACGTCGTGGAAGATCCCCTCGCGCCCCTCCTGCTCGCGCTTGATGTCCTCCCAGCGCGCCTTCACCTCGCCGGCGGAGGACGCCGCGGCCTCACCGAAGACGTGCGGGTGGCGCCGCACGAGCTTCTCGTGGATCGACCGCGCGACCGCCTCGAGGTCGCCCTGCCCGGCCTCGCTGAGCAGGAGCGAGAGGAAGTAGACCTGGAAAAGCAGGTCGCCCAGCTCGTCGAGCAGCTTCTCGGGCCGGCCGGCGAAGGCCGCGTCGGCGACCTCGTACGCCTCCTCGACCGTGTGCGGGACGATCGTCCGCGCCGTCTGCTCGCGATCCCACGGACAGTCGCGGCGAAGCCGCTCCGTCAGCCGCTGCAGGTCGAGCAGCGCGTCGGCCAGCGCCAAGCTAGCCCGTGGTGGTCGCCGAGGTCGTCGTCTTCGGCGGCGCGTAGCCGACTTGGTAGTGGATCTTGTGCTCGAAGTCCTTCTTCGTGTCCTTGACCCACTTGGCCATGGCCGCGTTCTGGCGGTCACGGAGCTGCTGCTGCCGGATCGACTCCTTCACCTGGCCGAACGGCGTCTTCTTCGGCGGCCGGATCTCGGAGATGGCCTGGATGATGTGGTAGCCGTACTGCGTCTTCACCGGACGCGACATCTGGCCCTTCTTGAGCAGGAACGCGGTCTGGTCGAACGGCCCGACGGTCTGGCCCTTCACGATCGTCAGCTTCCCGCCCTGCACGGCGGAACCAGGGTCTTTCGAGTACTTCTTGGCGAGCGTCGCGAAGTCGGCGCCCGCCTTCAACCGCGCGTACAGCTGGTCGGCCTGCTTCTTCGACTTCACGAGGATGTGGCGGACGTCGCGCGACTCCGGCTGCTGGTAGAGCTTCGGGTGCGTGTCGTAGTACTTCTTGACGTCCTTGTCGGTCACCTTGATGTCGCCGGTGACCTTCTTGTAGATCGCCTCCGAGATGAGCTGCGGCTCGACGATGTCGCTCCGCACCGTCTCCTCCGTGAGGCCGTTCGCCTTCACCTGCGCCTTGTAGGCCTTCTCGCCGCCGAGCTGCTTCTTGATCTGTGTGACGCGGTCCTCGATCTGCTTCTTCGTGATCTTGATCCCGTAGTCGTGCGCCTTCTGCTCGAGCTCGGCGCGCTGGACGAGGAACTGCATCGCCGACTGCTTGATCTGCTGATACTCGGGCGTGCCCGCGGCAGGGAACGGTCGCTTCTGCGTCTTGTAGCCCTTCTTCGCGCGCTCGATGACGGCGTCGAACTGCGCCTTCGTGATCGTGTCGCTCCCGACGCGCGCCACGGCGTTACCGGGAACCTTGTTCGAGCTCCCGCCGCAGGCGGCGGCGAGGAGCGCGCAGAAGAGCGCGAGCGGCAGGAGAAGGATTCGAAGTTTCCTCATGAAAAGAGCGCCAGTTGCAGCGATTTCCTCACGCTGCCTGACGCAGGTCGAGTATAGCATCGACTAGCTTAAGCGCCCCACGGAAGCCGTCGTCGCGCAAGCTTACCTCGCGATTCGCGCTGGCATAAACGGCCGTGTCGATCTTGCCGCGAAGCTCGCGGAGCTCGCCGCTCCCGAGCACGAGCGGGCCGACGGTCGCCCGGCCGCCGCGGAAGACGAGGTAGTCGGCGCCCGCTCGGCCGACCTTGAGCTTCGCCTCCTGGATCGCGAACAGGTTCTCGACCGGCTCGGGGATCGGGCCATAACGGTCCTCGGTCGCGGCGCGCAGCTCGCGCAGCTCGTCTTCGTCCTCGGCGAGCGCGAGCCGGCGGTGGAGGTCGATCTTGAGCGCCTCCGAGCCGATGTAGCTCGCCGGGACGTAGGCGTCGATCCGCGCGTCCACGCGGACCGGCCGCGCGATCGTCCGCCGCTGCCCGGTCAGCTCCGCGACCGCCTCGCCGAGCAGCTCGACGTAGAGCTCGAAGCCGACCGCGGCGACGTGCCCGGACTGCTCCGCGCCGAGGAGATCGCCGGCGCCGCGGATCTCGAGGTCGCGCATCGCGATGGCGAAGCCCGCGCCCAGCTCGGTGTGGTCCGCGAGCGTGGCCAGGCGGGCGCGGGCTTCGGGCGACAGCTCGGACATGTCCGGATAGAACAGGTACGCGTGCGCGACGCGATCGGATCGCCCGACGCGCCCGCGGATCTGGTAGAGCTGCGCCAGCCCGAGCGCATCCGCCCGCTCGACGATCAGCGTGTTCGCCTGCGGGATGTCGAGGCCCGACTCGATGATCGTCGTCGAGACGAGGACGTCCGCGTCCCCGCGCAGGAACGCGTGCATCTTCTCCTCGAGCTCGCGCTCGCGCATCTGGCCGTGCGCGACGAGGAAGCGGAGGCCCGGGCAGAGCTGCCGGAGCTTCTCGGCGGCCTCGTCGATCGTCTCGACGCGGTTGTGCAGGTAGAACGACTGGCCCTCGCGGGCGTGCTCACGTTCGAGGGCGAGCTGGACGAGCTCCTCGTCGTATTCGTCCACCGTCGTCCGGATCGGCCGGCGCCCTACCGGCGGCGTCTCGATGATCGAGATGTCGCGGAGGCCCGAGAGCGACATGTGCAGCGTGCGCGGGATCGGTGTCGCGGAGAGGGCGAGCACGTCGACCTCGAGCCGGAGCGCGCGCAGGAGCTCCTTCTGCGCGACGCCGAAGCGCTGCTCCTCGTCGAGGATGACGAGGCCGAGCTCCTTGGGGATCACGTCGCGGCTAAGAATCCGGTGCGTCCCGATCAGGACGTCGACCTTGCCGGCGGAGAAGTCGGCGAGGATCCGCTTGACGTCGGCCGGCCTCCGGAACCGCGAGACCATCTCGACGTTGATCGGAAAGTCACGGTACCGGTCGCGGAAGGTGTTCCAGTGTTGCTCGGCGAGGATCGTCGTCGGCGCGAGCATCAGCACCTGCTTGCCGTTGACCGCGACGGCGAAGGCGGCGCGAACCGCCACCTCCGTCTTGCCGAAGCCCACGTCGCCGCAGACGAGGCGGTCCATCGGGCGCGGCGCCTCGAGGTCCTCCTTCACGGCCTCGATCGCGCGCTCCTGGTCGTCCGTCTCCCGGTACGGGAACTCCGTCTCGAGCCGCTCCAGCCACTCGTGCTCGAGCTCGAACGCGACGCCGGGCGCCTGCTGGCGCTGCGCGTAGAGCGCGATCAGCTCGCCCGCGAGCTCGCGGACGGACTCGCGCGCGCGGCTCTTCAGCAGCTGCCACGCCTTGCCGCCGAGCTTCGAGAGCGCGGGCGCCTTCGCGTCGGCGCCGATGTAACGCGAGACCTTGCCGAGCTGCTCGTGCGGGACGTACAGGCGGTCGTCGCCGCGGAAGCCGAGGAAGAGGTAGTCGCGCGTGACGCCGGCGACCGTCTTCGTCTCGAAGCCGAGCAGCCTCCCGACGCCGTGGTCCTCGTGCACTACGAAGTCGCCGGTGCGGAGGTCGGCGAACGACTGGAGGGCGCGGCCGAGACGGGCGTCCGCGCGAGGGGCGCGCTTCCGGAAGACCTGCGCGTCGGGCAGCAGGACAAGCCCGAGCTCGCGCCAGACGAAGCCGCGCCGGGCCGGCGCGACAGCGAAGAGAAGCTCCGCCTCGCGAGGAAGCTCCGGCTGCTCGAGCGTCCTGGCCTCGACCTTCCGGAGCAGGTTCTCGGTTCGAAGCGCCTCGCCTCGGTGCGGAAAGGCGACCACGACGCGGTTGCCGGCGCGGACGAACGCCGCGAGCTCGTTCTCCGCCTCCGCGAGCCCGCGCGCGGAGAGCGCCGGCCGCTGCGCCTCGAACGAGAACTGCTGGCCCGACGGGAGCGGATCGAGCTCGGCGGCGCCTTCGAGAGCGATCGGCTCGAGGCCTTCCTCCTCCCAGACCTTGCGTACAGCCTCCGGCTCCCAGACGAGGTCCGGCGCGCGGTCGAGCGCCGGAACGAGGTCGCCCGGAACCGGCGGTGGGCCCTCCTCGTCGCGCAGCGTCGGCTCGACGAGCTCGAGCGCGCGCTCGCCGGCCGGATAGACGACCGCGCGTTCGACCGGGTGGAGCGCCCGCTGCGTGAACGGCGAGAACGCGCGGATGGACTCGATCTCGTCGCCGAAGAACTCGATCCGGAGCGGCTCGCGCCCCGTCGTCGGGAAGACGTCGACGAGGCCGCCGCGGACGGCCACGTGCCCGCGCTCCTCCGCCCGTTCGACCCGCTCGTAGCCGGCGAGCGCGAGGTCCTCGACGAGATCGTCGATCCCGCGCTCGTCGCCGACCGCGAGCTCGATCGGCTGCGGGCGCGCGTCCGGCGGCGGCATTCGCTCGGCGACGGCGGCGGCCGAGGCGCACACGAGGCCGCCTTGGTCGAGCACGTGCAGCGCGCGCGCCCGTTCGCCGACGAGGTGCGGCGGCGGCTGGAGGCCGGACTCCCAGCGGACGCCGCGGCTCGGCAGGAGCCCGACGCGCTCCTCGCCCAGGAACCACGCGGCGGCCTCGGCCGCGTCGCGAGCGTCCGCGTCCTCTGCGCAGAGAAGCACTAGCCCGCGGCCGAGCCGCTCGTACAGGGCCGCGACGAGGAGCGGCAGCGCCGGCTCCGAGACGCGCGCACGGGCGGCCGGCAGCGCGTCGGCGAACGCCTGCAGGCGCTCGTGCTCGAGCAGCTCGCGCACGAAGGCGTGAAGGATCGGACGGTCCATGACGAAAGGCGGAACCGGCGGTTCCGCGGCCGCGAAGTGTAGCCCGCGCCGACGTCCGCCGAACGTCCCCCAAGGGGTCCGGCGCGACCCCTGAGGTCACGCTATCGGAGGGCGGCGCGCGTATGGGTGACGGCTTCGCGCCGAGTCTCGAACGACTTCTTCACCGCCACGCACCGCCGTAGTTGACATGTGCGCTCCCGTAAGTCTAGACTTACCGTAAGTGGATACTTACGGAATCGCGATGGCGGCGCTCGCCGATCCGACTCGAAGGGCGATCTTCGAGCGCCTTCGCGCGGGACCGCGGGCGGTCGGCGAGCTGGCGAGCGAGCTGCCGGTCAGCCGGCCGGCGGTGTCGCAGCACCTGCGCGTTCTGAAGGAGGCGGGGCTCGTGAGCGAGCGCAGGAACGGAACCCGGCGGCTGTACCGCATCGAGCCGGACGCGGTCGCAGCGCTCCGGGCGTACTTCGACGAGTTCTGGTCGCAGGCGCTGGAGGCGTTCAAGGCGGCCGCGGAGAGCGAGGAAAGGAGCAGCGAATGAGCACGCAGACGACGGTGGAGCCGGTGCGCCAATCGGTGACGGTGGCGCGACCTGTCGAGGACGCCTTCCGCGTCTTCACGGACGGGATCGCGACCTGGTGGCCGCTTCGGACGCACTCGATCGAGGGCATGACGAGCGAAGGCGCCAAGGCTCCGGAGACGGTGGTCCTCGAAGGCCACGTCGGGGGTCGACTGTACGAGCGGATGACGAGCGGCGAGGACGGTTACTGGGGCACTGTCACGCACTGGGAGCCGCCGCATCGCGTCGTGATCGAGTGGAAGGTGAACCCGAACGCGCCCGCGCCCACCGAGATCGACGTCAGCTTCGCGCCGGACGGCGACGGCACGCGCGTCGAGCTCGTGCACCGCGGGTGGGAGCGGCTCGGCGCCGAGGCCGAGGAGGCTCGCGCGAGCTACTCGGACGGCTGGGTCGCCGTGATGGGCGCCTTCGAGAACGCCGCGAACGCCTAGTTGAACCGCTGCTGCGCGGCCGGGAGACCCTCGGCCGCGAGCAGCTCCACCGCGTCGGCCGCGCGCCCCACGAGCTCGTCGACGTCCACGTGCGGGTCGAACGGAGAGAGGACGTAGTCGGCCACCGGCCGAGGGTCGCCGCGCTCCGGACGGCCGACGCCGATCCGCAGGCGGAGGAAGTCGTTCGTGCCGAGATGCTGCGCGATCGAGCGGAGGCCGTTGTGGCCCGCGAGACCGCCGCCGAGCCGGGCCTGGAGTCGGCCCTCGGCGAGGTCGACGTCGTCGTGGACGAGCAGGATCTCGCCGGGCTCGCTCTTGTAGAACCGCGCGGCGGCGCCGACCGAGCGCCCCGACTCGTTCATGTACGTCTCGGGCTTCAGCAGCGCGAGCCGGCGCTCGTCCGCGCGCACGTCTGCCACCCGGCCGGAGAACTTCGAGCGGAACGAGCCGCCGTGGCGGCGCGCAAGCTCGTCCACGACCATCCAGCCGACGTTGTGCCGTGTCGGCTCGTATTCGCGGCCCGGATTGCCGAGGCCGACGACGAGCAGGTCGAGCGTCGAGACCGGCTCGCGGCGACGCAGGAGCCGCACGACGCCGGACTAGCCGGAGGTCGTGCCGGGCTCGCCCGCAGCGTCGCCGCCCGGCTCGGCCGGAGCCTCGGCTGCACCCTCGGGGGCCTCGGCGGCCGGAGCGCCCTCCTCGCCCTCGGGCACCTCCTCGCCCTCCTCGACCTCCTCGACCTCCGGCTCGACGATCTGCGTCGGCGGAGTCACCGTCGCGAGCACCGTCTCCGGGTCGTCGAGGAACGCGACGCCCTCGAGCGTTGTCAGGTCGGCGACCCGCAGCGAATCGCCGATCGCCATGCCGCTCACGTCGAGCTCGAGGTGCTCGGGAACCTCCATCGGGAGCGCCTCGACGTTCACTTCGCGCGTCACCTGCGAGAGCACGCCGCCCTCGGTGACGCCCGCAGACTCGCCGATCAGCTGCACCGCGACCTGGGCCTGGATCGGCCGGTCGAGCCGCACCTCGTGGAAGTCGACGTGCGTCAAGCGGCCGCGGATCGGATCCTGCTGATACTCCTTGAGCACTGCGTGGTGCGGCGTCGTCTGTCCTTCGAGGACGACGTCGAGGATCGTGTGCAGCCCGCCCGCGCCCGAGAGGACGCGCCGGAGCTCGCGCTCCGGGACGCAAATCGCGTGCGGAGTCTTGCCCTGGCCGTAGAGGACGCCAGGGATCAGGCCATCGCGCCGCAGCCTCCGCGCAGGGCGGGTGCCGCGGCTCTCGCGCTCGCTGACCTCGAGCTTGACTCGTTCGCCGGCCATACCGGCGCGCAAGTGTAGCGGAGGCTTTTCGGCGCCTTAGAAGAGCTGGTTCTCGCCGCCGAAGATTGCGGACACCGAGTCGTCCTCGAACACGTTCGTGATCGTCTCGGCCAGGAGCCCCGAGACCGGGAGGACGGTCATGTTCGGCGGCCGGTGGATCGGGTCGATCGGAACCGTGTCGGTGACGACGATCTGGGCGATGTCGGCGTCGCCGAAGCGCTCGAGCGCGCCGTCGCAAAAGAGGCCGTGCGTCGCGAAGACGTAGACGTCGGTCGCGCCCTTCTCGCGCAGCGCCTTCACGTTCGCGAGCAGCGTGCCGCCGGTCATGATCACGTCGTCGCCGAGGATCGCGATCTTGCCGCCGACGCGGCCCGTGATCTCCGTCACCTCCGCGACATCGCGGGAGGGCCGCGTCTTGTTCATGATCGCCCAGGTTCCCTCGATCATCTCGGCGAAGCGGATCGCGGTCTTCGCGCGGCCTGCATCGGGCGAGACCGAGACGACGTCCTCGCCCGTCAGGCCGAGGTCGCGGAAGTGCTGCGCGAACAGCGGCAGCGCGGTCATGTGGTCGACCGGGATCGTGAAGAAGCCCTGGATCTGACCCGCGTGGAGGTCCATGGTCAGGACACGGTCTGCGCCAGCAAGCTGGAGCATGTCCGCGACGAGGCGTGCCGAGATCGGCTCGCGCGGCTTCGCCTTTCGGTCCTGTCGCGCGTACGGGAAGAGCGGGATGACCGCCGTGATCCGCTTCGCCGACGCAAGCTTCGCCCCCTGGATCATGAAGAGCAGCTCCATCAGGTTGCGATCGATCGGCTGGCTGCCCGTCTGGACGAGAAAGACATCGGCGCCGCGGATCGACTCGCCGTAGCGGCAGTACGTCTCGCCGTTCGCGAACGTCTCGAGCTCGATCTCCCCAAGCTCCACTCCGAGCAGCTCGGCGATCCGCAGGGCGAGCTCGGGATGCGAGCTCCCGGAGAAGACCATCAGCCGCTTCGACGGCCCGCGCTCGATCCAGTGGGCGGGCTTCAACTGCGGCGCGACCTCCGCGGTCTCGAGACCGGGCAGGCGCGGCAGCTCAGTCGTCGCGCTTTCCACGGAGATATCCCTCTTTCGTGACCTGCCTCGGCGGAAACCCAGCAAGGGACTCGGGAGGGACATCTTCGGTTATGACCGTTCCAGCCGCAATCCATGCTCCGTCGCCGACGCTCACCGGCGCCACGAACGCATCATGCACCGCGGTCCTGACGTTCCTCCCGATCGTCGTCTTCCCCTTCGGCCGGTCCGGTGCGTGCGGGTAGTTGGCGGTGATGTTTCCCGCGGCGATGTTCGTGTCCTCGCCTATCTCGGCGTCCCCGATGTACGACATGTGCGACACCTTCGTGCGCTCCCCGACGCGTGAGTTCTTGATCTCGACGAAGGTTCCCGCCTTTGAGCCCGCCTCGAGCACCGTGCCGGGGCGAAGGTAACAGAACGGCCCTACCGAAACACCATGGCCGATCGTCGCGTCGATCGCGACGACGTGGGGCCCGACCTCCGCGCCGCTGGCCACCCGCGTACGGCCGCGGAGGACGGTGAACGGCTGCACGATCGCGTCCTGCTCGAGCTCGACGGCGGCCTCGATCCACGCCGTCTGCGGGTCGACGATCGTGACGCCCGCCAGCATGTGCGCCTCGTTCACGCGGTCGCGGAGCACGGCGGCCGCGGACGCGAGGTCGGCGCGCGTGTTCACGCCCTCCGGCGCGCGCGGATCAGGCGAGCGGTAAGCCGCGGCTGTGCCGCCTGCTGCGAGGACGTGCTCGACCGTGTCCGTCAGGTACAGCTCCCCCTGCGCGTTCTGCGGCGTGAGGCGCTCGACCGCCGCCCACAGCGGCTTGGCGCAAAGGACGTAGATGGAAGAGTTGAGCTCGCGGACGTCTCGTTCCTCGGGCGTCGCGTCCCCCTCTTCGACGACGCGCTGCACCGAGCCGCTCTCGTCGCGGATCACACGGCCGTACGGGAACGGGCGCTCCGGATCGAACGAGAGGATCGTCACGTCCGCCGCCGCCGCGCGGTGCTCGGCGACGAGGCCCTCGAGGACCTCGCGCGTCAGGAGCGGCGTGTCGCCGGAGAGGACGAGGATGTCGCCGTCGAAGCCGTCGAGCGCCTCGCGAGCTGCCGCGACGGCGTCGCCTGTGCCCCGCGGCTCGGGTTGGACCGCGACCTCGACCCCCTCGAACTCGTCGGCACTCTCGGGGGACGTGACGACGACGAACCGCTCAGGCTCGAGCGCCTTGCCGGCGGCGATGACCCAGTCGACCATGCGGCGCCCGAGCAGCTCGTGGAAGTGCTTCGGCTTAGCCGATCGCATACGCGTGCCGAGCCCCGCGGCCATGACGATGACCGCGAGATTCGTCGCCGCGAGCCGGGGCGTGTCCACGTGGCGAACCATAGAACGCCGCGCGAGTTGGTCGTCTCCCGAGCCTTCGGCGGATCCAGGCCGGGCTTCTCGTGTCAGCTCGTGAACGTCCCTCGTAGCTGGGGCGCCAGGATTCGAACCTGGGATCGCGGGACCAAAACCCGCTGCCTTACCGCTTGGCTACGCCCCACCGGGCGTTCTCGAGTCTAGCCCCGGTCGGTGAAGAGGACGACGAGCGCGACGACTGCGAGGACCCCGACCGCCAGGATCGCGAGGCCTCCGATCAACGCGACGAGAACCGGCACCAGGACGACGAGCACCTGCGACGCGGCCGCAATCCAGCTCGCCTGCCGCGCCGCGTCCGAACGGAGCTCGCGACCGAGCCAGATGTAGAAGCCGAGCGCCAGCGCCGCAAGCGCGACCGCCGCGAACCACGGGATCACGTGCAGCACGACGAGCAGCCCCTCGACGACGGCGATCCACGCGGCGAACCTCAGCCTGCGAGCCCGCAGCCACCGCCCGGCGCGGGTCGAGCCGTGGTCGACGAGCTGCCCGCTCGGAATCCCTTGCGGGCGGAAGGCCATGCGTCAAAAGTACCACGCAGGCACCGTCAGCCAGACGCGACCGTGGCTTCGGATGCGGGTTTTCGCGGCCTCCGCGTCGCTCCGCCGGTGGAAGAGCCCGTAGACGGCAGGGCCGGCGCCGGTGACGTCGGCGCGGAAGGCTCCGAGCTCGACGAGCGCGTCCGCGAGCGGCGACGAGGCGAGGTCGTTCGGCGGGAGCTGCGCGAGGTCGCGCGCACGGCGCAGGGTCGGGAGAAGCTCGTGTACGCGCGCGCGCCGCTCCTCGAAGCCGTTCGCCCCGGCATGCGCGTCGTACGCGGCATAGACACTTGCGGTCGACGCCTTTCGGGCGGCGTCCGGCAGCACGACGACGACCCAGTAGTCCTGCGGTAGCTCGAGCGGCGCGAGCTCCGTCCCGTCTCCCGTGCCGAGCTGCGGGCCGGACACGAGGAAGAACGGGACGTCGGAGCCGAGCCGGCGCGCGATCGCAAGCAACCGCTCGTGCGCGACGGGTCGGTCGAGCGTCTCGTTAGCGAGCCGGAGCGCGGTCGCCGCGTCGGAGCTGCCGCCGCCCAGGCCCGCGGCCACCGGCACGTTCTTCGTCAGCCGTGCTTCCCAGCGTGGCTCGACGCCTGCCTCGGCGGCGAGCAGCTCGAGCGCGCGCGTGACGAGCGTCTCGCCCGAGAAGCCGCGAACCGTGAGACGCGGGGCCGTCGCGAGCTCCACGCGGTCGGCGAGATCGATCCGCTGCAGGATCGTGCACACCTCGTGCTTGCCGTCGCTGCGCGGGGGGCCGACGACGAGGGCGAGGTTGAGCTTCGCGGCGGCAGGTGCGCGCCTCACCGCAGAGCGTCCGCCAGTGCGACGAACTCTGCGGGCGCGAGCTCTTCAGCGCGGGTCGACGGGGCGCGCCCGACGGCTTCGAGCGCGGCCGCGGCCCGCTCGCGGTCGGCGTAGCTCGCGAGCTGAAGGGAGTTCGGCAGCGTCTTCCGCCGGTGCGCGAACGCAGCCTCGACGATCTCCTTGACGCGCGGAAAGTCCTCGGGAAGCTCCGTTCGGCGGAACGCCACGAGGGCTGAATCGACGTTCGGCGGCGGCCTGAAGACCGACCGCGAGACGGCGTGAAAGCCGGTCCGCTCCGCCGCCAGCTGCACGAGCACCGAGACCGCGCCGTACGCCTTCGTCCCCGGCTCGGCGAAGAACCGGTCGGCGACCTCGCGCTGCACCATCACGCACCACAGCTCGATCGTCGGCAGCCGGTTCAGGCTCTCGACGACCAGCGGCGTCGCGACGTTGTACGGGAGGTTGGCGACGAGCTTCGCGGGCGCAGGTGAAAGCCCCGCGAGGTCAAGCCGGAGGGCGTCACCGAAGATGAGGTCGACGTTCGCTCGCCCGGCGAGCCGCTCGCGAAGGTGAGGCTCGAGCGACCGGTCCACCTCGACCGCGTGCACGTGCCGGACTCGATCGGCGAGGTAGCGCGTCAGGACGCCCAGCCCCGGGCCGATCTCGAGCACGACGTCCTCCGGCCGAAGCGCGGCGAGTCGTCCGATGACGCCGAGGATGTTCTCGTCGACGAGGAAGTGCTGGCCGAGGTCGCGGTTTGGCGCGACGGGGAGACGCGTCACGGAAGCGAGAAAGCCTCGGCCGCGTTCGCGTCGATCTGCTCGGCGAGCGCGGACGGATCCTCTCCGCGCGCTTCGGCGAGCGCGGCGACGGTATGCACGACATAGGCCGGCTCGTTCGGGCGGCCGCGGCGCGGCTGCGGCGCGAGGTACGGGCTGTCGGTCTCGGCGAGCAAGCGATCGGCGGGAACGGACGCGGCCGCTTCGCGAAGCTCCGGGGCTTTCGGGTAGGTGACGTTGCCTGCGAACGAGACGTAGTAGCTGCGCTCCAAAGCGATCGGGAGGAGCAAGGGCGACGAGAAGCAGTGCAGGACGACGGTGCCGTCGAAGGCTTCGAGGGCTGCCACGGTCTCGTCGTCGGCGGCACGCGTGTGCACGACGACGGGCTTTCGGAGCTCGGCAGCGACCGCGAGGTGGCGCTCGAACAAGCGCTGCTGCGCGTCGCGGGGGGCGTAGTCGCGGAAGAAGTCGAGCCCGGTCTCCCCCACGGCGACTGCGCGCTCGCTCCCGAGGAGCTCGGACAGCTCCGCGATGCGCTCGGCGTCGTCGCCGTCAGCCTGGTGCGGGTGGATCCCGAGCGCGGCGAAGACGCCGTCGTGCCGCTCGGCCAGCTCGAGCGTCGCGCGGCAGGAATCGATCCCCGAACCGATCGAGACGATCCGGTCGACCCCCGCGGCGCGGGCACGCCCGACGAGCGCCTCCGGGTCGTCGCCGCAAGCGTCGAGGTGCGCGTGCGTGTCGATCACGCGACGGCGGCTTCGGGCTCGATGCGCGGGAAGAGCGGCGGCGCCGCGGCGATTCCGGTGGCGGCCTCGGCGGTGCCGGCCCGGACCCGCTCCCAGGACAGGTCCTCGCTCTGGCCGAGAGCCCGGAGGATCGTGGGCGCCGTCTCCGGGATGTACGCAGACAGCGCGACGGCCGCGGCGGTGAGGCCGTCGGCGAGGTCGTAGAGCACGGTGTCGAGCTCGTCCGCCTTCGCCTCGTCCTTGGCGAGCTGCCACGGCGCCGTCGCCTCGACGTAGCGGTTCAGCGATCGGACGAGCGTCCAGATCGCCTCGAGCGCGCCTGTGACGTCGAAGGCGTCGAGCCGCTCGGCGACGTCGCGCGCCAGATCGTCGGCCGACCATGGCGGCTGGCCGGGCGCTTTGCGAAGCTCGCCGCCGCGGTAGCGAGCGATCATCGCCGTCGTCCGGGAGAGCAGGTTGCCGAGGTCGTTCCCCAGCTCGCGCTCGTACCGCTCGCGCAGTCCGTCGAGAGAGACCGTGCCGTCCTGGCCGAACGAAACCGCGCGGGCCGCCCAGAACCGGACTGCGTCGACACCGTAGACGTCGATCAGGTCGAGCGGGTCGACCACGTTTCCGAGCGACTTCGAGATCTTCCGGTCCTCGACGAGGAGGTAACCGTGGATGAACTCGTGCCGCGGGACCTCGTACCCCGCCGAGAGGAGCAGCGCAGGCCAGTAGACAGCGTGAAAGCGAAGGATGTCCTTGGCCAGGAGGTGCCGGACGACGGGCCAGAACTTGGGACGCAGGTCCTCGCCGGGTCGGGCGTACGTCAGGGCGCTGAGGTAGTTGACGAGTGCGTCGGCCCAGACGTAGGCGACCTGGCTCTCGTCCCACGGCAGCGGGATCCCCCACTTCTGCGTCGCGCGGCTGATGCTGAAGTCGCGCAGGCCGGCCTCGATGAAGCTCCGCGCCTCGTTGGCGCGGAACTGCGGCCTGACGAAGTCGGGCCGATCGTCGTACAGGCGGAGAAGCGCGTCCTGATACCGCGACAGGCGGAAGAAGTAGTTCTGCTCCTCGAGCCACTCGGGCTCGACGTCGTGCAGCGGGCACTTGCCGTCGACGAGATCGGATTCCGATTTGAACTCCTCGCAGCCGTAGCAGTAGAGGCCGGCGTAGACGCCCTCGTAGACGTCGCCGTTGTCGTAGATCCGTTGGAGGAACTCCTGGACGAACTTGCCATGGCCCTCATCGCTCGTACGGATGAAGAAGTCGATCGACGCGTTGACCCTGCGGGGCAACTCCTGCCAGTGGCCGACGATCTGGTCGGTGAACTCGCGCGGCGTGAGCCCCCGCTCGGCCGCGACGCGGGCCACCTTGTCGGCATGCTCGTCCACCCCCGTCAGAAAGAACGTCTCGGCTCCGCGCTGGCGCTGGTGCCGGACCAGGATGTCGCCGATGATGGTCGTGTACGCGTGGCCGATATGCGGCGTCGAGTTCACGTAATAGATCGGTGTCGTCAGGTAGTAGCGCATCGGTGTCCATGATAGGCGTGGGTTGCGCGGCGACCGGCTGCGCGCCTGGCCGCTGCCGCCGCCTTCGCGCCACGATCGCCGTGACCGCGGCAATGGGCACGAGCAGGTAGAGCCAGATCGGGCGCCGGTGCCGCTTCGCCGGCTCGGTGCGGGTCGGCGCGATCGCGTGCGTGGACGAACCCTCGGCGGGTTCGCTCGGCCTCGGCCGCGCCGTCGGCCGCGCATCGCCGGCCGGGTTTTCGACCGACATGACGCGACCGTGGCGACCGGCGCCGGTGGGCGCGGCGCTCCTCTGCGCGACCGCGCGGGGACGGGTGCGGGTTTCGACTGCGGAGAGCACGCCCGAGCCAGCTGCGACGTCGGCGGCCGGCGTCTCAAGCTGCGGGACGGCTACCGCGTCTTCGGTCGCCGCCGTCGCGTCGAGCGGAGCCGCACTCGTCGACGACGTCGTCGGCACCACACCGACGTCGGACGGCGCTTCGGCCGCCTCGGGAGCTGTGTCCACAGGCGGTTGTTGAGACGCCTCCGCCGCGGCCGCCGTCGTCGCGTTCGTTGCGTCGGAGGCGTCGGCCGGACCGGCCGTCGGCGCGGCGGGTGCAGGCAACGGAGCCGGCGCGCTCGCAGGCGCATCGACAACCGGCTCCGGCGCCATCGGCGCGGCGGCCACAGGATCGGGGGTCGCCGGCGGCGACGCGGCCCCGAGCGGCGCCGCGGGAACGGCGATCGGCTCGGACGCGGGCACCGGTGCCACAGGAGGAGCAAGCGGCGTGACCGACCTCGGTGGGAGCAACGACAGCGGATCGAGGTATCCCTGCGGGTTCACGGTGACTCGGACGCCGAGGTGGACGTAGGGCTCCGGGAGCTCGACGTCGCCGCTCGCTCCTATCGACCCGACCGCAGCGCCCTCCGCGAGGACCGCTCCGCGCGTTACCCCGATCGACCCGAGATGCAGGAGCGTGACCGAATACCCGTCCTGTGTCTCGATCGTCACTGTCTTGCCACCGCTCGGGACCGTGCCGGCGAAGCTGACGGTGCCGGCGGCAGGCGCAAGCACTGTGGCTCCGGACGCTCCCCCGACGTCGATGCCGCGGTGCTGGCCTGCCACGTACGGGTTGCTCGCGCCGAACGAGAACGTGCGCAGGACCGGCCCGGCCGCGGGCCAGGTCCAGGCCGAGGCCGAAGGGACAAGAAGCAACGCCGCGAGGACGCCGAGCAGGAGCACGCGCATGACCACCGCCTTCGTTGTCAGAGTTGAGAACCGAGCGGGCACCGTAGCGAGGCGGTCGGCTGTTGTCAACTCTGATTACAGTGAGCGTTCGTAGAGGCGGTTCCGAGGCACGCCCGAAAGGGACGCGACCAGCTCGGCCGCCCGGCGCCGCGGGACGCCGTGACCCACGAGCTCGGCGACGGCGGCAGTCGCGCCGGCGTCGTCGGCCTCGACCGCCTCGGCCGGGCCGAGGACCAGCGTGATCTCGCCCTTGGGCGCCTCGGCAAATCGCGGCGCAACCTCGGCGGCGGAACCCAGCACGACCTCCTCGAACTGCTTCGTCAGCTCTCGACACACCGCGACGGGGCGGTCGGGCAGCGCACGCGCGAGGCTCGCCAGCGACGCCGGCAGCCGCCGCGGCGACTCGAACGCAACGGCGGGATGAGGCCAGCGCGCCAGCTCGTCCCACAGCCGCGCGAGCGCCCGCTCGCCGCGAGGCAGGTAGCCGAGGAACTGGTACCGCTCGCCGACGAGACCGCTCGCGACGAGCGCCGTCTCGACCGCGGAAGGGCCGGGACAAACTGACACACGAATGTCCTCGTCGAGCGCCGCACGCACGAGCCTGGCACCCGGATCGCTCACGGCCGGCATCCCCGCATCGCTGACGAGGGCGACACGCTCGCCTGCGCGCAGCCGAGGCAAGACTTCCTCGGTTCGTCGAGCCTCGTTGTGCTCGTGGTAGCTGACGAGGCGCGCCGAGATGCCGTGCCGGTCGAGCAGGACGCGCGTGCGGCGGGTGTCCTCGCAGAGGACGAGGTCCGCCTCCGCGAGCTCGCGCAGCACGCGCAACGTGACGTCTTCGAGGTTTCCGATCGGCGTCGCGCAGACGACCAGCGTCACGCGGGCGCCTCGACGGCGTCGAGCGCCTCGAACGCGACGAGGCCTGCGCCGACGAGACCCGCCGCGGTGCCGAGCTCCGCGCGCACGACTCGAACGAACTCTCGTCCCGGGTGCAACGCCTCCCTTTTGAGCGCCTCGCGCGCGGGGTCGAGCAGGAAGTCGCCCGCCGCCGAGAAGCCGCCGCCGATGACGACGAGCTCCGGGTTGAAGATGTTCACGAGGCTCCCGATCGCAGCGCCCAGGCGATGCCCGAGCGTCGCGAGCAGATCGACGGCCGAGGCGTCTCCTTCCTGCGCGAGCCTGACGAGCCGGTGCGCGTCGACGGCCGGCCCGAAGAGGGCTTGTGCGGCGAGCGTCGCGGCACGCCCCGAGGCGAGCGACTCGAGGTGGCCGCGGCCGGTGCAGCTCCCCTGGCACGGCGGCCCGTCGATGTCGATGACCATGTGGCCGAGCTCGGCGCCCGCGCCGATCGCGCCGCGGTACGGCTTGCCGCCGAGGATCAATCCGCCCCCGACGCCCGTGCCCAGAGTGAGCATGACCATATGGTTCGTCCCGCGGCCGGCGCCGTGCGCCCACTCGGCGAGCGTGGCCGCGTTCGCGTCGTTGTCGATTCCGACGGGCAGGTGGAAGCGGTCGCGCATCCACGAGCGGAGATCGAGGTCGTTGAGCGGGATGTTCACGGACGAGACGGCGCGGCCGGAGCGCTGGTCGATCGTCGACGGAATCCCGAACCCGAGCGCGCCGACGTCGTCTTCGAGTAGCTCGTCGACCGCCGTCTCGAGCGCCTCCAGGAGCTCTGCCTGCGAGCTCGTCGGCGTCGGCGTCTCGCGGCGGCGGACGACGTCCCCGGCCCGGTCGACGATCCCCGCGAGGATCTTGGTGCCGCCGAGATCGACGCCTATGACGCGCTGCTCCGCCACCCTGCGCGGCTACCATACCCGCCCGCATGCCGGGGCCTGAGAAGCCGTATCGCGTCTACAGGAGCGGGCGCAGGATCGGACGGGTCCCGTTCCGCTCGAAGCCGTCGCCCCGCGTCCGCGACGGCCGTGACGGCGACGGGGCGGCTCCCGGAACCGTCCGCCCCAAGCGGCCGCGGAGGCGCTGGGGCTGGGGGCGGAGGATCGGCCTCGCCGTGGGCGTGCTCGTCCTGCTGGTCGTCCTCTGGGCCGGGCTGAGCTTTCTCTCGTTCCGCGGGGGCGTCACGAAGGCGAACAAACGGGTTGGCGTTGGGACGCGCGCCGCTCTCGACAACCAGGACTCGCTCCTCCTCTCGAACCCGACCGACGTGCTACTGCTCGGCACCGACCACGCCGAGTCGGACGCGCGCGCGAACGACCAGCACTCGGACTCGATGATGCTCCTCCGCACCGACCCGAGCCACCACCGGATCGCGTATCTGTCGATCCCGCGCGACCTGCGCGTGCCGATTCCCGGGCACGGCGACGCGAAGATCAACGCCGCGTTCCAGATCGGCGGGCCGCCTCTCGCCATCCGGACCGTGCACCGCTTCACCGGCCTGCCGATCGACCACGTGGTCGTCGTCGACTTCTCGAGCTTCAAGCAGCTGATCGACGACGTCGGCGGGATCACGATCAACGTCCCCGCCCCGATCCTCTCGAACCGCTTCGACTGCCCGTACGCGAGCCAGGCGCGGTGCCAGCGTTGGCCCGGGTGGCGCTTCCGGAAGGGGCCGCAGCACATGGACGGCCACCGCGCGCTGATCTACTCGCGCATCCGCGAGAACCGGCTCAACCCGGCCGAGAGCGACGTCACGCGCGCCGAGCGCCAGCAGCACGTCGTGCAGGCGACCTTCGGGAAGCTCTCCTCGTTCTCGAACCTCGTCAAGGCGCCGTTCAAGGCCGGGAAGTACCTGCGGCCGATCGCGACCGACCTCTCCGCCTGGGAGCTCGTCCAGCTCGGCTGGGTCTACAA
>DASUZD010000133.1:0-10034 GCA_036377055.1 Gaiellaceae bacterium | reverse complement strand
TCACCTCTCGCATCGCCCACCCGAACTCGAGGTAGAGGAACGGCGCGACGAGCGGCTCGAAGAGGATGAAGAGCCATGCGACGATGAATCCGGCGGCCGGCCCGAGCGACCGGGCCGCGTAGGCGTAGAGGCCGCCCGCGGACGGCTCGAGCCGCGCCAGCTGGCCGATCGCGACCGCCGCGCACAGGCAGGCGATCAGCGCGAGGAGCACGGAGAGGGCGAGCGCCTGCCTCGAGAACGGCACGGAGATGTAGATCGAGTACGCGACGGCGGCCCCGGGCGCCATGTGCGTGATCGACTGGAAGAGCACCTGGGGCAGCCCGATCGAGTGCTCCCGCAGGTGTTCGAACCGACGCTCTGGTGCAGCTCCGACTGCCGCCATCTCGCCTCCTCTGTCGCCTGGTCGGACGATGCTTTCGAATCTGAAGTGGCCGCGTCAAGCCGATCAGGAGTCAAACTTGGCGAGATGCAGCCGCGCTACCTGAGCGGCTATGGGCTCGTCGGGCGCGGGCTCGACAAGTGCGTCGAGCGGCTCGCGGGAGCGAAGATCGCGAAGCGCTCGGTGCTCGAGGCGCGCGGCTGGGCGTTACGTGACGAGGCGATCGCGTACCTCGACCACTTGACGTTCCCCGCGACGCGTCTCGTCCTCTTTGCGGTGAACGAGCAGTGGACGGCGGTCCTGACGAACGCGCGCGACGGCTCGGACTTCAACGACCATCAGCTCTTCTTCGGCGAGCTGTGCGATGCGCGAACATGCCGCGTCGTCGACCGCGAGCCTCGGCGCGGAACCGCGAACGGCTACCGCTACCGGCTGGGATATGCGGCGCGGATCTTCGAGCTGGACGGGCCCGACGGTGAGAATCTGCGCACGATTTACGCGATGGACGACGGCGGGCGCTGGGACTTCCCCGCCGTCGGCGATCAGCCGCTCGTGGTGGAGTCGACCTTCGACTACGGCGCGCGGCGTAAGAGCGATCGCTTCACGAGCGAGAACGTCCGAGCCGTGCTCGCGTCGCTCGGCGTCGAGCCGCCTGTGCCCGAGGCATTCGAGCGGGCGGATCGCTTCCTGCTCCTGCACGAGCGGATGACGAGCAGGCGCTGGGCGAGGAGGATCGAGGCCGACGCGTCGACGCCGGAGGAGCAGGACGATCCTGCGCGCGGCTATATCGAGCGCGGCCTCGATTGGGTTCCGCACATGCGGACGCACGCGTCGAGCGTCGTCGTCGACCTCACGAAAGCTGTCCTCCTCAACCCGGACCACGCCGCCAGCGCCGAGCCTCACCTAAGGAAGGCCCGGCGCCGGCTGGGCGACGAGGAGTTCGAGCGGCTCGCCGCCGCGGCGGAGGAGGACCTCGGGCGCCGCGGCGGCTGATCACTAGCGGGTTTCGGTGCTGACGTAGTTGAAGCTCTTGTCGACGTACACCGTCACCGGCGTTCCGTCGCTTCGCGTCATGTGCGCCTCGTAGGCGGCGTGGCCGTCCGCGTCGGTCTCGACGCGGACGATCGTGCCGCCGGGGACCTTCTCCTTCGCGATCGCCGTCACCTTGGCGAGCGCGTCGCCGGTGAGCGGCGTCTCGTCGCTCCGCTGGTGGCCCCAGGGCGTGCCCGCGGGCGGTCCTTGCGCCTGGCTCAGCGCCGCCGCCGCGGACGATGGCGACGAGTTCGACCCGTTGCCGCTCGCCGCGCTCGCGATCCCGTAGCTTCCGAGCGCGACGCCGACCACAGCCGCGGCGGTCACCCCGATCTTCGAGACGTTCGTCATGACTCTCCTTTCGTGGGGAGGGGTGGACGTCATGACGATGGCGGCCGCGGCTCAGCCGCCCGTGTGCGTCTCCTGTGCCCCTGGTGTGACTTAGTGGCTCAGAGCCACAAGGGGTGTTGGCTGGCGGAGACCGCTGCGCTCGATCGCCGTAGCAAGCGCTTTCCGGGGTAGTTCCGCTGCGGGGTCCGTCCACTTTGTGGCTCAGAGCCACTAGCGGTGTCGCTCGCGGAGATCGCTGCGCGCCGCCGCGCTACTACCAGGGCGGGGGGTTGTGCACCCACCGACCGCCGAGCATCGTTGCGACGACGCGGACCTCCGCGAGCTCGGCCGGGATCGCGAGCGGGTCGCGGTCGAGGACGACGAGGTCGGCGAGATAGCCGGGGACGAGCTTCCCGCGGCGGGTCTCGTCGCGCGCGAGCCAGGCCGGCGTGACGATCGTCGCGTGCAGCGCCTCCTCCACCGTCACGCGCTGCTCCGGGTGCCAGGCGGGGCGGTCGTCGAGCGTGCGGAGAACGCCGGCGCGGATACCGGCGAGCGGGTCGAGCTCCTCGATCGGCGCGTCGGACCCGTTCGCCACGACGGCGCCGGCGTCGAGCAGCGACCGGTAGGCGTAGGCGCCCGAGGTTCTCTCGCCCCAGAACCGGTCGGCGAGGTCGCGGTCGGACGGCGCGTGGCTGAACTGGACGGAGGCGGCGACGCCGAGCGCGCCGAAGCGCGGGACGTCCTCCGGCGCGAGGAGCTGCGCGTGCTCGATCCGCTGGCGCAGGCCGAGCGGTCGCCATGCGTCCTGCGTCCCCTCGAACGCGTCGAGCGCCTCGCGGTTCGCGAGGTCGCCGATCGCATGCACGGCGACCGGGAGACCGACCTCTGCGCCGCGCCGCACGATCCGCTCGAGCTCCTCGCGGCTCGTGATCTCGACGCCGCTGCCGTCGAGCATCCTCGCCGTCCGCGAGCCGAGCGTCCCGTCCATGAACGCCTTCAGGTAGCCGACCCGCACGAGCGGGCTCCCGAAGCCGCTCCGGATCCCGACGGCCGCGATCTCCTCGACCTGGTAGTGCGGGAGCGACTGCCAGACCCTGAGCGTCAGCGATCCCTCGGACTCGAGCCGCTGCCAGACGCGGAGCGCTCCGAGCCACCCGTCCTTGTCGTGTACGGACGTGACCCCGCGTGAGTTGGCCAGCCGTACGCCCTCGCGCGAGGCCTCGACCATCTCGTCGTCCGTCGGGCGGACGTGCGTGTCGCGGAAGTGCCAGGCGCACTCCTCGCGCAGGACGCCGGTCGGCTCGCCGCTCGCGTCTCTCTCGACCACGCCGCCGGGAACCTGGAGGTCGCCGTTCGAACGCGCGAGCGCGGCGGAGTTGAGCCAGAGCGAGTGGTAGTCGCGCGCCATCAGCGCCGTCGGCGTCTCGCCGGTGACGGCGTCGAGCGCCTCCTTCGTCGGCTCGACCGACGGGCTCCAGTCGCCGCTCCGCCAGCCCGTTCCGCGCAACCAGCGGCCGGGCTCGACGTTCGAGGCCGCCTCCGCGACCCGCGCGAGCGCTTCGTCGAGCGACCGCGTCCCCTCGAGCCGCACCTGCCGCTGCGCGAGCGACCACGTCGGGAAGTGGACGTGCGAGTCGCTGAAGCCAGGAAGCACGCAGCGCCCACGCAGGTCGACCCGCTCCGGGCTCGGGAGCACGTGCTCGTGGGTGCCGACGCCGCCGACCACGTGCTCGCCCGCGATCGCGAGCGCGCGCACCGTCGGAAGCGACGGCTCCATCGTCCGAATAACCCCGTTCTCGAGGATCACGCCTACGACTCTAGAGAGATATCGAGACCTGTACCATGGTCGACCTTGAGGAAGCTGCTCGCTGTCGCTGCGGCCACTGCGCTCGCGCTCTCGTTTGCCTCCGCGGCACGCCCGATCACGTGGGGCCAGCGGGACGGGAACGCGCACCCGAACGTGGGCGCGATGATGGCGTTTTGGGTCCCGCAGACGCCGAACACACTCCAGGAACTCTGCACCGGGACGCTGATCGAGCCGAGGCTCTTCCTGACGGCCGCGCATTGCACGGACTTCCTGGTGAACGACCTCGGCATCACCGACGTCTGGGTCACGTTCTCGACCGACAGCTCCAAGGGTCCGTACGTCCACGGAGTCATGCACCAGAGCCCGCTCTTTCCCGGACCTGGCTCGAATCCCCACGACATCGCGGTGATCGTCCTCGACAGACCGGTGCACGCGCCGCTCGCGACGCTGCCGCCGATCGGCCTCCTCGACCGGATGAAATCCGACGGGACGCTGAACCAGTCGACGCCCTTCACGGTCGTCGGCTACGGCGACCAGACGCGCCAGCACACGCAGGGAGGCGGCTCGCCGACCTTCCCCTTCGACGGCTTCCGCTGGGTCGCGACGTCGTTCTTCAACTCGCTGAACAAGTCGTGGCTGCGACTCACGCAGAACAACTCCCTCGGCGCCGGCGGCACGTGCTTCGGCGACTCCGGCGGGCCGGTCTTCTTCGCAGGCTCGAACGTGATCGCCGCAACGACGATCCGCGGCGACCTAGCGTGCTCCTCCACGAACGTCGACTACCGAATGGACACGGCCGAGGCGCAGGACTTCCTCCGCAGCTGGGGCTGGAGCCCGTAATTAGTGGCTCAGAGCCACTAACTCAACTTGGCTGGGCCGCACCGCTGGAACCAGGCCGTGGCGCGGGTTCGACCGATCGGTTTGTGGCTCTGAGCCACAAGCGCCTTTCGGCCCGGCACACGGCCAGACGGAGGCACGGGCGCCGGTATCCTCGGGCGGCGGTGGGAATCCGGTCGGGAGCTGTGGTTGCCGTCGCGCTCGGCATCTCGCTGGCGGTCGTGGGGCTCGGCGGGGCCGCGCCGGGCGCCAACCTCCGGGGCGTCAACTTCATCAGCCTCTGCGGGTTCAGCCACCGCGGCGCCGATGATCCGATCGTGTACCCGGGCCAGCCGGGCGTTTCGCACGACCACAGCTTCGTCGGGAACACCTCGACCGACGCGAGCTCGACGCCGGCCTCGCTGCGCGCCGCAGGGAAGACGACCTGCAAGCGACCGGGTGACACCGCGGCGTACTGGATGCCGACGGTCTCCGTCGACGGCAAGCCGACCCCGCCGGCCGGCGCCACGATCTACTACCAGCGGAACACGCAGAAGCGCCTTCGGCCGTTCCCGGCCGGGCTCGAGATGATCGCCGGGAACCGGCTCGCGCGGCGGCCGCAGAGCCTGCTTGTCACGAACTGGGACTGCGGCGACCTCGAGAACGTGCCGCGCTCTTCCGACCCGCCGGCGTGCCCGGACGGCTCCAGCCTCCGCCTCCGCGTCAACTTCCCCGACTGCTGGAACGGCAAGTCGCTCGACTCCCTCGACCACAAGAGCCACATGGCGTACTCGGTCGCCGGCCGCTGCCCGCGCTCGCACCCGGTCGCGGTGCCTGCGCTCAGCATCGTCTACCGGTATCCGACGACCGACGGGCCGGCGGCGACCGTCTCGTCAGGGTCGATCTACTCGGTCCACGCGGACTTCGTCAACGCGTGGGACCAGAAGGCGCTGGCCCGGCTCGTCGCGCAGTGCTTGAACCGCCTCCGGCACTGCGGGACAGGCTCCTAGTCGCAGGCTCTCTGTACGAGGAGGCGGGCGCGCTCGACCGTGCGTCGGCCCGCCGACGGGCCCATCCGGAGCGCCGACATCGTCTGCGTCGGGTCGGCCGTTCCGAGTGACAGCTGGAGGCGCCGCGCGTCGGCGACCGCTCGCTCGTAGGCCGCGACGATCCGTGGATCTGCCTTCGCCGCGCGCAGGTCATCCACCGCGGCCCGCTCGATCGCGATCACCTCTCGGATCGCCTCCTGCGCGTCAGTGAGGTTGCGGACCGGCGTGACCTTGTCCAGGGCTGCCCGCTGCCGGTCGCAGCTCGCGGCGAGGCCCTTCGCTCCACCTCCGCAGCCGGCGAGCACGAGCAGGAGCCCGGCCGCCGCCAGCCGCGTCAGGACGGCCTCAGGGTGACCGTCCCCTTCCACGCGAGCGTGTCGTCGCAGTCGTAGAGGTAGACCACGCCGTCGTAGATGTGCGGGAACGCCGAGCAGAGGCGCCTCGCGAGGTAGTTGTCGCCCGGTCCCGGATTCGCCGTGCCGACGGGCACGGAAACGGCCTTGCCGGCCGCGAGGCGGGCGAGCAGGCGCGCCGGCAGCGCGACGTGCGCGGCGAGCTGGTCGTTCCGGACGGAGAGCTCGCAGGGCTTCGGCGGGCTGCCGTAGACGGGGCCGCGGAGCGCGAGCACGCCGCCGACGACGACCGCTCCGCCATGGCTCTTGACCGGCAAAGCGCCGACGCACTTGTCGGAGCCGATCCAGCTCTGGTCGACGTCCGGATCGGCCACGTCGCAGCCGTCGCGGACGGTCACGCCCTTGATCGACCCCTTCACCGCGCGGCGGGACGGCGCCAGCGCGCGGAGCGCGTACCCGCGCGAGGTGCGGACGACGGATCCCCTCCAGCCGAGGCTCCAGGAGACGAAGACGGTCTCGTCGGCGGTGCGGCGGGCGTAGCAGTCGCGCGTGTCGTCGCGGAGCCAGCGGGTCACGTCGAGATAGCGTCCGCCGCCTGCGCCGGTGAACGTGATCTGCACCTGCGTCGCCGCGGCCGTCCCGTTGGCCCCTGAGGACGCCGCCGCGAGACCGAGCGCCGCGAGCAGCGGCACTACGCCGAGAGCCAGACGTCGCCACCGCATCCCCACGCCACTTTAGACGCTCGAAACGCGGTGTTTGACAGCCCTACAATTCCGAACGTGGACGACGAGCGCCCGCGGTACGAGCACGACTCGCGTACCGAAGCGCTTGCGCGGGCAGGCGAGGAGGCGAAGACCTGGGGCCGCGCGACGATCCGCTTCCTGACGCACCCGCTGCATCCGTTCCCGAAGGTCTCCTCGGCGGATTTCCTGCTCCCGTATCGCCCCGACCCGCTCCGGCTCGCCGGCGACTGCGTCGTCGCGGGTCTCGCCTTCGCGGTGCTGGCGTTCTTTCCGCTCCTGCTCGTCGCGCTTGCGACGCCGAACCAGCTCGGCTCATGGTTCTGGCCCTCGATCGGGCTCACCGGCCTCGTCGGCGGGATCTACGTGTTCTGCCGCGCCTGGTCGCCGGACACTCGCGATCTCGACCGCTTCTAGTCCCCGCCTACAATCGCGGCGTGGCAGTCGATCCGCTCAGCGACGAGCAGCGCGAAATCCGCGAGCTCGTGCGCACCCTCTCGCGCGAGCGGATCGCGCCGCGCGCGGCCGAGATCGACAAGTCGGCGGAGTTCCCGTGGGACGTCGTCGAGCTCTTCCGCGAGCACGAGCTCTTCGGGATCCTCTACGACGAGGAGTACGGCGGGCTCGGCGCGAGCGCGCTGATGGCGCTCGTCGCGATCGAGGAGGTCTCGAAGGTCTGCGCGACGAGCGGGCTGATCATCGCCGTCCAGGAGCTCGGCTCGCTCGCGATCAAGCTCGCCGGGACGGACGAGCAGAAGCAGCGCTTCCTGCCGCGGCTCGCGAGCGGCGAGTGGCTTCCGGCCTACGCGCTGACGGAGCCGGGCTCGGGCTCGGACTCGGCGGCGATGCGCACCGAGGCGCGGCGCGACGGCGGCGAGTACGTCCTCAACGGCTCGAAGCGTTTCATCACGAACGCGGGCGTTGCGCAGGTCTACACCGTGTTCGCGAAGACCGACCCCGCGGCCGGCCACTCGGGGATCTCGGCGTTCGTGGTCGAGGCGGACGCGCCGGGGTTCGAGGTGGGACGGATCGAGCCCAAGATGGGGATCAAAGGCTCGACGACCGGCGAGGTCTTCTTCAACGACTGCCGCGTGCCGGCGGCAAACCTGCTCGGCGAGGAGGGGGAGGGGTTCCGCGTGGCGATGCGCGTGCTCGACCGGTCGCGGCCGGGGATCGGCGCGCAGGGGCTCGGCCTCGCGCAGGGTGCGACCGACTACGCGCTCGAATACGCGAAGTCCCGCGAGACGATGGGGAAGCCGATCGCGGAGCACCAGCTCGTGGCGGCGACGCTCGCGGACATGGAGACGAAGTGCGAGGCGGCGCGCGGGCTCCTCTACAAGTGCGGGCAGATGATCGACGAGGGCGTCGACGGGCCGGAGCTGACGAAGATCTCCGCGATGGCGAAGCTCTATTGCACGGACGTGGCGATGGAGGTCACGACCGACGCTGTGCAGGTGCTCGGCGGCTACGGCTACATCCAGGAGTACCCGGTCGAGCGGATGATGCGCGACGCGAAGATCACGCAGATCTACGAGGGCACGAACCAGATCCAGAGGCTCGTGATCGCGCGGGAGATGGTGCGGGAGTCGCGTGCATTCCTGCTCGAGGGCGTGGCGTAGGGGTGGCGCTCGCGGCGGACAGCCAGCGGGATCGTGCAGTCGCGGCGCTCCGCCGTCACTACCAGGCAGGGCGGCTCGAGGTCGAGGAGTTCGCGGAGCGTGCCGAGCGTGCGCTGCGGGCGCGGACGACGGGCGAGCTGCGGGCGGCCATGCGCGGGCTGCCGCGCGTCGGCGAGGCGCTCGAGCGCGGGCGGGAGGCGGCCGGCGTGGCGGCGTACCTCGCCGTGCTGGCGATCGTCTGGGTCGTCGGGAGCGTGGTGCTGCTCGGCGCGCTGGGCCTCGCGCTGGCATTCGGATCCGGCGGGATCGGCTTGATCGTGCTCTCCTGCGCGTGGCTCTTGTTCACGGCGCTGCTCTGGCTCGCGGGCCGAAGGCGGCTCCGGCTTCCGCCGCGGCGGCTTCCGGCCCGGCGTGCGTGACCCGTTGATCCGCCGCGCGGTGCGGCGATCGTCACGGTTCCGACGCGCTCCCGGCACAGACACGTGACACTTCCTCGACTAGCGTGAACAGCGGGGGCGAGGGGCCGAAGGCCCCCGGGGGGAAGCTTCCCGGGCGCGCGCGTCGCGCGGTCGTGATCGGCTCCGGGCCGAACGGGCTAGCGGCGGCGATCACGCTCGCCGAGGCCGGCTGGGGCGTGACGGTGCACGAGGCGCAGGCGACCCTCGGCGGCGGAACGCGCAGCGAGGCGCTGACGCTGCCCGGCTTCGTGCACGACCTCTGCTCCGCGATCCACCCGATGGGGCGCGGGTCGCCGTTCTTCCGCCGGCTCGACCTGCCGATCGACTGGATCGACCCGCCGGCCGCGGTCGCGCACCCGTTCGACGACGGCACCGCGGCGCTGCTCGAGCGCGACCTCGAGGCGACCTCGCGCGCGCTCGGCGCGGACGGTCGCGCATACCGCCGGCTCGTCGGGCCGGTGGCGCGCAACTTCGACGCCCTCGAGCCCATCGTCCTCGGCCCCTACCCGCCTCCGCCGCGGGCGCTCGCGGCCGCGGCTCGCGCGCTCGGCCTCGGCGAGCTCCGGCGCGCCGCCCTCGCAGCGCTCGCCGACGCCCGCACGCTCGCCGAGAGCACGTTCACGACCGCTCGCGCCCGCGCGCTCTTCGCGGGCGCCGCGGCCCACTCGATGCTCCCCCTCGAGCGCCGCCCGAGCGCCGGCTTCGGGCTGATGCTCACCGTCCTCGCGCACGCGCGCGGCTGGCCGTTCCCGCGCGGAGGCGCGCAGCCGATCGCGGACGCGCTTGCCGAGCGGCTCGTCGCGCTAGGTGGCGAGATCCACACTTCGAGTCCACAGGACGAGCTGCCCCGCGCAGACGTGGTCGTCGCCGACGTCGTCCCGCGCGAGCTCCTCCGCCTGGCCCATGGCCGCTTCCCCCCACGGTACGAACGCGCGCTCCGCGCATATCGCCACGGCCCCGGCGCGTTCAAGCTCGACTGGGCGCTCGGGGGGCCGATCCCGTGGCGCGCGCCGGTGTGCGCGCGGGCAGGCACAGTGCACGTCGGCGGCACCCTCGACGAGATCTCCGCCTCCGAATGGGACGCCTGGAGCGGCCGGACGAGCGCGCGGCCGTTCGTCCTCCTCGCGCAGCACTCGCTCTTCGACGACACGCGCGCACCGACCGGAAAGCACACGGCCTGGGCGTATTGCCACGTCCCGAACGGATCGGCCGAGGACATGACCGATGCGGTCGAGTCGCAGGTGGAGCGATTTGCACCCGGTTTCCGCGACCTCGTCCTCGCGCGGAGCGCGCTCGCGCCGCCGCTTCTCGAGGCGAAGAACCGGAACCTCGTCGGCGGCGACGTGAACGGCGGCGCCGCCGACCTCGGCCAGCTCTTCTTCCGGCCGACGAAGCGGCTCGTCCCGTACCGGACGCCGCTCGAGGGCGTCTACGTCTGCTCGGCCGCG
>DASUZD010000132.1:0-2604 GCA_036377055.1 Gaiellaceae bacterium | reverse complement strand
GCTAGCGCGTTCCGACCTGCATCCCGAGCAGGCGCGGGAGGGTCGCGATTGCGCGTGCCGCCGCCGGCCCGCGCCGGCCCTGCTCCTCGGCGGCCTCGCACGCCATGATCGCGGTGCGGACGAGACCGCCGCCGAGGCGCTTCAGCGGCTCGGGCGGGAGCGGGCTGACGCGCCGCGTGACGAGCGGAAGGCGCGTCCACTCGTCGTCGAGCCCGGCGACGAGCGAGGCGAGGATCTGACCGCCGACCCAGCTCGGGCCGACGCCGTTCCCCGAGTAGCCGGCGCCGTAGTGGACGCGCTTCCCCGGGACGGTGCCGAAGAAGGGCAGGTGGTCCGCGGAGACGTCGATCGGGCCTCCCCACGAGCGCTCGACCCGGGCCTCTGCGAGGTCCGGGAGCAGCCGCCGGAGCCCAGCCTCCGCGCGCTCCGCGGTCGGGCGGTCGCGGCTGAAGCGCTTGTCGATCCGGCCGCCGAAGCCGATCGGACCCGAGCCGCTGCCCATCAGAACGCGGCCGTCGCGGGTCGTGCGGAAGTAGTGGACGAACATCCGGCCGTCGACGATCGCCTCGCCCCCGGTCCAGCCGATCCGCTCGATCAGCTCCGGGACGGGCTCCGTGAGCACGACGTACGAGCCGAAGTTCGTCAGCCGCCGCGACACCGGCCCCCACCCCGTCAGCGCGGCGTTCGTCGCGAGCACGATCTCGGGCGCGCGCACGCGGCCGCGCGGGGTCCGCACCAGGCCGTCCTCGAGGCCCACCACGGGCGACCGCTCGAAGACCGTCACGCCGCCTGCGACCGCCGCCCGCCGCAGCGCGCGCACGAGCAGCGCGGGCTGCACGGTCGCGCCGGGGAAGAGCACGCCGTGCCGGAAGACGGGCGACCGGCACCGCTCGGCCACCTCCTCGGGCGCCAGCGGAACCGCCTGCTCGGGCACGCCCAGCTCGCCGGCTGCGGCGACGGCCTCGTCGACCACGTGATCCTGCGCCGCCGCGGCCGAGACCTTGAGGTAGCCGCCCTCGCGGAGCCAGACGTCCTCCCCGCGCCGCTCGCAGAACTCGCGCACGGCCGGGACGATCCGCGCGCCCGCCTCGGCGACGGCCAGCGCGCCCTCGCGCCCGACCAGGCGCCGCAGCTCGCCCAGCACTGCCCACCAGCCGTTCAGGAAGCCGCCGTTCCGGCCGCTCGGCCCGTAGCCGCAGGTCTCGGCCTCGAGCAGGACGACGCGGGCATCCGGCAGCCGCTCGCGCAGCGCAAGCGCGGTCCAGAGGCCCGTGTAGCCCCCGCCCACGATCGCCACGTCTGCCTCTGCGTCGCCTTGGAGGGACGGCGCAGGCTCGGGATCGCCCTCCGCCGCGAGCGCCTGCTCGAGCCACCACGAAGGCAGACGAGGCTCTAAGCCGCCGACCGTGCCCGCCTGTTCTGGAAGAGGATGTTCACGAGCATCCCGCCGACCGCGATCACGAAGATCAGCGTCCCGATCACGTTGATCTGCGGCGGCACGGCGACGCGCGCGGCGCCCCACACGAACAGCGGAAACGTCGTCTTCGGGCCGGCATTGAAGTACGTGATCACGAAGTCGTCGACGGAGAGCGCGAAGGCGAGCAGGCCGCCCGCGAGGATGCCCGGCATGATCAGCGGCAGCGTCACCTTCTGGAAGGTCGTCCACTCGTTGGCGCCGAGGTCCATGGCCGCCTCCTCGAGGTGGCGGTCGAAGCCGACGAGGCGCGCCTTCACCGTCACGACGACGTAGCTGATGTTGAACATGATGTGGGCGATCAGGATCGTCATGAAGCCCTGGGCGTAGCGCCAGCTGACGAAGAGCGCGAGCAGCGACGCGCCCATGACGATCTCGGGCGTCGCCATCGGGACGAAGATCAGCAGGTTCACGAGCCCGCGCCCGCGGAACCCGTAGCGGACGAGCGCGAGCGCGATCATCGTCCCGAGGGCTGTCGCGACGAGGCTCGAGAGGAGCGCGATCTCGATGCTGAGCTTCACGGACTCGCCGAGCCCCGGGTACCCGAACGGGTTCGTCCAGTTCTTCAGCGTGAAGCCCTGCCACGTGAAGTTGAACCGGCCCGCCGGGTTGTTGAAGGAAAACGCGATCACGATCGCGATCGGCAGGAAGAGGTAGCCGAGCGCGAGCAGCGCGTAGACGCTGAGCAGGTTCCGGCGCACCATCGCGATCGCGCGCGCGCCGGCGCCGGCCCGAGGCCGCGCCGCGACCGCTGCCGTCGCCGCGCTCATCGCCCGGCCGCCATCCCGGTCATCCGCTCGGTGCCGAGCGCGCGAGCGTAGACGAGCACCGCGACGAGGATCGCGGCCATCAAGACGAACGAGAGCGCGGCGGCGGACGGGTAGTCGCGGACGGCGAGGAACTGCGATTGGATGACGTTCCCGATCATGTACTGACGCGGCGTGCCGAGCAGCTGCGCGTTGATGAAGTCGCCAGCCGCCGGGATGAAGGTGAGCAGCGTCCCCGCGAAGACCCCCGGCAGCGAGAGCGGCAGCGTCACGCGCAGGAACGCCTTCACCTTGCTGGCGTAGAGGTCCTGCGCCGCCTCGATCAGCCGCGCGTCGATCTGCTCCAGGCTGACGTAGAGCGGC
>DASUZD010000131.1:0-22791 GCA_036377055.1 Gaiellaceae bacterium | reverse complement strand
GCCGCCGACGAGCGCTGGCGCGCGCTCGTTCCCCGCGTCGACGAGCTCCGCGGCCGGCAGAAGCTCTCGGGCAAGCCGACTCCGGAGCAGCTCGAGGAGCTCAAGGGCCTGAAGGAGGAGCTGCGCGCGGCCGAGGAGGAGGTTGCGGCTGCCGAGGCTGCTCGGGACGAGGCGCTCCGGGTCGTGCCGAACCCGCCGCACTCGTCGGCGCCGGACGGCGAGACCGAGGAGGACGCCGAGGAGATCCGGCGCTGGGGAGAGGCGCGGCCCCTCGACGGCGCGCGCGAGCACACGGAGATCGGGCGCTTCGACATGGAGCGCGCGGCGCGGCTGTCCGGCTCCCGCTTCGGGTACCTGATCGGCGACACCGCGCTGCTGGCGCTCGCGCTCTACCGGTTCGCGCTCGACCGGCTCGTCGCCGCCGGGTTCGAGCCCATGCTTCCGCCGGTGCTCGTCCGTGAGCAGGCGATGTACGGCACCGGCTTCTTCCCGACCGAGGCCTCGAACATCTACGCGATCCCCGACGACGGGTTGTACCTGACCGGCACGTCAGAGGTCGCGCTGGCGGGGCTGCACATGGGAGAGATCCTCGACGTGAGCGAGCTGCCCCTCCGCTACGCGGCGTTCTCGACCAACTTCCGCCGGGAGGCCGGCGCCGCAGGCAAAGACACGAGGGGAATGTTTCGCGTGCACCAGTTCAACAAGGTGGAGATGTTCGCGTTCACGCGCCCGGAGCAGTCGTCGGACGAGCACGAGCGGATGCTGGCACTCGAGGAATCGCTGCTCCGGGAGCTCGGGCTTCCGTACCGCGTCGTCAACGTCGCCGCCGGCGACCTCGGCGCGCCCGCGGCGAAGAAGTACGACTGCGAGGCGTGGTTCCCGAGCCAGGGCCGCTACCGCGAGGTCACGTCCTGCTCGAACACGACCGACTTCCAGGCGCGGCGCCTCGGGATCCGATACCGCACGGGATTCGGCAGGCTTGAGTACGTGCACACGCTGAACGGAACGGCCGTGACGGACCGGGCTGTGCTCGCGATCCTCGAGAACTTCGAGGGCGAGGTGCCCGAGGTGCTGCGCGAGTTCGGCGCGCCGGAGCTGATTACGGCGTAACGGCGGTCTCGACGATCTCGATCGAGACGACGGCCTCGGCGCGGACGAGGCGGTCGTCGCACCTGAGCCAGCCGCCCGTCGAGAGCTCGTCCACGATCTCGCGCGCCCGCGCGTCGGCAGACGTGCGCGTTCGGCAAAAGGCGAGGTCGACGCGCTCCCCGTCGATCACCGCGACGACGCGGAACACGACGTCGAGCTCCGCGGGCTGGGGCGCGGGAGGCGGCGGTGGCGGTGCGACGGCGACAGACGGCGCAGGGGCGACGGGTGGTGCGACGGCGATCGACACGACGTGCGCCGGAGGTGGAGCGGGAGCAGCCGCGGGGCGGTAGGCGGCGACGATCGCCTCCTTCAGCTTCGCGGGATCCGCCGCGGCGATCACGAGCTCGCTTCCGATCGTCGCGCAGACCTCCTCGATCGCATCGCGGTTCGTCGGGTCGCCGATCGCGACCACCGGCGTGGTGCCGGCGTACCCGAGCGGCAGCGCCCGGTGCGTGTTCGCCATGTGCGCCGAGAGCAGGCTCGTCGCGCGCCGGTCGGGGACGATCTGCTCGAGCTCGACGAACGGGAATCCCTTCTGAATCGCAAGCGCGCGCGTCAGGCCCGCCTCGTCGAGCATCCCGCGCTCGACCAGGAACCGACCGAGCGGCTTCTTGGTCTGCTCGCACTCCGCGAGCGCCTCGTTGATCGGCCCCTCCGGGACGAGACCGAGGCGCAGCAGGATCGTCCCGAGCGGAAAGCCGCGCAGCTCGCGCGGGGGCTCCACCAGCGGCAGATCGCCGGGGGAGAAGCCGTCGGCGGACGGCGCCGGATGAGCTTCAGTCGGATTCACAGCCATGCCGCAGGTTGACGCTCGCGGTTCAAATCGGTCGCGTCCGCGCTCGATCGCATCGCCACAAAGGGTGAACTGGGGCGCCGCTCGAAGTTAGTGGCTCTGAGCCACTAACGCAGTTGGATCGGTCTCCCTATCACATATGGCGCGCGGCAGGCTGAGTTAGTGGCTCTGAGCCACTAACTCAGTGCGGCCCCGCACTACGATGACGCGTTGGCGGGGTGCCGGAGCGGTCGAACGGGGCGGTCTTGAAAACCGTTGGCGGCCGAAAGGTCGCCCGTGGGTTCGAATCCCACCCCCGCCGATCACGCACGGGTGAACCATGGTTCCCCCGTGGGGGCCCCCTCCTTTCGGCTATCCGTGTGCGTCCTTGAGCGGAGCCGGAGTAGATCCGGCTCCGCGGCGACGATTGGCATTTTGCCGGCTTCCTGTCACGATTGTGAAGCGATGGCCATGGCCTTTCGAAGCAGGGTCGCGCTACTCGGCGTCGCGCTGCTCGCAGCGTTGGGGGCCGCGCAGCTTGCTCCTGCGCAACCTGCCGCGCGAGCGCCTTACGCCGTCTCGAAGACGTGCAGCGCCGGTTACACGCACGCGGTCATCGGCGGCGCCGAGAAGTGCCTGCGCGCGGGGGAGTTCTGCGCGCATCGGTACGACTCGCAGTACCGTCGCTACGGCTTCCGCTGCATTCGCTACGACGCGCGCGTCCAGCGGTATCGGCTCACGCGCCGCTAGATCGCTTTCCGCCTCACGCTCCCCACCAGAAGCTCGCGGCGATCACCACGTAAAGGCCGATCAGGACCACGCCTTCGGGCCACGTGCTCTCACCGTCGTACACGACGATGGCGCCGAGGCCGGCCGCGAAGAGCAGCGAGATCGCGAGCAGCACCGGGAAGACGAGCGTCAGGTTCGTCGCAAAGAGCAGCGAGAGGAAGACGAGCGCCGGCGTCAGCGCGAGCGCGACCTGAAGCGACGAGCTGACGATGACCGAGATCGCGAAGTCAGGGCGGTTCCGCGCCGCGAGCTGGACGCCGACGACGTTCTCCACCGCGTTGCCCGCGATCGCCACGACGACGAGGCCGGCGAAGCTCTCGCTCATGTGGAGCGTCTCGATCGCGGGCTGGAGCGCGGACACGAACCAGTCGCTGACGACCGCCGCGGCGCAGGCGGCCCCCGTCAGAACTCCGACCGTCAGGGCCAGCGACCAGCGCGGTGGCTCGTGCGCCGGCTCGTTCGCGAGCGGCTGGAGCAGACCGGGGAGCGTGAGCACGAACACGGCGAGAAGGACGCCGGCGCATACGAAGCTCAGCGAGCGGGCATGCGCGGCGGCCGGCGCATGGAACGCATTCGCGAGCGACGGCACGGAAAGCGTCGCGGCCGCGAGAACCGTGAGCGTCGCGATGATCCGCGCGCGCGGCGAGTCGAACGACTGCGTCCCATGGCGGAGGCCGCCGACGGTGAACGCGATTCCCAGGACGAGGACGCTGTTCGCGAGCACGGAGCCGATCAAGGCCGCCTGGACGAGCTCGACGAGCCCGTCATGGAGGGCGAACAGCGCGATGAACAGCTCGGGGAGGTTCCCGAGCGCGGACTGGATCGCGGCTGCCCCGGCCGAGCCGAGCCGACCGCCGAGCTGCTCCGTCGCCGAGCCGACGAGCCGAGCGAGCCCGGCGATCGCCACGGCTGAGAGCACGAACTGGAGGACCGGCGTCGCGTCGAGGAAATGCGCGAGGGCCGCGGCAATCACGAGCGCAAGGTCGACCGCGATCTCGCCGAGCTCGCGCCTGCTCACCGGTCCGACGCTAACAGGCATGATCGCGCGCGTGGTTACAGGCGACGAGCTGCGCGCGACGATGCGGTGGTTTCCGGCGCCGATCTGCGTCGTCACCGTCGATTTCGAAGGCGACCGGATCGGCCTCACCGTCGGGTCGCTCGTCTCGCTCTCGCTCGAGCCGCCGCTCGTCGGGATCTCGATCGGGAACGACCAGGCGGCGCACGCGCTCATCCGCGGCGCGGGCACGTTCGCGGCGAGCCTCCTCTCGGCCGATCAGGAGCCACTCGCGCGGCACTTCGCCCACGGCGTGCCCCCGCTCGCCATGTGGGGCGGGATCGAGCTGGCGCCCGGCGGCGTAGCGCCGCGGATCGCCGGAGCGCTTGCCTGGCTCGACTGTCGCGTCTGGGCGCAGTACGAAGCCGGCGACCACACGCTCTTCGTCGGCGAGGTGGTCGAGACAGTCCGCGGCGAGCCGGGCGGCGCGCTCGTCTACCGCGAGAGCACGTACCACCCTGTGCCGTGATCGACGCCGTCGTGTTCGACCTCGACGGCGTGCTTCTCGACAGCGAGCAGGTCTGGGACGAGGTGCGCGAGGAGCTGACGCGCGAGCGCGGCGGCCGCTGGCACGACCGGGCGCAGGCGGACATGATGGGCATGAGCTCCGTCGAGTGGTCGCGCTACATGCACGAGGAGCTCGGGCTGAGCGAGCCGCCGGAGGAGATCAACGCCGAGGTGGTACAGCGGATGCTCGCGCGCTACGAAGCGCGCCTCCCGCTCGTCGACGGCGCCGTCGAGGCGGTGCGCCGGCTCGCGGAGCGCTGGCCGCTCGGGCTCGCGTCGTCCTCGAACCGCGAGGTGATCGACCGCGCGCTCGAGGTCTCCGGACTCGCGCCGCTCTTCCTCGTCACCGTCTCCTCGGAGGAAGTTCCGCGCGGAAAGCCGGCCCCCGACGTCTACCTCGAGGCGGCGCGGCGGCTCGAGGTCGAGCCGGACCGCTGCGCCGCGATCGAGGACTCGGCGAACGGGCTTCGCTCGGCCTCCGCGGCCGGAATGCGGGTCGTCGCGATCCCGAACCCCAGGTTTCCGCCTCCCCCTGACGCCCTGGCGCTCGCGGCGGTCGCCCTCGAGAGCCTCCACGAGCTGACGGCCGACCTCGTCGCCGGATGAGACGGCGGCCAGGTTGGCCGTGGGTCGTGCTCGGCGTGCTCGTCGTCGTGTCGGCTTTCGTGCGCTGGCTCGGCGCGCGCGGCGTGCCGTCGCCGTGGTTCACGCCTGACGAGCAGACGTACGGCCTGATCGGCGAGGGCCTCTGGAGGCACGGCCGCTACGAGATCCTCGGCCACGAGCCGCAATTCCTGAGCCTCGTCTACCCGCTGCTCGCGGGCCTGCCGCTCAGCATGCACGACGCGGAACGCGGCTACGCGCTGCTGAAGGTCGTACAGGCCGTGGTCATGTCGCTCGTGGCCGTGCCGGTCTACCTCTGGGGGCGGACGCTGATGGCGCGCGGCTGGGCGCTCGTCGCCGCCGCGCTCTCGCTCTGCCTGCCCGCGCTGGCGTTCACCGGGTTCGTGATGACGGAGGTCGCGTTCTATCCGATCGTCGCGCTCACGGCCTGGCTGCTTGCGCGCGCGCTGGCCGGCCCGACGGCGGCAAGCCAGGCGCTCGCGGTCGGCGCGATCGCCCTCGCCGTTGGGACGCGGCTCCAGGCGATCGTCTTCGTGCCGGTCGTTGCGCTCGCGGTCGCGCTCCAGCTGCTCTTCGAGCGACGCGGCCCGAGCGCGCTTCGCCGCTACGTTCCGCTTCTCGCCGGGCTCACCGCTCTCACAGTCGTGTGGCTCGTCGTCCAGCGCGGCCAGGCCCTCGGCGCGTACGGCGTCACGAGCCACGTCTCGTACGGGCTCAGCGACGCGGGGCGGTTCTTTCTCTACCACCTCGCGGACCTCGTCCTGCTGACGGCGTTCGTTCCGGTCCTCGCGCTTGCGATCGTGGCCGTGCCGTCGCTCGCGGGGCGAGAGACCTCGCGCGACGTCCAGGCGTTCGTCGCGGTCGCGATCGCGCTCGCCGCAGGCTTCGTGGCGCAGGTCGGCCTCTTCGCGTCGCGGCTCCTCGGCCGGCTCGCCGAGCGGAACCTGATCGGGCTCGCGCCGCTCGCGTTCCTCGGGTTCGCGCTCTGGCTCGACCGGCGCTGCCCGCGTCCGCGGTTCGTCATCGCGGCGGCGGGCGCGGTCGCGATCGGACTGCTCGCGTACCTCCCGCCGTCGTTCATCAGCGCCGCCGCGGAGCCGGACGCCTTCAGCGTGATCCCGCTCCACCGGCTCCAGGTCGACAGCCCGGGAACGGACATCCGCCTCGTGCTCGTCCTGCTCGGCGCAGGCGCCGTCTCGCTCGTCGCCTTCTGGCCCCGCGACGCGCGCTGGCTGCTCGCCGTCGTCGTCGGCGGCGGGCTCGCGCTCGCGTCGATCTGGATCTCCGACGTCGTCGCAAAGCAGGCGCGCGACTTCCAGCGGATCACGGTCGGCAACGACCGGACGTGGATCGACTCCCGTGTCGACGGTCCTGCCGTGTACGTGTACGGCGGCGAGCTCGACTGGTCGGGCGGCGCGCCGCCGTGGCAGAACGTGTTCTGGAACCGGCGGATCGACCGCGTCTACTCGCTCGGCGGGCGGACGATCCTCGGCCCGCTTCCGACGACGGCCGTCACGCGCGCGCCGGACGGACGCCTCGTTACAGCCGCCGGCCGGCCGATCCGCACGCGCTGGGTCGTCGCCGCGGGCGGCTACGTCGCGATCGTCGGCCGGAAGGTCGCGGACGCGACAGACACGGGCCTGTCGCTCTGGGAGGTCAAGCCGCCAGTTCGTGTCAAGTGACGCGGCCGAGCAAAACGCAACCGTTGTGCCCGCCCAGGCCCATGGCGTTCGAGAGCGCGACCTCGACCTGCGTCTCGCGCGCCTCGTTCGGCACGTAGTCGAGGTCGCAGGCGGGATCCTTCTCGCGGTAGTTGATCGTCGGCGGCAGCACGCCCTCGTGCAGCGCGAGGACGCACATCATCGCCTCGATCGCGCCCGCGGCTCCGAACGTGTGCCCCATCATCGACTTCGTCGACGAGACGGCGAGCTCGTAGGCGTGCGCGCCGAAAACGTCCTTGATCGCCTTGGTCTCGGCCGCGTCGCCAAGGGGCGTCGACGTGCCGTGGGCGTTCACGTAGCCGACGCGTTCAGGCTCGACGTTGGCCCGACGCAACGCCGCACGCATCATCTCCGCGACGCCGGTCGCCTCGGGCTCCGGCTGCGCCATGTGGTGCGCGTCGTTCGAGGCGCCGTACCCGAGCACCTCCGCGTAGATCGTCGCGTCGCGCGCCTGCGCCGCCTCGAGCTCCTCGAGCACGAGCACGCACGCGCCCTCGCCCATCACGAAGCCCGCGCGCCTGGCGTCGAACGGCCGCGAGGCCCGCTCCGGGTGCTCGTCCTCGGCGACCAGGCCGCGCATCGCGCAGAACCCGGCGAGGATCAGCGGGGTGATGCACGCCTCCGTCCCGCCCGCGAGGACTGCGTCGCAGTCGCCCCGCTTGATCAGCTCCGCCGCCTCGCCGACGGCGTGGGAACCGGTCGCACAGGCGGAGACGACCGCGTAGTTCGGGCCGCGGATCCCGAGCGAGATCGCGAGCTGGCCGCTCGCCGAGTCGACGAGCACATTCGGGATGAAGTTCGGCGAGACGCGGTCGGGGCCGCGCTCACGGAGGACGCCGTCCTGCTCCTCGATCCCGCCGATGCCGCCGATCGCGGAGCCGAACACGATCCCGACGCGATACGGGTCGAACCCGTTCAGGCCGCCGTCGCCGACAGCCTCCTTCGCCGCGCCCAGGGCGAGCACGACGTTGCGGTCAAGCTTCCGCAGCTCCTTGGGCGACGCCACGGTGGTCGGGTCGAATCCCTTCACCTCGGCGGCGATTCGGACCGGATATCCGCTCGGGTCGAAGGCCTGGATGAAGTCCACCCCGCTCTCGCCCGCGAGCGCCGCCCGCCACGTCGACTGCGCGTCGAGTCCGAGCGGCGTCACCGCCCCGAGACCCGTGACCACGACTCGCCTCATCCCGCCAGCTTACGGCCTCCGCCAGAGGCTTGAAATGTGCCCGTTCTGGCAAGAACGTTCCACAGGTCACGGGGCCCGGTCCTTGCCCCCGTCATCGCTCGACGGAGGTCGCAAGTGGCAACCACGGTTCCCGCACCGCGCACTACGAATGTCCCCGTTCGCACGAAGCCGAGGCTGGTCTACTTCCACTCGGCGGTGTCCGGCAACTGCCGCCGCGTGGAGGGCTTTCTCGCGCAGGTGCTCCAGCGCCGGCGGAACCACGGCACCTTCAAGCTCTATCGCGTCGCGAAGGAGGAGCGGCCCGACCTGCTGGAGCGCTTCGGCGTCACCGATCTGCCGACGCTCGTCGTCGTCGAGGAGAAGCGCGTCCGGGCACGCCTCGAACGCCCGCGAGGGTGTCGCGAGATCGAGTCGTTCCTCGCGCCCTGGCTGAACTAGGCGCTAGGCCTTGACGCCCGCCTCGCTGAGCGAGAGCTCGGCGAACTTGTCCCAGTTCGACGCGATCAGGTCGGCCATCTTCTGCTCGTCGCCGATGATCTCGCGTGCGGCCTTCGCCGTCTCCTCGTCGCCCGCCCGCTCGGCGATCCGCGCGAGCAGCTCGTAGCTCGCGATCTCCATGTGCTCGGTCGCGAAGCCGTCGCGCGCGTTGCGGCCGGCCTTCTCGGAGCGCGTCAGGTCGACGACGCTCTTCATCAGCGCGCCGAGCACGCCGCCGGCCTCCCGCACCACCGACGTCGACGCGTCGTGCGCCTCGAGCCGCTTCTGCATCCGCTCGAGGTGCGTCTCGGTCTCCAGCTTGTGCTGGCGAAGAGCGCCGCGGATCTCGTCGTCCTCGGTCGTCGAGATCATCCCGTCGAGCATCCGCAGGACGTTCTGCTCCAAAGCGACCGCCTCGTCGATGTGCTTGACCAGCTGAGCCTCGAGCTCGGTTGCCATGTCCTGCCTCCTCATCTCGAAGTGTCCGAAGGTGCGGCCGCCGATAGTGGCACGGCCGCGAAAGGCGTCCGCGCCCTCGGGCTCGAGCACGTCGACGAGACCCGAGAACGGCGCCTGGTAGTGCAGCGAAAGGCCCCTGACCTCGAACGGCATCGGCGGGAGCCCCGGGAAGGTCGTTTGCCCGCGCGTGCCGTGGATCCGCTTCGTCACGCCTCGGAGCGGCGGCAGCGCGCCGCCGACCCGCTCGACCTTCCAGACCCCGTCGAGATCGCCCACGGGGTTAGCCTTCTCGGGCCATGCCCGGACCAAACGTGCCCTTTCCGCCCATGGAGGCGGAGCTCGTCGCGGAGCTCCCGGCCGGCGACCGATGGCAGTACGAGCCGAAGTGGGACGGCTTCCGCGGCGTGCTCGAGAACGACGGCGGCGAGCTCGCGCTGTGGAGCCGGAACGGCCGGCCGCTGCTCCGGTACTTCCCCGAGCTGAGACCGCTCGGCGAGCAGCTGCCGGAGCACTCGGCGCTCGACGGCGAGATCGTGATCGAGCGCGAGGGCGTCCTCGACTTCGACGCGATGCAGATGCGGCTGCACCCCGCGGAGAGCCGCGTTCGGCGCCTCGCCGGCGAGATCCCGGCGCAGTTCGTCGCGTTCGACGTGCTCCTCTGGGACGGTGACGAGGTCTGGCGCCGCCCGCTCGAGGAGCGGCGGGCCGAGCTCGAGCGGCTCGCGGACGGCTTCCAGCTCTCGCCGGTCTCGCGCGACCGGGACGAGGCGGCGCAATGGCTGAGCGGGCTCGAGGCGGCGGGCCTCGACGGGGTCATCGCGAAGCGCCTCGACGTCCCGTACCTCCCGGGCTCGCGCGACGGCGTCGTCAAGGTGAAGCCGCACCGCACGGCCGACTGCGTGGTCGTCGGGATTCGCTGGAAGTCGAAGGCCGAACGTCGGATCGCGACGCTCCTCCTCGGGCTCTACGACGACGGCGAGCTGCGCTACGTCGGCTCGGCCGCGGTCGGCGCCCGGCGCCACGACGAGATCGCGGGGAAGGTCCTGCCGCTGCTCGAAGGGGCGCCCGAGCGCGGCTTCTCCGAGCCGAACCGCTGGGGCACAGGCGAGCTCGAGGAGGCGGGCGTCCGGCCCGAGCTCGTCTGCGAGATCCGGTTCGACAAGCTCGAGCGGCACCGGTTCCGGCACGGCACGAGGCTCCTCCGCTTCCGGCCGGACAAGGATCCGGCGCAATGCACATGGCGCGAGGTCCGCCCGCCGCGCCGCCCCGACGACCTGACGGTGCCGAAGCTCCTAGCTGCTGGCTAAGTAACGGAGAGCGCCGGGCTCGTCAGCTCGAGCGGCGGCGAGACCAGCCGGAAACGTGCACCCGCGGGCGCACGCACCGTCCTGCGCAGGAACCCCCGCGAGTCGGTTCGCGCGACGCCGCCGACGATCTTCCAGCGACCGAGGACGAGCTGCTCGAGCACGTAGGTCCTCCGCCCGGAGCCCGGCCTGACCTGACCCCACAGGACCGTCGTCGAGCCGTGCCTCGAGACCTCGGCGAGGGGAAGCGAGAACGCGTAGTACGAGGGCTTCGCGACGCCGCCGATGTTGAGGAGCCCGCTCTGCCAGCGGCCGACGTTCGGCTCGTCACGGACGAGGAAGTTGATCAGCATGTCGACGCGCGGGGCGAGGTAGGCGCGCAGCGCGGCGTCAGCGAGGTAGCGCGCCTGGAGCGCCAGCGACACGCCGAGGAAGCGGTCGGGCGGGTTCGTCTGGTAGCCGTACTCCGTCAGCCACACGCGCTTGCCGGGGAAGTAACGCTGCACGTCGGCGAGGAGCGTCGGCAGGTTCGCCATCGTGAACGTCCGGCACCGCGTGCAGCCGCCCGACCACGGCGTCTCGCTGCGCGGGTTGAGCGGGTACGGGTTCGAGGCGTAGGCGTCGAGCCGGGCGTGGGCCGCGGCCAGCTGGCGGAGCCAGTCGACGGGCGAGACGCCGCCGACGTTCCCCCGCGGCGCCGTCACAGCGCCCCCCACCAGCACGTTCCGCCGGACGCCATGGAGCGCCGAATACGCCGGGTTGAGCAGCGTTCGCGTGTAGACGGTCGCCGAGGTCGGGCGAAGCCAGATCCGCTGGTTCGGCTCGTTCCAGATCAGCCAGCGCCGCACCCACGGGTAGTGGACGGCCGTCGCGCGCGCGAACGCGGCGACCATGGACGGCGATCGCGGCGCGAAGTTCGGGCCCCTGCCGCCGTTCGCCCACTTCGGCGTGCCGTAGAGCGTGACGACGGCGTCGATGCCGGCCTCGTGCAGGGCGTTCAGCACCGAGTCCGGAATCGCCCAGTCGTACGCGGGATCGGCAGGCGAAGACGGACGTGCCGGCGAGCGCCGCGCGACCTGATCCCAGCGGACGGTGTAGCGGACGATCTGGACGCCGAGCCGCTGGAGCCGATCGACGCGGTCGGAGACGGTTCCGGGGCCGGACGCGAGCCAGGCGTCGTCCTGGACGCCGTAGCGAATCGAGCTCGACGCCTGGGCGACGCCGGGAGCCCAGAGCGCGAGCGCCGCGATGACGAGGAGGGCCTTCCGCAAGCCGGCCACCGTACCCGAAGCCGATTACGACGCTGTAAAAGAACGGGCATGGACAAACGCATTCGGTGGGCGCCGAAGCTCCCGGTCTCGATGATCGTCAGGCTGTACGAGGCCGACGCGAAGATGCTGCGTGACGACGACCTCGTCGACGACGTCGGGTGGAGGCTCGTCGCACGCTGCCAGGACGTGGTGCTCGTCGCCGACAGCAAGGTCGCCTGCCCCGAGTGCGGAACGACGTTCGAGGTCCCGTGGATCGGCCAGCCTGACGAGCGAGCCTCGACCGGCCCCGGGTGCGGCTGGTCGATCACTGCTGGGGACTATCACGCCACGTTCCACCATCGAGACCTGTACGGCATCGGCGCGCGGGAGGCGTTCGCGGACTTTGCGTCGCGCTTCCCGCGGCTGACGACCTACGTGGAGAAGATGCTGGCGATCGACCGTCTCGTCCACGCCGTCCACCAGAGCGGCAACCTCGCCGCGCGGAACCTCTTCGAAGGGCGGGCGCGCGACGTCGTCGCGACGCTCGATTCGCTGGCCGCTAGGTCTCCGGCGGATCCAGGCCGAGCCGCTCGAAGCACGGACGAAGGCTGACCTTGCGGTCCCACATGCCGGCCGTCAGGTCGCCGACCTCGGCGACCCGGTCGCGCATCGTCGTCAGCGTGAAGTCGGCCGGATCGACCTCCGGTACCTCGTGCCAGCGGAGCGGCGCCGAGGCGCGCGCGTCGGGCGTCGGCCGGATCGAGTAGGCGCTCGCGATCGTCCGGTCGCGGGCGTTCTGGCCGAAGTCGACGAAGACTCCGCGGCGGTCCTTGACCCGCCAGGTCGTCGTCGCGACCTCCTGGTCGCCGACCCGTCGCTCGACCTCCTCCGCGAGCGCCTTCGCGAACCGCCGGACGTGCGGGAACTCGAGCTCCGGCTCGATCGGCACGAGCACGTGGAAGCCCGTCGCGCCGGACGTCTTCGGGTACGACGGCAGCCCGAGCTCGTCCATCGCCTCGTGCACGACCCCGGCGATCTGGCGCACGTACGGCCACTGCCCGTCCGTCGTCGGGTCGAGGTCGATCAGCATGTAGTCCGGCTTCTCGATCTCCGGCACGCGCGAGTGCCATGTGTGCAGCTCGATGCAGCCGAGGTTGATCACCCACGCGAGCGCGGCCGCGTTGTCGACGATCGCGAACACGGTCGAGTGGCCGCTCGGGAACCGGACGAAGACCTCGTCGACGTAGTCCGGATGCGGCGGGACGCGCTTCTGGTGGAAGAAGTCGCCCTCGACGCCGTTCGGGAAGCGCTTCATGTGGAACGGCCGCCGGCGCAGGTGCGGGAGCGCGCAATCGGCGAGGTCGACGTAGTAGCGGACGAGATCGCCCTTCGTCAGCCCCGGCTCGGGGAAGAAGACCTTGTCGAGGTTGGTGAGCTTGACCTCCTGGCCGTCGATCAGCACTTCGTCGCGACGAGGATCGTGTTCGGGCGCGGGTCGACCCACGGGCCGCCGTCCTCGCGCAGTTGCCGTATCGCGCTGTCGATCTCCGTGTCGGTCAGGAAGTCGTACCGTGCGCGCTCTGCGCGGAGCGCCTGCTCGACCGCCGGGAGCGAGAGCTGCTTGTTTCGGAGGACGCGCTTGGCCGAGATCTGCGTGAAGCCGGCGCCTTCGAGCATCTCGACGATCGCGTCCGTCGGCAGGAGCCGCGCCGCGTCCGCGTCTGCCATCCGCCGGAGGTAGCGCTCGGGGATGCGGTCGTAGGCGTCCTCGGGCGCGATCGTCCGGATGAGCGCGATGCCGCCGTCACCGAGCACCCGGAACGCCTCGCTGAGGGCCGCCTCCGGCCGCTCGAGCTGGTGCAGGACGAGCGAGAGGAGAACCCGGTCGAACGAGGCGGCGTCGAACGGAAGCCGCTCCGCGTCGCCGACGACGAACGTGGCGGCGCCGGGCTTCTCCCTCGCGCGGGCGATGAAGCGCTCCGACTCGTCGACGCCGGTCACGCGGGCCGACGTTGCCGCCGCGATCGCGATCGAGTAGCCGCCCGTCCCGCAGCCGACGTCGAGGACGCGGTCGCCCGCGCGGATGTGCGCGAGCTCGACGAAGAGGGGCGGCCAGAACGCGAGGTTGTCGTCCGAGAACCGCGAGTCGAAGTGGTCGAGCGGGAGCCGATCGGAGCGGAAGCGCCGGCGGTCGACGGTCACGCCGGGGAGTATCGTGTCTTGCGTGCTGGAGGAGCCTCAGCGCCTCGACCTCTCGCTGAAGCCGCTCGACGATTTCGTGGTCGTGCAGCCCTCGGAGGAGGAGACCGAGACGCGCACCGGCCTGATCATCCCCGCGAGCGACGACGCCGGGTGCCGTACAGGCATCGTGACGGCGACGGGAAGCGACGTGGAGGGCGTCGAGCCCGGCGACAAGGTGCTCTTCCCGAAGGAGAGCGGCTTCGACGTACGACTCGCCGGCGCCGCCGTGAAGGTACTGCGGCGCAGTGAGCTGATCGCGCGCATCAACGACTAGCGAAGAGACGCACGCCGTCGCGGCGGACGTTCTTTACGAGAGCGGGATTCTCGCCAGAAAGCGCAAAGCCCGCCTTCGTTGCCGCAGACGGGCTCGCGAGAGCCGGCGAGGGGGAGCCGGCAGATCTCATGGTGGCGCTCAACGCCACGGCGGCATGCTCCGGAAGGGGGATTGCTAGCCTCACCGAATGGCTTGGAGCTTCCGCAAGTGGCGGGCGGCGCGGAAAGAGCGCAAGCTCGCGAAGTACGCAGACGACTTGGGGCATATGGACCGGAACGAGCTCCAGCGTCTTCGCGACCAGCAGTCGCCGCTCCGCGGCCGCGGCTCGCCGCGACGCTAAGCGCCCTCCGGGGTGGACGTTCCGGCAGGCTCCTCGGCTACGATCCGCCGGCACGGAGAAGTGGCCGAGTGGCTGAAGGCGGCGCCCTCAGCACGGAGGAACCCCTGGCTCCCCCGTGAGCCCCCTCCTTCCACGCTCGCCGTCTCCCTGCGCCGTTTGCCTCCGGCGGGCAAAGCCCGCCTCCGGCGGCGACTCGCTCTCGCGGACAAACGTTCCGGCGGCCAGCTTGGCTACGATCCGGCGGCACGGAGAAGTGGCCGAGTGGCTGAAGGCGGCGCCCTGCTAAGGCGTTAGGTGGGGAAATCCCTGCCTCGAGGGTTCGAATCCCTCCTTCTCCGTATCGCAGGGGAACCCATGGCTCCCCCACGGACCCCCTCCTTCGGCTACCGGTTGCGTTTGTGAGCGGAGCGGGAGTGAATCGCGCCCCGCGGCGCAAACCCGTGCCCGGTACCCTGTTCCGGCTCGGAGGGGTGGCAGAGCGGTCGAATGCGGCGGTCTCGAAAACCGTTACGGGCCTCTGGGTCCGTCGAGGGTTCAAATCCCTCCCCCTCCGCTCAGCTAGGCCGAATCTCGCGTCGCTGAGCGGGATTCGGGCATGATCGTGTGCCCTCCGGCGCGAGCCGGTTGGCCTGCCGAATGGCTCGGTTGGGTGGCTCGTGAAAGGTTGCGGACAGTCGCGCGACTATCCCGCAGCGAGCCGGCGGTGACTTGGTCGCCCCACGACCGCAAGCCAATCCGCAAGACGTTCGCGACCCTCGCCGAAGCGCCCTGCAACGCCGCGATGTCTCGCGTCTCGCGCGGCTCGCGTGCCGCTGGCGGATGGCGGCGGGCGCATCATGGGCCGACCGTGATCCACCTCCCTTCCGAGGGTATCCGCCCGCTCGTGACGATAAAGAGCAGGTAGGGACCGGGCTGGGCGACGTTGCCGTCGGGCGGAGCCGTCGCCTGCACGGTCGCCGCGCCTCCGCCTGTGATCGCGCAGCCGACGACGCGCTGCGACTGGTTCCACCCGTGCGTGACCGCACCGGGCCGGAGGAGGACGACCTCCGCAATCGTTGGCGCGTCGGGCGTATTGATCGTGAAGCCGGCGCCGTAGACAACCGCGGGCGGTGCTCCTGTGATCGTTGGGCGCGTCGTGTAGAAGTAGGCGGGGAAGAAGCGCTCGTGCGGAGTGGGGCCTGCGCCGCCTTGGGGATCTCCGCCCACGAAGACGCTGCCGTCGGCGAGGAGGATCGCCGAGGAGTGGTAGCCGCGTTCGTACTTCATGTCTCCGCACAAGAGCCAGCCGGCAGCTGGGTTGTCGGAATCGAAGATCTCCGCCGGCCCCGGGGAGCCGGAGACGCCCCCGGCGATGAAGACTCGGCCGTCCGGCAGGAGAACGCTCGTGCACTGATCCGGGCGCGGCACGTTCAAGTTTCCGAGCGCCGTCCACGCCGGCGTTGCGGCTGAGAGATCGATCCACTCCGAGCTCTGTTGCGTCGAGGCCGTGCTGCCCGCCGCGTTGAGCACCCGCGGCGCGTAGCTCGGCGGCCGCAACGGCAGCAGCACCGAGGTGCCTTTCTCGGCGCCGCCCGGGCTGCGGTCGCCGAAGACGGTCGTCCACACCTTCGCCGGATCTTGGACGATCGGGTCGGGCGTCCAGTCGAAGCGCCGCGTCGTGTCCTGGTGGCCGGCGATGAAGAGCTCGCCGCCGGGCAGGAGATAGGTCCACGGATAGAAGGCGTAGTCGAAGCCGGCCGGGAACGACTTCGGCGCCGACCAGGTTCCGGGCCCGGGGTCGTAGACCTCGATCGAGGCGTCGTTGCCGTACAGGGTCAGCAGCTTGCCGTCGGCGAGCGTGAGCGTGCTCGCATAGAAGCGCCCGCTCGCGGTCGCGGCCGTGCGGCTCCAGGTCACCGTGCCGGGCGTGAACAGGAATGCTTGCTGGTCGCCTTGCGTCTCACCCCCGTGGGCGAGAAGGCGCCCATCGGCCGCGAACGCGTGCGCGGCGGAGTGGAGGTTCGAGGAGTTGAAGTCGCCTGCAACAGGGGCGACATCGACCGGCTGGTTTGCCGGCGGCGAATAGCCCGGGGCGGCACCGTAGTCATACATCCGGGACTGGTCGGCGCGGCCGTAGCCCCAGAAGAGGACTTTGGTCGTCTCCGGCACGAGCGCGGAGTGCATCATGGTCACCTCAGGTGCGCCGGCGACCTCCTCCCAGCGCCCGCAAGCGGCCGTCTCGCAGCGATCGGGGACGACGGCGGGGCAGGCGTTGTCGCCGGGGTCGAGCGGCAAGCCGATCTCGTCCTCGAGCTGCTTGCGCTGCGCCGCTGTCAGCCACACGGTCTGGTGTGAGCGCAACAGGGCGACGAGCCCTTGCTGCATGTGCATCTCGACGTGACAGTGCACGAGGAAGTCGCCCCTGAGGCGATAGGCCTGCGCGCCCGCGGGCCTCTTGGCGGGGTCCTGCGTCGCCTGGATCGCCTCCGGCAGGAGCACGGCGGGCGGGGCGATTGTCTCGGCGACGAAGGACTCGGCCGGCCCGAGGCTGCGTGTGTCGATCGTCTCCCCTCCGAACTGCCAGCGCTGGCCGTGCGTGTGGAAGTTGTGCCAGGCCATGCCGAGGTCGAGGTTGAAGACGTACCAGCGGATCCGCTGGCCCGCCTCGGCGAGGATCGTCGGCGTATTGCCGACGAACGAGCGGCCGTTGAAGCAGTAGGAGGGCAGCCCGCCGCCGTTCTCCGTCACCGTATGCGTCTGCACCTGCGTCGGCGGCGTCCCCGGCGTCCAATGGACAGTGCCGCCGGGCGCGACCGCCACGGATGCCGGATTGAAGCCCATCACCGGCGCGTCCTGGATGCTCACGGTGGCGTCGGTCGGGTTCCCCGGCGCGACCGTCACCGTGCCCTGCATCACCGGATGGAAGCTGCAGTGGTATCCGAACGTACCGGCGGCCCCGAACTTGACCTCGAACGCAGGCGCTCCAGGCGCAAGCGGGCCGCTATTGAACGCGGGCGTAGCCCCGCTGCCGCTCATGAAGTGGAAGAAGAGGGGAACGTGGAGGACGCTCGGGGGGCGCGGGATCGGAAAGAGCTCGTGCCGGTGCACCCAGTCCTCGAGGTACTCTCGGATGAGCTCGAGCTGCGGATGACCGAGCGGCGGGCGCGGATCGGGGAACGGATCCGGCGGCTCGGTCGAGCCGGGCGGTTGCATCGGCCGCAGGGCAGGCATTCGCATCGCCATCGCCATCGGGACAGCCTCGATCACCGGTCCCGGCGGGACGGGCCCGGGCCGCGGCGGCGGCGGGCTCGGTACGTGCGGGAAGGGAGCAGGCGGCAACGGTGACGGCAAGGGCCGCGGCGGCTCGTCGAGGAACTTCTTCACGAACGGAGGAAGCTCGAGCGGCGGGAAAGGCGGCCGACGCTGCCGCGGCTGGACGACGATGCCGCCGAACAGGCCGCGGTCGACACTCTCGGAGATCATCCGCGACGAGTGGTCGTGGAACGGCCATGCACCTAGGGACTCGTTCGTCACGTCAAAGGTGTACGTCCATGTCTGTCCGGGGCAGATCTCGTCCGAGCGGCGGCCGTCGCTCGCTTGCGTGCCGAACGGCCACGAGCCGTCGGAGTCGATCCCGTAGACGAGGCCGTGGACGTGGAAGCTGTGCGGCATGATGTCCGCGTTCAGGACGTGGATGCGGAGTCGGTCGCCGGGGAACGCGTAGATCACGGTGCCGGGGACGCGGCGGCTGAAGCCCGGCTCGTTGATGTCCGCGAGAACGATCTTGTCCGGCTTCGGGATGAGGTAGGCGGCATCGAGGTACTCGCGGTACACGAGCGCGTTCAGCCGGCGCGCGTCCACCTCCGACTGCGGGATCGTCGCATCCTCGTGGCCGACGTTCCGCATGCAATCGCGCTTGTACGCCTTCGGCGGCGTCACCTTTGTCTCCGGCTCGACCGGGCTGTAGCCGGCGATCTGCTCGATCTTCAAGTAAACGTCGCGAACCGCCATTGGACCTCCTATTGCCGATGCGATATGGCAAGGCGAGCTCGGCTCACCCGCGGCTGGCAGACAAAGCCCACGCGATCGTCACGCCGACGATCTGACCGGCCGCAGCAACGAGGCACCACACACCGCTGTACCTCGCTCTCGTTGCTTCGCCCCCAGGCTCCCACGCGTGCCGTCCCTTGTCAAGTCGACGCTTCCAGACCCGGCTAGGGGCCCTGACGGTCGAGTCGTCCGACTAGCTCCAGGAGGTTTTGGCGACCACGCCTGCGCCCAAGCCCACCGACGGTTTAAGGGGCGCACCTCGCGGGCCTGAGCGCTAGCTTCGGTGGCGATGCGCAGAGCATCCATCCAGTCTTTCCTCGCGGCGGTCGCTGCGGCGGCTGTGCTCAGCTACGCGTCCGCGAGCCACGCGCTGCCACAGATGAACGCTCATGACGGCATGGCCGGCGTACACAAACGTCTGTGGGCTGACCTGCACCTCCGGGATCGCTGACCCCCGGGCGGACCGTCGGCGAGGGTCCGCCGAAGCTAACGATGAAACGAAATAGTCAGGAAGACCAGCTGAGCAGATCTCGAAAACCGTTACGGGCCTCTGGGTCCGTCGAGGGTTCAAATCCCTCCCCCTCCGCTTAACCGCCCAAGAGGGGTCGGCTCCGCCGGCCCCTCTGCACGAGGCCACCGCCGCGCAAACGCCTATTGGTGGAAATGCACGCCCGCGACGATCTCGACGGCGAGGATCGCTGCGACCGCGAAATCGACGACCAGACAGAACGGAGGCCACCAGCGCGTGTTCGCAACGAACTGACGCCGGTGCTGCCAGAGATCCTTGAAACCGTGGCCCGCGAGGCCGGCGACGAGTAGCCACGGTGTGCCAGTAACCGCCGCCGCAGCGATGATCACGAAGACGCTGGCGACACCGGTCTCGACGGCGAGAACCCTTCGGCGTCCGTCGGCGACCGCGAAGCCGATGTAGACCGGGGCGATCACCACCAGCCCGAGCGCGTAAACGGTCGCCGCATCGAGCCACCAAAGCGCAACCGGTGAGGCGGCCTGCGCGACTCCGACGATCAGTCCCCAGAGAACAGCCGGCCGCCACGCCGCGCGAACCGGCTGTGCGAGAGAGACGACGCTCACCCTGCGGGTACGACGTCGAAGCTGAACATCATCCCGCTCTCATGGTGCTCGGCGATGTGGCAGTGGGCCATCCAGCGCCCGGGATTGGTGACGTCGAGCAGGATGTCGACCGTCTCGCCGGTGCGGACGAGCACGGTGTCCTTCCAGACGAGGTTCTGCTCCGGCACACCGTCACGCGCGAGAACAACGAACCGCCCGGCGCCGTGGATGTGAAACGGGTGGTGCATCGGATGGTCGGAGTCCGTCTCGTTGACCAGGCGTAGCTTGACCTGGTCGCCGACGCGGAACTGCCAGCTGATCGCGTGGTTGACGGCGCCGGTCTCGCGGTCGACCAGGTTCCAGTGCATGTTGGCCGGCGTCGTGATCCGGTTGACGTCGACCATGTCGTCTTCCCATTCGATGCCGGCGAAGTCGCCCTGCGGCTCGTCGCCGCCGTGGTGTGCATGCTCGTGTCCGCCGTGTGTCGATGCTTGCGCGACGAGCTCGGCCGGCAGCAGCTTCATGCCGCACTTCGGGCAGTGATCGGGCTTGTCGCTGACCACCTCGGGGTGCATTGGGCAGACGTAGCCGCTCGCTGCGGTCGCGAGGAGCTTCATTCCGCATTTCGGGCAGCGGCCGGGTTCGTCGCTGACGACCTCGGGGTGCATCGGGCAGGCGTAGACGACCGGACCCTCGGGTGCGCCCATGTCCATCTCGGCGTCGAGCGCGAGTGTCTTGTCGGGCGGGGCGTCGAAGTACGGCGCGAGCCGCTCGCGCTCGGCCGCCCACTCAGGGTTGTGGCGCAGGATCTCGAACTGCTCGACGAGTGATGGCACTGCCGGCTCGTCGCTGACCTCGATCGTCGCCAATCGATACGTCCGCTCCGGAGTGCGGTGCTCGAGCGTCAGCTCGCCCGGCTCCTCGAACAGGACGTCGATCACGGCGCGCTCCGAGGGCGCGATGACCACGGACTCGACGAGCTGCTCGCGCTCGCACCGGCCGCTGTCGCCGCCGACGAGCTTCATCCGCGCGCCCGGTAGCGCCACGTTGAAGACGCGTGTATTGGCGGTATTCGTGAGGTAGAAGCGGACGACCTCGCCGCGCTTCGCCGCTAGCGAGAGGTCGGTCTCGCCGGCGACGAGCATGATGTTGCCGAAGCGACCCATCGCCGCATACGTCGTCTCGGAGCGGCTGAAGGGGGCGACGCTCCCGTCCTCGATCAGGACGTCGTCGAGCGTCAGCAGCTCCTCGCCATACGCCGGGGGCCAGTAGTCCGGTTCGGCGGGTACGACGAGGAGGTTCGCGTACAGGCCCATCTCCTGGCCGTAGTCCTCGCGGATGTGTGGGTGGTACCAGTACACGCCTGGATCGGGAAACTCGATCCGATATGAGAACGTCCCGCCGATCGGCATCGGCGCCTGCGTCTCGTCCGTGCCGTCGTAGCGGTTGTCGAGCCGCAGCCCGTGCCAGTGCACCGTCGCCTCGAGATCTCCCTCGTTGGTGACGTCGACGCCGATCTCGGAGCCCTGGCGGACGCGGAGCGTTGGACCCGGGATCGAGCCGTTGTAGGCGAGCATCCGCACGGTTTCGTCGCCGACCTGCTTGCTGACCGAAGCGATCCGGAGCGCGAAGCTTTCGCCGTCGGCGACGTCGACGACGGCGGAGCGACTCGCTTGGGGCAGCCCGGCGGTGGCGGTCGCGAACTGGTCGCCGTGATCGTGAGCGTGCTCGTCCATTCAGGCTCCTTCCGTGACGCCGAGAGGTTGAGGCGCGGGCCGCGTTGTCTCGGCTCGCGGCGCCGGCACCTCTGCGATCTGCCTGCTGAGGAACTCGGCGTCGCCCTTGACCCAGCCGATCAGCGCCGATCCGCGGGTGTGCTGCCACGTGAGTCCCAGGAAGTAGAGACCGGGGACGTCCGTAACCCCGCGTCGGTGCCGAACACGGCCGTCGCGATCGAGCACGGGCGCCTCGATCCACGAATAGTCGGAGCGGTAACCGGTCGCCCAGATGACGGCGTCGACGTCGAGCTCTTCGCCGTTGGCGAAGCTAATCGTCCGCCCGCTCGCGCCCAGGACACGCGGCTTGATGTCGACCCCGTGGCGCCGCTTCAGCTCGCGCGGGCTCGACCCGATCAAGGTGTCCTCGCTTTGGAGACGCCGCCCGATCCGTGAGTCGATGCTCTGGTCGATCAGCCGGGTCTTCGTCAGCCACCAGAAGAGGTCACGACCGAGAAGACGCTGTGGCAGCGGCTTCTGGCGTGACCCGACGGCGAGATGAACCGCGCGCGTCGCAGACATCTCCTTCGCGATCTGGTAGCCCGTGTTCCCGCCGCCGACCACGAGAACGGTCCGCTCGGGCACGTCGCTCGGCCGCATGTAGCCGGTGCTGTGCGTCTGGAAGACCTCCGGCGCGAGGTCGCCGGCGAGCCGCGGCACGTTCGGTACCTGGAACGGCCCGGTAGCGACGACGACCTGGTCGGCTTCGATGCTGCGGTCGTCCAGCTCGAGCACGAGGCTGCCGTCTGCAGCCGTGAGCCTGCGAACGCCGCTGTCGAGCTCGACCGGGAGCTCGAATGTCGCGGCGTACTGCTCGAGATAGGCGATGACGTCGTCGCGCGTCGGGTAGCCGTCCGGGTCGCCCGGGAACGCGAGCCCGGCCAGCGCCGAATAGCGGCGTGGCGTGAAGAGGAGCAGCGAGTCCCAGCGTGTCCGCCAGGCGGCGCCGATCGAGGAGGCGGCCTCGAGGATCACGAAGCGGCGGCGCTGGCGAGCGAGGTAGTACCCCATCGTGAGTCCCGCCTGGCCGGCGCCGATCACGGCCACGTCGACGCGCCCGTGAGCGCGCGAGTCGCTGAACGGTTCGGTCGAGCTCATTTCGTGTAGACCCCTTTCTTCGTCAGTTGCCAGCCGGAACGGCTGGCGCCTCGGGCGCCTTCTCAGCGGCGCCCTCGGCAGAGAGCGACGGCAGCCACTCGAGCCAGCGCGGCAGGTACCAGTTCCACTCGCCGAGCAGCTTCATCGCCGACGGCAGCAGCACGGCGCGGATCACGGTGGCGTCGATCAGCACCGCGACCGACAGGCCGACGCCCATCTGTTTCATGTCGATCGAGCGCAGCGTCGCGAAGATCGCGAACACCGCCACCATCACGATCGCCGCGCTCGTCACCGTCCCGGCGGTCTGGCGGATGCCGTAGGAGACGGCGTGCTCGGTCTTCATCCCGCGGTCGACGAGCTCCTTGACGCGGCTGAGGATGAAGACGTGGTAGTCCATCGACAGCCCGAAGAGCACGACGAACAGGAACAGCGGCAACCACGAGGTGATCGCGCCGGTCGAGTTGAAGCCGAGGATGCCCTCGGCCCAGCTGTGCTGGAAGATCAGGACAAGGATCCCGTAAGCCGAGCCGACGGAGAGCAGGTTGAGCAGGATCGACTTGATCGGGATCACGATCGAGCGGAACGTCATCAGGAGCAAGAGGAACGCGAGGCCCAAGACAAAGGCGAACACGTACGGGATGCGCGACTTCATCTGGTCGTTGAAGTCCTTCGTA
>DASUZD010000130.1:0-3812 GCA_036377055.1 Gaiellaceae bacterium | reverse complement strand
GATCACGCCGACGCCGGCGAGCAGGACCTTCCCAGATCGGGGGTAGTAGACGATGTCGTTCGGCTCGCGGGTTCCGTACGTCAGCATCGTCAGCGGCGTGTCCGGCCCGGCGCGAAACGCGTGCGCGACACCGTCGCCGGCTGGACACGCGACGACGGTTCCCGCTCGCACGGGGTGCTCGTCGTCGCCGAGCAGGCACGTCCCCTCGCCGTCGAGGATCACGAACAGCTCCTCCTCGGCCGAGTGGCAGTGGGGCGGGCAGTTGAGGTTCCCGGGCTCGATGACCTCGTAGTGGAGGCCGCTCTGCTCCGAGCCTGCCGCGGCTGCGAGCTTGTGCGCGACGCCGCGGTAGCCGTCGCGGTCCAGGCGCTCGGGCTCGACGTCGGCCAGGCTGACGATCGTCGGCGGCCGCTCGGACGCGTCGCGCTCGGGCGTGTCGGGCGGCTCAGGCGTCTCGGGCGTCTCGGGCGGGCCGGCGCTTGCCTCGCGAGCCCACGGGTGGTCGCCCGAGCCCGCCTCGACCCAGCTGGCGCCCAGCCACGACACGCCCGCGCGCGGCAGATGCGCCGACTCGTCCCGCCGCCGGTGGCCGTACGCGAGCACGTCGAGGCCGCCGGGGCCGGCCCGGAGCGTATGCGCCTCGGCTCGCGCACGGTGCACGAGGCAGTCGTAGCGGCCGATCGCGTACATCCGTCCGTCCTGCCACGAGAGGCCGGAGCCGCCGAGCACGAAGAAGATCTCCTCGGCGGAGCCGTGGACGTGCGCGGGCGTCGACCACTTTCCGGGTTCGAGCTCGATCCGCTGGAGCCCGACGCCGACCGACCCGGCCGCCCTTCCGAGGTCCCGCCACGAGCCGCGAAGGTGGCCGGCCACGCTCGCCCGCGGCTCGACCTCGTCCCAGTGCGCGATGCCCACCGGGGCGACTATAGAGCCCTCGCCGCGGCCGCCAGCGCAGCCGCCAGCACGACCACGAGCAGCACCGGGGCCCGGAGCCGGATCGCGATTGCCGCTCCCGCGAGACCGAGCAGGCGGGCGTCGAAGACGAGGCGGCGGTTCCCTCCGACCGCCTGCGTGACGACGAGCGCCGCGAGGAGCGCGGGCGCGAGCATCGCGACGACGCCGCGAAGGCGCACCGGCAGCTCGCGGCCGCCGAGCAGGACCGGCCCGGACGATTTGAAGATGACGGTGGCCACGCCGACGACGGCGACGACGACCCAGGCGTCGTTCACCCGCGGGTCCAGCCGACGAGGCAGGCCAGGCTCGCGACGACGATCGGCACGCCGGGCGGCGTCAGCGGCACGAGCGCGAGCGCGATCGCGCCACCGAGACACGCGGCGAGCAGCGGCCGGCGCGCGCGGACCTGCGGCGCGAGCAGCGCGAGGAAGAGCGCCGGGAACGCCGCGTCCAGCCCGAGACGGTTCGGATCGCCGAGCAGCCCGCCGCCGACGACCCCGATCGCGGTCCCGCCGACCCAGCACGGGTAGAGCAGCAGGCCGGCGCCGAGGAGCAAGCGTCGGTCGAAGCCGCCGCCCGGCCGGACCGAGACCGCCCAGGACTCGTCCACGATCAGCTGCGACTGCACCACCCGCCGCGGCAGCGCGCCGCGGAAGAGCCGCGCGACCGAGATGCTGATCGGCACGTAGCGCGTGTTCAGCAGCACCGCCGCCGCCACGGCGGCCGCCACGCTGCCGCCCGTGTGCAGGATCGAGACCGACGCGAACTGGGCCGATCCGGCGAACGTCGTCGCCGACATCACTATCGGCGCCCAGACGCCCATCCCCGCCGTCCGCGCGAGGACGCCGAAGGAGACGCCGAAGGCGATCACCGCGATGCCGATCGGGACGCTGCGTCGCGCGCCGTCGCGTAGCCGTGTCTCCATGCGCTACATCATCGCCATCACCCGCCGTCGCTCGAACGCCGCACGGCAGGAGTCGAGGGCGAGGGCAGCACGCTCGGTCCCGCCCGGCTCCGTCTCGATCCACGTCTCCGCCTCGACGAGCAGCGACCGGAGCTCGTCCAGCAGGACAGGCGGCGGGGCGCCCTCCCGCTCGAGCGCCTCGATCCGCCCCAGTCTTGCCAGCACGGCGGCTGCTTCGTCCATGCCTCGACGCTACCGGGGGATGTCGTACGTGTCTGTGCCGGGTTCGTGCCGAAAGTGAGCCGTCCGCGCGGGACTCGACGCCCGCGCCGCGCGATCCTCAGCTCGCGATCGCGCCGACCGCCGCGGAGGGCCGAGGCCGAAGCCCGAGCAACGACTCGTCGAGCGCGGCGACGAGCGATGGACGATCACCGTGGCGAAGCGTCTCGACGAGAGCGCGCCGCACCGCGTCCTCCGCGCGCTCGCCGGCGTCGTCGCCGTACAGGAGCGAGCGCAGCCGGTCGAGCAGCTCGGCACGCTCGCGAGCGCTCTCGCCGAGGAGCACCGCCGTGCGCAGCGCCGCCGCCCACAGCCCGTCGCCGCCGCCGAGCAGCGCCGCGAGCGCCTCGCGCAGCTGCTCCGAGCGAAAGGGCTCGCTCTGGAAGAGGGCGAGCTCCCAGCGGTCGAGCGCCTCGCCGAGCTCGGGATCGCTGTCCGCCAGCCCGAGCCGGCCGCGTAGCGACGCCGCCAGCGCGCCGCGCGCCGGGTCGAGTCGCGTCGGCTCTCCCACGGGGGCGGTCGCCGCGATGGGAAGCACAGGCCGGACGCCGTACGGGCGCCAGTCGAGCCGCTCGAACAGCACGGGCCCGGCGGCGATCGGCCCTGCGGTCGCGAGCCGCAACGCCGTCACCGCGTCTGCAAGCTCGCCCGGGGCGTCCGGCGGCTCGGTGACGCCGCGCTCGAGCGCGCGCTCGAGCTCGAGGACGCAGAGCCGATCGACCTCGCGGCCGAAGTCGGAGGGGAGCAACCCCTGCGCCTCCGGCCAGTGCACGGCGAGCTCACCCGTCGCGGCCGCGCGCACCCTGACGCCGCCGCCGAGGTCGACCTGGCCGCCGGCCGAGAGCCCGACGAGCGGCGCCACCGCAGCATAGGCGTGCCCAGAGCCGTACAACGAGCGCTCGAGATCCGAGTAGGCGCGGTCGAAGGCTCCGTCGTCCCAGTCGAAGCCGCCGCACGCCTCGGCGGTCGCGACGAGAAGGGGCAGGAGCACGCTCCGGAACAGCGCGTCGTCCTCGGACGGTCTTGCACCCGCGTGCGCGCGCGCGAAGATCGCCGCCGCGGGCTCGCGCCGCAGCTCGTCGAGCGCGATCGCAGCGTCGTCCCGCTTCGCGAGCTTGGCGGCGCGCGCGTCCACGTACGAACCGACGAGCGGGCGGTACTCGTACAGCGCCGGCCGGCCGCGCGAGCCGTGCTCCTCGAACGCGAAGGCGATCTCGGCGCCCTGCTCGACCTCCTGCGCGAGGAAGCGGAACCCGCCGAGGCAGAAGGCGCGCAGCACGCGGTAGAGCCCGGGCGACTTCACGAGCCTCGTTACGCCTCGGGCGGCTCCTCTCCTCTCTGGCAGCCGGGGCACCAGTAGGCGGTGCGGTTCTCGTCGCCCTGGCCGCGCGAGCGGATCGGCGTACCGCAACGCGGACATGGCCGCCCCGGACGCCGGTAGACGCGCCGCGGTCGCCGCGTCCCTTCCACGGACGCGCGCATGAGCCGAGCTGCGACGGCGAGCGCCTCGCGCAGCTCGTCGTCGGAGACCGCTGCGAGCGGCGCCCACGGCGAGAGCCGCGCCTCCCAGAGCGCCTCCGCCATCCACATGTTCCCGATGCCCGCGACGAGCCGCTGCCGCTGGAGCGCCTCGCCGAGGCGCAGCCTCTGCTCCGCGCCGCGGAGGTTCGCGACC